>JAOPVE010000270.1 GCA_025963185.1 Actinomycetes bacterium
TTCAGCCAGATCCTGCTCGAGGACTACGCCGGCCGGATCGACGAGAACGGCCGGGACTACCTCAGCCGCATGCGCGTCGCCACGCAGCGCATGGGGCGCCTGATCGACGATCTGCTCAAGCTCTCCCGCACGACCCGGTCGGAGCTGCGCCGCGAACAGGTCGACCTCAGTGAGATGGCCAGGACCGTGACCGCGGAGCTGCGCGGCCACGAGCCGGACCGCGAGGTCACCGTCGTCATCGAGGACGGCATGACGGCCCCCGGCGACCGGGTGCTGCTGGACTCGGTGCTCCAGAACCTTCTCTCGAACGCCTGGAAGTTCACCTCCAAGACGCCGAACGCCCGGATCGAGGTCCAGTCAGGATCGCGTGCGGACGGCCAGCTCACCTTTCAGGTACGCGACAACGGCGCGGGCTTCGACATGCGGTACGCGTCCAAGCTCTTCGGCGCCTTCGAACGGCTGCACACCTCGGCGGAGTTCGAGGGCACCGGCATCGGGCTGGCGACCGTCCAGCGCATCGTCCGCCGGCACGGTGGCGACGTGCGGGCAGAAGGTGAACCCGGCAAGGGCGCGACCTTCACCTTCACGCTTCCCGGCCGGCTCACCGCCGAGTCGCCGGCCAGACTGGAGCACTCTCATTAATAACGCCCCGATCCTTCTGGTCGAGGACAACGCCGACGACGTCCTCCTGACCCGGCGGGCGTTCGCCAAGAACGACATCACCAACTCGATCGTCGTCGCCCGGGACGGTGAGGAGGCGCTCGCCTACCTGATCCCCGCCGGCGGCGCCGCACCACTCAAACCCGCGATCGTGCTCCTCGACGTCAAGCTGCCCAAGCTCGACGGGCTGGAGGTGCTGCGGCGGATCCGTGCTCACGGAGGATGCCGCAGTCTCCCGGTCATCATGCTGACCACCTCCAACGAGCAGCGTGACGTCATCGAGAGTTACCGGCTCGGCGCCAACAGCTTCGTGCGCAAACCGGTCGCCTTCAGTGACTTCGTCGAGACGGCACGGATCCTGGGGATCTACTGGCTCCTGCTGAACGAGGCATCGCCCGCGGAGGAGGACCGATGAGCCCACCCGTTCACCTACTCGTCGTCGAGGACAACGACGACGACGCTGTGCTCGTCGTCGACCGGCTCCGCCGAAGCGGCCTCACCGTCGACTACCAGCGAGTCGAGACGCTGGACGGCGTGACCGCGGCGCTCGCCGCCGAGACTCTGCCCGACGTGCTGCTGTGTGACTACAACCTGCCGAGCCTGAGCGCCGAAAGCGTGCTGGGACTGCTCCACGAACGCGAGCTCGACATCCCGTTCATCCTGGTGTCCGGCCAGATCGGCGAGGAGTCCGCCGCGGCCCTCATGCGGGCCGGCGCGCACGACTTCGTTCTCAAGGATCGGCTCGCGCGGCTGGCACCGGCGATCCAGCGGGAGCTGCGCGAGGCGGAGATCCGGCGCGAGCGCAGGCAGGGCCAGGCCGCGCTGCGCGAGAGCGAGGAGCGGTTTCGGCTGCTCGCCGAGCACGCCCAGGACATCATCTTCCGGTGCAGGCTGCTCCCCCACGCCGAGGTCGAGTACCTCAGCCCGGCCGTCACGGCCATCACCGGGTACGAGCCCGAGGAGCTGATGGGCGACCCCGCCCGGCTGTTCAAGACGGTCGCTCCCGACGACGAGCACGTCATGGAAGAGTCCTGGCGGTCGCCGAGCCCGGACCTGATGCTGCTGCGGTGGCGGCGCCGCAACGGTGACTCCGCCTGGATGGAGCAGCGGGCCGCCGGCATCCGGGACGCCGACGGGCGGCTCGTCGCCGTCCAGGGCGTCCTGCGTGACGTGACCGAACGGGTGCGCGCGGAGCACGACCATGCCGCCATGCGGGTGCGGCTACACCAGGCACAGCGGCTGGAGAGCCTCGGCCAGCTCGCCGGCGGAGTGGCACACGACTTCAACAACCTGCTCGGGGTGATTCTGGGCTTCACCGCGTTCGTCTCGGAGGAGATCACCAGCGCGGCGGCGTCGGACACCACAGGCCGGTGGGCGGCCGTCCGTGAGGATGTCGGCCGGATCACGCACGCCGCCGAGCGGGCCGCGGCCCTCACCCAGCAACTGCTCGTCTTCGGGCGGCGCGAGGTGGTCCAGCCCCGCGCCCTGTACGTCAACGCGAGTGTGGCAGCCGTCGAGCAGTTGCTGCGGCGCACCGTCGGCAAAGACGCCAAACTCGTGACGGATCTCGCCGACGACCTGTGGCCCGTGTGGGCCGACCTCGGCCAGATCGAGCAGGTGCTGCTCAACCTCGCGGTCAACGCGCGCGACGCCATGCCGGGAGGCGACGGCACGCTGACGATCAGGACCAGGAACATCGAGATCGACCCCACAATGGCCGCCTCCCGGCCCGGCCTGGTGGCAGGCCGCCACGTCCAGCTCCAGGTCATCGACACCGGGACCGGAATGCCGCCCGAGATCGCCGAGCGCGCCTTCGAGCCGTTCTTCACGACCAAGGCCAAGGGATCCGGGACGGGACTGGGCCTGGCCACGGTGTACGGGATCGTCACCCAGGGGGGCGGCAGCGTGCAGGTCGAGTCCAGCCCCGGCCAGGGTACGACGTTCACGATCCTGCTTCCCGCGACCGACGAGGTTCCCGCCGTGGACGAGACCGTCGTCCCCGCGGCCCCGGTGGGAACAGGTCAGACCGTGCTGCTGGTGGAGGACGAACCCGCGCTGCTCGAGGTGACGCGGCGGCATCTCATCCGCGCCGGATACCAGGTACTCGCGGCGTCGGGGGGCGCCGAGGCACTGGCGATGATCGCCGGCCACGACGCGGAGATCCATCTCCTGCTCACGGACGTCCTCATGCCCGAGATGCTCGGCAAGGAGGTGGCGGAGAGGTTCCTGGCGCAGCGGCCGGGCACACCCGTGCTGTTCATGTCCGGGTACGTCGGCTCCGCGCTGACCTCCCAGGGCCGGCTCGACCCCGGGGTGAGCCTGCTGGAGAAGCCGTTCGCGGCGGCCGAACTGATCGCGAGGGTCTCCCAGCTGCTGGCCGCCGAACGGGCACCGCGGGCACAGGACGGCGCCTGACCGGCGCACCGATCCCTCGCGGTCGGCCGTCGCAGTCGATGCGGCGGCTCAGCTGACGCGAGCGCGGTACTACGCGCCTCGCAGTGCGGATTCCACCGTGGCGAAGGACGGCACGACCGCGGTGAGCCCGGCGACGGAGAAGATCTCGGCGACCGCCGGGCTCAGGCCGGTGACCTCCAAGCGGCCGTCGGCCTCGAGCAGGCGTTTGGCGTACAGGGCGAGCACCCCGATGCCCGTGGAGTCACAGTAGGGGACCTCGCTGAGATCGACCACGATCCGCCGGGCGCCGCCCTGGTGCAGACTGTCCAATGCAGATCGCAGCACCGCGTACGTGGCGATGTCGATCTCCCCGGACACCGTGAGGACTCCACATGCGACGCTGTGGCCGACGTGCCGTCCGGATACCGAGAGAACCATGCACATGAGCCTGCCAGACAGTCCTAGGATTGACGAGCACGACCGACTCGGGAGCGCGGAATGGGCATCGAAACTCAGCTCGGCGGCTACTGGAACTCCTCTGACCAGCTCGACGCGCCGCTACCTCCCGACGAGGAACAGCGCCTGGCCGCGCTCCGCCGGTACGACATCCTCGACTCGCCTCCCGAAGGCGCGTTCGACCGGATCGCCGAGATCGCGGCCAGCCTCTTCAGCGTCCCCGTGTCCACGATCACCTTCGTCGACGAGGACCGGATCTGGTTCAAGGCACACCACGGCGCCGAGTTCGACTCGGTCGCCCGGCAGATCGGGTTCTGCGCGGCGGCGATCCTGGACGACAATCCGTTCCTCGTGTGCAATGCCGTCACCGATCCGCGCACGCTGAACAACGCCCTGGTCCGCGGCGAGCTGGGGGTGAGGTTCTACCTCGGCGCGCCGATCATCACCCGGGACGGCTACAAGCTCGGCACGCTGAACGTCCTGGACATGGTTCCGCGGGACACCACCCCGGACGAGGTCGCCAACCTCGCGAAGCTCGCCACGCTGGTCCTCGACGAGCTGGAGCTGCGGCTCGCGGCCATGCAGACCGTGGAGCGCGAACGCGAGCGGGCCGAGGCGGAGCGCCGCGAGAAGGTGCGCATGACCAGGATCGCGCGAACCCTGCAGCGCACCCTGATCCCGCCGGAGCTGCCGAACGTCCCCGGCGTGGAGCTGGCGGCTTTTCACCAGCCGGGGTCCAGCGACGAGGTGGGCGGCGACTTCTACGACGTGTTCCCGCGCCCGGACGGCCACTGGGCGGTCACCGTCGGGGACGTGTCGGGCAAGGGCGCCGAGGCGGCCGCGCTCACCGCCCTGGTCCGCTACACATTGCGTGGGGCGGCGCTGCGAGCCGACACGCCCGGCGCCGTGCTGAGCGAGGTCAGCACCGCGGTGGAGCTCGACCAGCGGGAGGCCTACGAGCCGCGGCACTGCACCGCCGCGCTGGCGTTCGTGGAGGTGGGCGACGGGTACGCCGACATCGAGCTGTCGCACGCCGGCCATCCGCCCGCGATCCTGGTTCGCCCGGGCACCGCCGAGCCGGCCGAGGATGCCGGGCCGATCCTGGGCTGGCTGGCCAGCCACCGCTACGGCCAGACCCGGCTCCGGCTGGCCAAGGGCGAGGCGCTGGTCTTCTACACCGACGGTGTCACCGACGCCCGCCGCGGCGGCGAGCGCCTCGGGCAAGCTGAGCTGCTCGCGGCCCTGGTACAGGCCGGTGCGCCCACCGCGGAGTCCGTGGTCTCGGCGGTGCGGACGCTACTCGGCCAGGCCGACCAGCCCCCGGCGGACGACATCGCCGTCGTCGCGCTCTCGCTCGCCTGAAGCGCCGGCTGATGACCGACGGGCATCCGGACGCCGCTGGTCAGCGCCCGGCTGGCGGCACGGGCGGCATCCACCTGGTGGCCCGCTCGTATCCCGCCACAGCCGCGGGCGCCGGGCGGGCGACATGGGCCGACGTGTTTCCGCTGGCCAAGGGGCGCGCGGCGCTGTCAGTCGGCGCGGTCGACGCGGACGACCAGGCGACCGCGCGCCACTTCAGGGAACACCTGCGTGCGGCCAGCCGTGACTGCGCTGACCAGGGCGTCCTCAGCGCGGTCGCCCTGTCGGCCCTGGACGCGGTACTAGCGGGCCCGGAAGCGCGCGCCACGGCGGTCTACGGGGTCCACGACGGCGCCAGCCGATCCCTCGAACTGTCCAGCGCCGGGCCCTGCCCACCCGCCGTCGTCGCTCCGTGTGGATCGACGACCCTCCTGCCCAGCACTGCCAGCCCTCCCCTCGGCGCGGGACACGGGGCCTACCAGTCGGTGTACGTGCCCTTCCCCGCCGGATCCTCACTGGTGCTCTGCCTGCAACCGGCCGCCTGCCCGGCCGGGCCACCGGACGCCGACATGCTCGTCAGCCTTATCTCGGAGGCGCGGCTGTCCACTCGCGGGGGCCGTTCCGCCGGGCCCGTCTGCACGGCGCTGGCCCGCGCGCTGTCCTGCGAGCACGCGGCCCACCAGACCACCGTGCTCCTCATCCGCTCCGGCGAGGACGGCGGCAGCGCCGATCCCAGCCACTGGTTCTCCGCCAGCCCCGGGTCCGCCGCCGCTGCTCGCGCCTTCACCCTCCGGGTGATGGACGGGTGGAACCTCACCGAGAAGGCCAACCGGGCCGCGGTCATCGTCGGGGAACTCGCCGCGAACGCGATCCAGCACTCGGCCGCGCCCTTCGAAGTGCGGCTGTACCGCACCCCGGGGGCCGTGATTCTCGAGGTCGTCGACCACAACGCCGAACCGCCCACGCTCACGACGGCGGGTCCCTACGACGCGGGGCACCGGGGGCTCACCATCGTCGACGCGCTCGCCGACCGCTGGGGAACCCGCCGTTACAGCCCCGGCAAGGTCGTGTGGGCCGAACTGCAACTCGAACCGCGCCCGCGCGACGACCTCCTCGACCCACCACCCGACCACCCCTGACCCGCGCCCAGCGTGGCGTCAGGGTCGCGGGAGCTGCGGTGATCCTTGGTCGCGCTCCCCCTCGTCGCGGGACGACCGCTGCGGTGCGGCCCGGTAGCCGGGGTGCACTCCGGGCGCGAGGCCCTGCCGGCCGGCGATGATCCCGAGTAGCTCGGCGAGCTGGTGGCGTTGTGCCTCGTCCAGGCCGGCGCAGATCTCGTCCTCGTGCGCCGGGCGTAGTGCCCGGACGCCGGCCATGACCTCCGCGCCGGCCGCGGTCAGGTGCAGCGCGTGGTTACGGCGGTTCGCCGGGTCCCGCCGCCGCTGCAGCAGGCCGCGGCGCTCCAGTCCATCAACGAGCACGACGACGCGGCTGGCGACGACGCCCAGCTCCTCCGCCAGCGAGCGCTGGCTCCGCCCGGGCGCGGCGGCGACCATCCGCAGCAGCCCGACGTCGCCCGGTGTCACGCCCAGAGCGCTGATCCGCTCGGCGAACAGCCCGGCGGCGTGCGCCCCCGTCTGCGCCAGCAGGAACGCCACGCCGTTCGGACGGCTCGCCCGCGCCGATTCGTCAGTCATCTCACCATCGTATCGTCCTCAACTATTCTGTGCTATGAATACTTCATGGCAGAGAACGATGTTGCGCGGTATCCCGACCTCGCCGGGCGCATCGCGCTGGTAACGGGCGGGTCGCGAGGTATCGGCGCGGCGACCTGCCGCGCCCTGGCGGCCAACGGCGCACACATAGCGGTCAACGGGCGCGACCGCGCCGCCATCGACACCGTGGTCACGCAGATCACGGACCTCGGCGGTACGGCGATCGCCGCTCCGGGCGACGTCACCGACGACGACGCGCTCGCCGGCCTGCGGACGATGATCGAGCGCACTCTGGGGCCGGTCGAGATCCTCGCGGCGTTCGCCGGCGGAGCGGGTGCTCCCGCGCCGACCACCCAGCTCGGAGCCCAGCGGTGGCGCGCGACGATCGAATCCGACCTGACCTCGGTCTACCTCACCGTCGCGGAGTTCCTGCCCGCGATGATCGAACACGGTGGTGGCTCGATCATCACGATGTCCTCGGCGGCCGGGCGGCAGCCCAGCGAGGCCAACATCGCGTACGCGGCGGCGAAGGCGGGGGTCGCGATGCTCACCCGCCACCTGGCGAAGGAGGCCGGCCGCCACCGGGTGCGGGTCAACTGCCTGGCGCCGTCCGCCGTGCTCAACGAGAAGATGCAGCAGCACATGACTCCCGGCCAGCTGGCCGGGCTCGCGACGGCGTTCCCACTCGGCCGGATCGGCCTGCCCGGCGATGTCGCCCAGGCCGCGCTGTTCCTCGCCTCAGACGCCTCGTCGTGGATCACCGGGGTCACCCTCGACCTGTCCGGCGGGCGGGTGATCGTGTGACCACCACCAGCCAAGCGCGGCCGGGCCAGGGCGGCCCCCCGCTGGGAATCTTGGCCGTGGTGGCGACCGCGCTCTTCGCGGGTGGACTGGTGGTCAGCACAGCGATCAGCGGCGGACACCCCTACCCGTCACCATTCGGCGCCGCCGCCACGATCCTCGGATACTTCCGCGACCAGCACACCGCCGTCCGGATCAGCGGGTTCACCCAGTTCGGCGCCGCCGTGCCGCTGGGGATCTACGCCGCCACAGCGTCCGCGCGCCTGCGTAACCTCGGCATCCGCGCGCCCGGCGCCACGATCGCCCTCGCCGGTGGCCTGGCCGCCGCCGTCATGCTTGCGCTGTCCGGACTCCTCACCTGGGCGCTGTCCCGGCCCGAGGTCACGGCCGAACCGGCCGTCATCCGCGCATTGCACGACCTCGCGTTCGCGGCCGGCGGCGTCGGCTACGTCGTGTTCTCCGGACTGCTGCTGGCGGGGATCGCCGTACCCGGCCTGCTCGCCGGCCTCCTGCCGCGGCCGCTCGCCTGGGCAGGACTGGCCATCGCGGCAATCGCGGAACTGTCCACACTGACCCTGCTGGCCCCGGC
>JAOPVE010000279.1 GCA_025963185.1 Actinomycetes bacterium
GGTTGTGGGCCGGTCCGGATGCTTCGGCGGGGAAGCGCGCTCCCATGCCCCGCGGGCAGACCCCTGCCTGCGAGAAGTGTGCCGCCGTGCTGGTCTCGGACCGGCACAGCGGCACGCAGTTCGCCGGGTCGCGGCGGGGAAAGGGGTCAGGGGGCGGTGAAGTCGATGGTGACCGAGGTGAAGCCCAGGGAGGTCAGCAGGCCGGTGAGCATGGCCTTGGTGTTCTGCTGGGCGGTGGCGGCGAGTTTGGACTGGGCGGCCGCGTCGGCGAGCTTGCGTTCGGCGACGCTGTTGATCCGCTGGATGCGGTTCGGATCGTTGCCGAGAAACGCCCCGACCCGGTCCAGGATGCCCATCTTCTCGGTGACGACGTAACTGCGGTCCGGATCGAGATTGGGCTTGTCCAGAGCCGGGCTCGGCAGCCTCACCCGGACCGACTTGCGGTCGGCGGAGACGGTGAGCGCCTTCGATCCGAGCCCGGAGAAGTCGACATAGGCATCGACGGTGCCGGACGCGACGAACAGCGTGCGGGTGCCGTAGATCGCCGAGGGCACGAACTTGGCGTCCTTCTCGACGTCGACGATGACCTGCATGTTCGCGGTGGCGGCCTCGAAGCGGCTCAGGTCCTTGATGGACTGGAGCAGCACGGGCTGGCTGCGGTCGGTCGTGCGGGTGCTGAAGGGATTCGCCATGCCGAGGATCGACTCGCACGAGCGCACGGCGAACAGCAGCACCAGCGCGAGGACGACGAGGAATGCCAGGCCGAGCACGCCGCGCCGCCGGTCGACGCGGACGACGATCTCCGGGGCCGCCGGTTCACCCGGCGCGGCGGGCAGTTCGCTGGTGGGGGACTCTCCGCGTGCCATGGGGAACCACCTGTCTGCGCTCGTGGGGTACTCGGTTTGCTGTGCTGGTACTCGGGGGCGGCTGGTCAGTGATACCCGCGCGGCACCGCCGCGAACCGTCGACGATCACCGGCCGAGCACAGCGTCCCACCCGCCTCCGACAGAACGGCGGGCGTTTGAATGCTTCGAACGGTGGCTAGTGGGCAACCAAGAGTGAGAACACAACGTCTTCCTGGGAGTACACCGATGCCTTCCGACGCAGCCCGCGAGCAGGACGCCCGGCAGGACCCGGACCGCCGCGAGGACGGCCTCGACGCGGACCGCCAGAACGGCGTCCTCGACCCCGACGATCCGTCGAAGCCCTCCAGCCCGCCGAAGCTGACGAAGCGGTCCTGGCTGGGGATCCTCAAGCGGAGTTTCAAGGAGTTCTCGGACGACAACTGCACGGACTGGGCCGCCGCGCTCACCTACTACGGCATCCAGGCGCTGTTCCCCGCCGTGATCGTGCTGGTCGCGCTCGTCGGGCTGGTGTCCAACGGGCCCAAGACCGTCGACACGCTGCTCAACGTCATCAAGGACCTGGGCGCCGGATCCGCGGTCGCGGCGCTCAAGGGGCCGATCACCGAGGTCGTGAACGCGCGCAAGGCCGCCGGGTTCGGCCTGGTCTTCGGCCTGGTGGGCGCGCTGTGGTCGGCGTCGGGCTATGTCGGGGCGTTCACCCGGGCTTCCAACGCGATCTACGAGGTCGAGGAGGGGCGGCCGATCTGGAAGCTGCGGCCACAGCAGATCCTCGTCACGCTGGGTGCGCTGGTCGCCGTGGCAATGGTCGCGGCGGGCCTGGTCGTCAGCGGACCGGTCGCGCAGTGGATCGGCGACCGCCTCGGTATCGGCCACACCGCGGTGACCGTGTGGAACATCGGCAAGTGGCCGGTCCTGATCCTGATCGTCACGATCCTGATCTCGACGCTGTACTGGTTCGCGCCGAACGTGCGCCAGCCCCGGTTCCGCTGGTTCACCGTGGGCGGGGCGGTCGCGCTGCTGACCTGGATCGCCGCCTCGGCCGCCTTCGGGTTCTACGTCTCGAACTTCAGCTCGTACAACAAGACCTACGGCAGCCTGGGCGCGATCATCGCGTTCCTGGTGTGGCTGTACATCTCCAACTGCGCGATCCTGCTGGGCGCGGAGATCAACGCCGAGATGGAGCGCGGCCGCGAACTGCAGGCCGGCCAGCCCGCCGAGGACAGCCTGCTGCTGCCGCTGCGCGACGACCGCAAGCTGCGCAAGAAGCAGCACGCCTGACGGAGAACGGCGCCCCGGCTGGTCAGGACAGCGTCAGCCGCAGCACCTTGTCGTCGCCGGGGTGCAGGGTGTTGCGGCCGGTGTTGCTCGTGACCAGCCAGAGGGATCCGTCGGGGGCGAGGGCGACCGTGCGGAGCCGGCCATAGGTGCCGGTGAAGTACGCCCGGGGAGGGCCGGCCGTGGTGCCGCTGACCGGGATCCGCCACAGCCGTTCCCCGCGCAGCGCGGCCATGTAGACGGCGTCCCCGGCGATCGCGATACCGCTGGGCGAGGCGTCGGCGACGCGCCACTGCGCCACCGGATCGGCGAACCTCCCGCCGGATCCCTTTCCTTCCTGCGTGGGCCAGCCGTAGTTCGCCCCGGCCCGGATCACGTTGAGCTCGTCCCAGGTGCTCTGGCCGAACTCCGAGGCCCAGAGCTGGCCGTCCCGCGCGAACGCCAGGCCTTGCACGTTGCGGTGCCCGTAGCTGTAGACGACGGATCCGGTGAACGGGTTGCCGGGCGCCGGGCGGCCCGCGGGGGTCATCCGCAGGATCTTCCCGCCCAGCGAGGTGGTGTTCTGGGCCAGCGGGCGGTCGCTCGTCTCCCCCGTCCCGGCGTAGAGCATGCCGTCGGGACCGAACGCGAGGCGGCCGCCGTTGTGGATCCGGCCCCGGGGGATGCCGGTGAGGATCGGCTCGGGGACGCCCAGGGTCCCGTCGCGGACCGTGAGCTTGGCGATCCGGTTGTCGGCCGCCGCCGTGAAGTACACGAACACGGTGGCGTCGGTGCCGAACGCCGGGGACACGGCGAGACCGAGCAGGCCACCCTCCCCGGCGGGCACCGGTGCCACACCGGGCACCTTTCCCAGGGTGCTGACCTGGCCGGACGCCGTGATCCGCTTGATCAGCGCGGTGTTGCGCTCGGTGACCAGCGCGCTCCCGTCGGGCAGGAAGGCGAGGCCCCAGGGCAGGGCGAGTCCCTGGGCGAGGATCCGGCTCACCGACGGCACGGCACCGGCGGGCACGGAGGACGGGGACGGCACCGCGGCCCGGCTCGCGGACGGCGACGGCCGGACTCCGCCCGTCGCCGGTCCCGAACACGCCGCGAGCAGCGCCAGACAGGCGAGTCCAGCGGCGGAACCCCTCATACCCGCGAATCTAGGCGACGAGGGGCCCGCCGCAGGTCACCGCGCCGCGGGGGCGGCCGGCACAGCGGCCGAGGGGACGTGGTCGATCGAGGGGACGTGGTCGATCGGGCGGTCCGCGGCGGCGGTGCCCCACGCGCTGGGGTCCTTGCCGAGGGTGAACGCGATCGTGCCGCCGCCCCGGACGAACGACTCGGGCAGCCACGACTGGCTGCGGGCCACCGAGTCCAGCGTCGTGCCCTGCACGTAGGTGTCACCGTCGGTGCTGGTGGACTCGATGTTCAGGACGGTGCCGTTGCTGCGCCGGATGACGATCCGCGGGAAGACGGGAGCGCTGAGCAGCACCTCAGCCCGGCCGGGGGCCTGCGGGTAGATGCCGGCGGCGGCGAAGACGTACCAGGCGGACATGGTGCCGAGGTCGTCGTTGCCGGGCAGCCCGGCGGGTCCGGTGCCGTACACGGTGTCGAGGATCTGCCGGACCGTGGCCTGGGTCTTCGCCGGTGCCCCGAGCCCGTTGTAGAGGAACGGGATGTGGATCCCGGGCTCGTTGGTCGGGTCGTACTTCAGCGGGCTCCCGCTCATCAGCGCCCAGTTGCCCGCGTCGTCGTGGAAGAACGAGTCCAGCCGGGCGATCGCCCTGGCGTCCCCGCCCATCGCCGCGGACAGGCCGCTCACGTCCTGCGGCACCATCCAGCTGTAGGTGGCGCTGGTGCCCTGGGCGAAGCCCACGTCGGACGAGGGCGAGAAGCCGGTCAGCCAGCTTCCGTCCGCCTTGCGGGCCTGCACGTACCCGTCGGTGCCGGTCGCGGTGGGGTTGTAGACGTTCTTCCAGTACTCCCCGCGCGCGGCGAGCTTCTTCTGCTGGCCGGGGCGGTTCAGCCGGTCGGCCCACTGGCCCAGCGAGTAGTCCGCGAGGGAGTCCTCCAGGGTCTCGGCCGCCCCGCCCCAGCAGTGGCAGGCGTCCTGCGGCGCGTACTTCAGCGCCAGGTAGGTGTTCAGCGCGGGCCGCTGGCCGGCGCACTGGCCGGGACAGCCGCCGTCGGCGAGCGCGTCCGGGTTCTGGACGGTCGCCTGGGCGAGCAGCGAGTCGTAGGCGGCCCTGGCGTCGAAGTTGGTCACGCCCATCGCGGCGAAGGTGGCGAGGGTGGGGGCGGCGGGGTCACCGGTCATGACGTGGGTGGGGGCCCCGAGGTGGAGCCAGCGGTCCCAGATGCCCTTGTTCTGCTGGGCGAAGGTGAAGAGTGACTGGGCGAAGTCCCCGGCGATGTCGGGCCGGAGCAGGGCGAGTAGCTGGATCTGGGCGCGGTACTGGTCCCAGCCGGAGAACGTGCCGTACTGGGCCTTCTGGCCCGCGCTCAGGGTGTGCACGGCGAGGTCCGCGCCGTAGTAGCGGCCGTCGGTGTCGCTGACCGTCTGGGGCTGCATGAGCGCGTGGTAGACCGCCGTGTAGAACTCGGCCCGGCGGGCCTCGGTGCCGCCACCGACGGAGATCCGGCGCAGCTCGGTGGTCCAGGCGTCGCGGGCCTGGGCCGCCACCGTGGCCGTCGTCGCGGTGGCCGGAAGCTCGGCGTCCCGGTTCGCGGTGGCCCCGGCGAGGCTGACGTAGGAGATGCCGATCCGCATCCGGATCGTCTTGGCGGCGAAGCTCACCCAGCCGCCGGATCCCTTGCCCGCCCGCGCACTGCCCGTCGCGTACCCCTCGCCGCCGGCCGTGCTGGTGCCGCCGGCGGTCAGGGTGCCGTCGCGCCACGTTCCCGTTCCCGTGATCGGCTGGTCGAACGTCGCGGTGTAGTAGAGCCGGTAGTAGGACTTGCGGTTGTTGGTCCCGCCGTTCGCGCGGCGGCCGCAGAAGGCGCCCGTGAGTACCGATCCGGTGACGGTTCTGGTGGCCGCGTTGATTGTCGTCTGGGCGTCCTCGCTGCCGTTGAGCGAGTTCGACGTGCGAAAGACCAGGCTGGCGGCGGATCCGGCGGGGAAGCTGAACTCGCCCACTCCGGCCCGCGTGGTCACGGCCAGGTCGGTCTTCACGCCCGACGCGAGAGTGACGGTGTACCGGCCCGGGGTGGAGCTCTCGTTCGCGTGCGAGAAGTTCACCGCGTATTTGGCGTCCGTGCTGTCGGCGGACGGCGAGCTGGTGATGGCGCCGGTGAACGGCAGGATCGGCACGTCACCCGCGGCCCCCGGATTGCACCCCGCCCCGTTCACGTGGGTCAGCGAGAACCCCCGGACCCGCGTCACCCCGTACTCGTAGCCGTTCGCCGCACCCGTACTCGTCTGGTCCCCGG
>JAOPVE010000299.1 GCA_025963185.1 Actinomycetes bacterium
CAGTGCTGCCCGACGAGCCGGTGGTCGCCGAGGTCGATCCGCGCCGCGTCGAGCGGATCCTGCGCAACCTCGTCGGGAACGCGGTGGAGCACGGCGAGCGGCGTCCGGTCGTCGTCACCCTGGCCCAGGACTCCGACGCGGTCGCGGTGACCGTCCGTGACTATGGGGTGGGCCTGAAGCCGGGGGAGGCGCAGGTCGTGTTCAACCGGTTCTGGCGCGCTGATCCGTCCCGTGCTCGGCAGACCGGCGGCACCGGGCTGGGCCTGTCGATCAGTCTCGAAGACGCCCGGCTCCATGGTGGCTGGTTGCAGGCCTGGGGCGAGCCCGGCCGCGGGGCCCAGTTCCGGGTGACCCTGCCGGTCAACGTCAAGGACCGGCTCACCTCCTCGCCGCTCCCGCTGGAGCCCCCGCCCGGCGACGACCTGCCGCTGGCAGTCACGGCGGGTGACGATCATGCGTAGGCGGGTCCTCGTCGCGCTCGCGGTGGCCGCCGTGGTGGGGCTGCCTGGCTGCGCGTCGGTCCCCGACCACGGGCCGCCCATCGCCGTGCCGAACCGGCGGCTTCAGGAGGCCGTCAACCCCGACGTCAACGCCGAGATCGCCGCGCCGCGCGAGTTCGGTGGACCGCTCGACACCGTCACGCTCATGCTCGACGCCGGGCGCACCACCCAGAACCACGACCAGCTTGGCGAGGCCTTCATGACCCCGGCGGCCCAGGACTCGCTGAAGAACATCGTCAACGTCTCGATCTTCCGGCAGGGCGAGGCCAAGGTGGTCCAGGAGAGCGCCAGCGCGGCCAGCGTCCAGCTCTCGGGCACCATCGTCGGATCCGTCGACAACCAGGGCATCTACCAGCCCCAGCCCAACCGCCCGCTGTCGATGCGGATCGGCCTCAAGCACGTCCAGGGCATCTGGCGGATCAGCACCCCGCAGACCGCGGTGCTCGTGCGCGAGAGCGACTTCAACCAGGCGTTCCAGCAGGTCACGCTGTACTTCGCGGTGTCAGGAACGCAGGGCGGAGCGGAGATGCTGGTCCCGGAGGCCCGCTGGCAGAGCCGCTCGCTGTCCCGGGACAGCATCATCACGCCGATCGTCAAGCTGGTGCTGCGGCGCGCCTCGCCCGTCCTGAGCGGCGTCACCCGCCCGGCCGGGGGCACGACCCTGCGCGGCAACGTGGCTCAGCAGGGCGACGACCTGGTGCTCGACCTCTCGCCGGACATCGAGTCCCAGAACCCCGACTACATCAACCTGTTCGCGGCCGAGATCGGCTGGTCACTGGGCTCCCGGCTGAGCGGATCGCTGCGCCTGCAGGTCAACGGCCGCCCCCTGAACGTGACCGGCGTCGACGCGGTCCAGGGGCCGGAGCACTGGGCTAACTACAACCCCGCCGCCCGAGCCGGATCCTCGCTCTACTACGTGAGCAAGGGGCGGCTGCGCAAGCTCGCGGTGCAGGACGGCAACGACAACCAGGACGACCAGAGCACGCTCGGCGGCAGCCAGTCCACCAACGGAGTCGTCTCGGCGGCCATCTCGCCGACCGAGCACGCCGTCGCCGTGGTCAAGGGGGCACCCGGCAAGCAGCAGCTCTGGATCGGGTCCATGACCGGCGAGCTCAACAAGGTGCTCGACGCGCACACGATTACCCGCCCGACCTGGGGCGGATCCGACGACGAGGTCTTCGCCGCCGTCGATGGCCGCCCGGTACTGATCGCCGCCGACGGGCACCGCACCCCAGTGTCCTACTCGCAGGCACTCGGGCCGATCCGGGCGATGCGGCTCGCTCCCGACGGGGTCCGGGTCGCCGTGGCCGCGGGCAGCGAGACGGGCGCGCACGCCTACATGGGCGTGCTCCAGCGCCTCCCGGACGGATCCCAGGTCGTCCTGCGCGACCTGCGGCTCGTCCAGGCGCCGCTGGCCAAGCAGCCCGGCACCCCGGTGATCCCCAAGGTCACGGACGTGGGCTGGGCCGGTCCGACGACGATCGCCGTGGCCGGGCAGAACGCCGACAACACCGCGATCGTCCGCCGCGTCAGCACCGACTGGGCAGAGGAGGAGCCGTCGCTGAGCACCGGGCTCCGCGCGGGCGCCGTCGGCCTCGCCGTCACGCCCTTCACGGTGTCCCCGCAGCCCGCGTTCGCCGAGTCCGGAAAACAGCTCTACCAGGGCGCCGCCCACAGCTGGACCGCCGTCCAGGGCATGGACAACATCGCGGCCCCGTTCTACCCGGGCTGACCGGCGCTACCACATCGGGCCGGTGGCGGCGGGTTGTCCACACCGGGGTCCGCCGTCCACAGATCGCCGTTCCGGGGTGTTCCGGTGGTGGCTCCGCCGCGAGCATTGCTGTCATGCGCGCCTTACTCGCCGAGCTCGCCGACCTGCTCCTTCCCGGCTCCTGCGCGGGCTGCGAGGCGCCGGGCAGATCCCCGTGCGCGCGGTGCTCGGCGGCCCTGCGTGGCCCGGTCTCCCCGGTCCCGGGGTTCGACTTGCCGGGGTTGGGGGTGCCGGGGTTGGAGTTGGCGGGTTGGTGCTGGTCCGGCGGGGTGTACGAGGGGGCGCTCCGGGGGCTGTTGCTCGCCTACAAAGAGCACAAGCAACACGCGCTGGCGGATCCGCTGGGGGTGCTGCTCGCACGGGTGGTCGTCGCGGGGCTGGCCGCCGATCCGTGGCCGTCGGCTGGATCGGCTGCGTCGGCTGCGTCGGCCTCCCGAGCCGGTCCGGGTGGCTCGGGGGGCGCCGGTGGCCGGGCTGGCGGGCTCGGGGGGCCTGTCTGCCTGGTGCCCGTGCCGTCGGGAGCCGCTGTGGCGCGCGCCCGCGGCGGCCAGCACGTCCACCGCGTCGCCGTGGCGGCCGCCCGG
>JAOPVE010000308.1 GCA_025963185.1 Actinomycetes bacterium
CCTCCGCCGCGAGCTCCTGGTCGACCGCGAGCGCTCGGTGACCCTCACCGACTGGCGCTGACCCCCCTTCGCGGGGCCGGGAGACCGAGCCGGCGGGCGGTGACGAAGTCGGTGTATCCAGCGGGGTACCTGCGGCATCTATGACGTGTCCCGCTGGAGCCGCCGACCGCGTGAGGTGAGGTATGTCGATGTCGCCGGGCCTCGCGCTGCGGTTCACCGTGATGATGGCGGGCCTCGAAGCGATGTACTTCACCAAGGTGGAGGGCCTCGGCGCCTCGTACGAGGTCGAGGAGTACAAGGAGGGCGGGAACGCCGGGCACACGCACCGGCTGCCGACCCGCCTGAAGTACCAGAACGTCAAGCTGACGCGTCCGGTCGACCTCGACAGTTTCCGGGTGGGGATCTGGTTCCAGTCGGTGCAGTTCCACCGGCTGCCGCTGCCCGGGATGATCAAAATCTTCGACGGTGGCATGAAGCCGATCGCCACGTACACGCTGCTCGGGGTGTTCCCGATCGCCTACTCGGGACCGACGCTCAACGCGTCCGGTGACTCGGTGGCGCTGGAGACGCTGGAGCTCGCGCACACCGGATTCGTGGTGACCCCCGGATGACCGGCTTCATCCCGCCGACCCGCGGCCTGCTCGTGCCCAAGGGCCAGCCGCCCACCTCCGGCCTGGCGTTCCACTTCAACCCCACGAACCTGACGATCATGAAGCGGCCGGGCTGGCAGGTCGTGCCCTCGCGCAACGACAAGGACGACAAGGCCAACACCGAGTGGGTCGGATCGTCCCCGGCGACCCTGAAGATGCGGCTGTTGTTCGACGCGGTGGACGACTTCGGGCTGCCCCGCAGTGTCAGCGACGCGATCGACAAGCTGCGCGAGTGGACCGCCCCCACCCGCAGCTCGCTCCAGGCCCGCCGGCCCCAGCCCACCACCCTGCAGCTGTTCTGGGGCGCGGCGGCGACCAGCTACTTCCCGCCGTGCCGGATCAAGCTGATCACCGTCCGCTACACCAAGTTCGACCGGGACGGATCCCCGCTGCGCGCGTCGGTGGACCTTCAGCTCGCCGAGGTGGCGGACCGGCTCGGATCCCAGAACCCGACCTCGGGTGGCATCGTCGGCCGGCGCTCGGTCACGGTCGACGCGGGGGACTCGCTGGCGGCGATCGCGCACCGCGAGTACGGGGATCCGAACATGTGGCGCGCACTGGCCGAGGCGAACGGAATCGACGATCCGATGCGCGTGAAGCCGGGGACCACCCTGATGGTCCCCGGATCCGCTGACGCGGAGCGTCTGGTCAAGGGATCAGATGCCGAGCGGCTCGTCAGGGGATCCGGTGCTTAGCCTCGGTGGGGACACCGAGTACGGGGTCCGCCCGCAGGTCACCGTCGACGGCAGCGACCTCAGCGAGGACGTGCTGCCGTTGCTGGAGTCCGTCACGGTCGACAGCTCGCTGCACCTGGCCGACATGCTGGAGCTCGTGTTCCACGACGGGGCGAGGGAGGCCCTGTCGAAGTCGCGGATCCGGATCGGCAGCGTCGTGGCGGTCTCGCTGGCCAAGGCGGACAAGGGCAGCCACACCGAGCTCATCCAGGCCGAGGTCACCGCGCTGGAGTCCGATTTCTCCAGCATCGGCAGCCGGACCGTCGTCCGCGGCTACGACCAGGCGCACCGGCTCTCCCGCGGCCGCCGGACCTGCTCCTACAACAACGTGACGGACGCCGACGTGGTGCGCACGGTCGCGAGCCGGGCCGGACTGTCCACCGGGGACGTCGACTCCGCCGGGCCGACCTACGAGCACGTGGCCCAGGTCAACTCGACCGACTGGGACTTCCTCGCCGGCCGGGCCCGCGAGACCGGTCACGAGGTCGTGGTCACCGGCGGGAAACTGCACTGGCGGGTGCCGGTCAAGGCGTCCGGGGCGCCCGCGGAGGCGTCCGACCTGGAGTCGCGCGAGTCGTGCCAGCTTGTGGTCGGGCACAACCTGATCCAGTTCCGGCCCCGGGTGACCGCCGCCGCGCAGGTCTCCGAGGTGCAGGTCCGGGGCTGGGATCCGGTGGCGAAGCAGGCGATCGTCGGGACCGCCCAGGCCGCCACGACCAGTGCGGCCGTCGGGCTGGATCCGGCGGGCCTCGCGAGCACGTTCGACGCCCCGCCACACGTGGCCGTGTCCACTCCGCTGGGCACCCAGCAGGAGGCCGACGCCACGGCGCAGGCGCTCGCCGAGACCCTGGCCAGCGCGCACGCCGAGGCAGAGGGGGTGGCGCTGGGGGATCCGGGGATCCTGCCCGGCGCGCCGGTCTCGGTGTCCGGGGCGGGGGATCCGTTCGACGGCACCTACACGGTCACGGCGACCCGGCACGTGGTCGACGGCCGCGGCTACCGCACCGAGTTCGTGGTGTCGGGCCGGGCGGACCGCTCGCTGCTCGGCCTCACCTCCGGCGCGGGCCACCAGGGCGGGGCCGGGATCCAGGGGGTGGTCGTCGGGGTGGTCACCGAGGTCCGGGACACCGGCGAGGTCAAGCTGACCTACCCGTGGCTGTCCGACGACTACGAGTCCTGGTGGGCCAGGGTCGCGCAGCTCGGCGCCGGGGCGGACCGCGGCGCGATGTGGCTGCCCGAGGTCAACGACGAGGTCCTCGTGGCGTTCGAGCACGGCGACACCCGGCGGCCCTACGTGGTCGGCCAGCTCTACAACGGGACCGACAAGCCCAAGGCGGGCGACGGGCTGGTCGACTCCAGCTCCGGCGCCGTCAAGCGGCGTGGTTTCGTGTCCCGCCTCGGCCACCGGCTGGTGTTCCTCGACGACGACAGCAAGTCCGGGATCGCGCTGCTCTCGGCCGACAGCAAGCTCAAGATCTCGCTCAACCAGTCCGGCACCACGATCAAGATCAGCGCGGACGGCACGGTCGAGATCAGCGGCACCAAGGGCGTGACGATCGACAGCGGCGCCGACCTCAAGCTGCACGCCTCGGGAACCCTGGAGATCAAGGGCGACAAGGGCGTCAAGGTCGACGGCGGACCACAGGTCGAGGTGAAGGGCACCGCGATCAAGCTGAACTAAAGAACCCGCCGCCACCAGCAACAACACCAGCAAGAACACCCGCAAGAAACGCAACTGAGGAGCCCGCAGATGCCCCCCGCCGCCGTGCTGAACGACAAGATCCAGGCGCAGTGCGCGATCCACCTGATCCCGAACCCGGCCACCGGCGCCCCGCAGCCCTCGCCTGCGCCGATGCCGTTCTCGGCCCCGGTGACGATGGGCGTCTGCACCTCGGTGCTGATCGGCAACAAGGCCGCCGTCGTCGTCGGATCCCAGGGCATGTGCACACCGCCGCACGTGGGACTGCACCCCTCGGATCCGTACATGGTGCCGGCCACCGAACTCGGCGCGGTCACCCAGGGCAGCACCTCGGTGTTGTTCGGCGGGCAGCCGGCTGCGCGGTCCGGGGATCCCTGCACGGCCTGCGGCATGCCCGGCGCGACCCTGATGGGCACCGCGAGCGACGTCATGATCGGCGGCTGACCGGGATGGCCATCGAGACGACCGCCGCAGATTTCGTCGGGCGCGGCTGGACGTTCCCCCTCGGGGTGTCCGCGACCGGCGGGATCGCGCTGTCCAGCGGCGACGACGAGATCAGCGAGAGCATCCGGCTGATCCTGGGCACCGCGCCGGGCGAGCGGCCGATGCGCCCGCTGTTCGGCTGCGGGATCCACGACCTGGTCTTCTCCTCCGTCGACACCTCGTTCGCCGGGCTCGTCGCGACCCAGGTGACCAGCGCGCTCGAACGCTGGGAGCCCCGGATCGATGTCGGCGACGTGCGCGTCACCCACGATCCGAGCCGCGAGGGCGTCGTGCTGATCGCCGTCGAGTACACCCTCAAGACCACGAACGACCGGCGCAATCTGGTCTTCCCGTTCTACACGATCCCGTCGGAGGGGTGAGAGAAGATGTCGATCCCCGTTCCCCACCTCGACGACCGCCGGTTCCAGGACTTCGTCGACGACGCCAAGCGGCTGGTCCAGCGGCGCTGTCCGGAGTGGACCGACCACAACGTCGGCGATCCGGGCGTCACGCTCATCGAGGCCTTCGCGCAGATGGCCGACCAGCTCGTCTACCGGCTCAACCGGGTTCCGGACCGCAACTACCTGCGCTTCCTGGAGCTGATCGGGGTCCGGCTGTTCCCCGCCACGGCCGCGCGGGTGCCGGTCACGTTCTGGCTGTCCGCGCCGCAGGACAAGCCGGTGATCGTCCCGGCCGCGACCGAGGTGGCGACCCGGCGCGAGCCCGGCCACGATCCGGTGGGGTTCACCACCCTGGATCCGCTGGTCGTGGTGCCCGTGGACCTCGCCGAGCTGCGGTCGGTCGCCGCGGACGGATCCGTCGCCGACCACGGGGACGCGCTCTCGGCCGGGCACGCCGTGCCGTGCTTCTCGCGGGTCCCGCAGCTCGACGACACCGTCCTGTTCGGACTCACCGAGTCCGCCCCCTCGAACGCGCTGTGCCTGCGGATCGAGTGCAGCATCGAGGGGATCGGCGTCGACCCGGACGCCCCGCCGGTGACCTTCGAGGCCTGGACCGGCGACGCCTGGACGGCCTGCGAGGTCGACCACGACGACACCGGCGGCTTCAACCGGCCCGGCGACATCGTCCTGCACCTGCCCGCCGAGCACACGGTCCACCTCATCGGCGGGCTCCGGGCCGGCTGGGTGCGCGCCCGGGTGGTGGCCCCGCGATCCGGCCGGACCGCCTACTCCAGCACCCCCACCATCACCCGGATCAGCGCGTTCACAATCGGCGGCACCTCCTGGGCGATCCAGGCCGAGCAGGTGCGGGCCGAGGTGCTCGGGCAGACCGAGGGCACGCCCGGCGAGCGGTTCCCGGTCAGCCGGACCCCGGTGCTGCCCGACCAGGGCGAGTGCGTGCTGGAGGTGTCCGACCCCGAGGATCCGTCGTCGGGGTGGCAGCCGTGGATCCGCGTGCAGGACTTCGCCGAGAGCGGTCCCGAGGATCGCCACTTCGTCCTCGACGGGGCCATCGGCGAGGTCGAACTCGGCCCGTGCGTGCGGCTCGACGACGGATCCCTGCGCCAGTACGGGGCGGTCCCCGGCCGCGGATCCATGGTCCGGCTGCGCTCGTACTGCTCCGGCGGCGGATCCAAGGGGAACGTCAAGCCCGACATGGTCTCGGTGCTCAAGACGTCGATCCCCTATGTCAGCCGGATCGCCAACCGCCGCCCGGCCGCCGGGGGACGGGACGCCGAGACCATCGAGAACGCCAAGCTGCGCGGCCCGCTCCAACTTCGGACCCGCCAGCGGGCCGTCACCGCCGAGGACTACGAGTACCTGGCCCGGCAGGCCGCCCCGGAGGCCGCGCGGGTGCGCTGCGTCCCCGCGTCCGCGCCCGACGAGGCCGGAATGGTGCGGCTGCTCGTCGTCCCCTCGCTCGGCGCGGACGTCGGCCGGGTCCGGTTCGACGCGCTCACCCCGCCCGAGTCGACCCTGCGGTCGATCGCGGGGGCGCTGGAGGAACGTCGGGTGCTCGGGGCGCGGGTGGTCGTCGAGCCGCCGGTCTACCAGGGACTGACCGTGGTCGCCGTGGTCCGGGCGCGGCGGGAGGCCGATCCGGAGCGGCTGCGCGAGGAGGCACTGGCCGCGCTGTACCGGTTCTACTCGCCGGTCGCGGGTGGACCCGACGGGGACGGCTGGCCGTTCGGGCGGCCGATCCAGTTCGGTGAGGTTTTTGCGGTGTTGCAGCAGCTCAAGGGCGTCGACCTCGTGGACGACGTGCGGCTGTTCCCCGCGGATCCGGTGACCGGCGTGCGGGGAGAGGCGGCCCAGCGGATCGACGTGGCGACCAACTCCCTCGTCTTCTCCTACGACCACCAGGTCCGGGTGGTGACCCGTGCGTAATCATGTGGACGGCCTGACCAGCCCACACCCGCTCGGGCCGACCCTGCCCGCCATGTTCGCCGAGGACGACTTCGCCCAGCGCTTCGTCGGCGGGATCGACGACGTCCTCTCCCCGCTGCTGTCCACCCTGGACAACCTGCCCGCCTACCTGGACCCGTGGCTCGCCCCGCCGGACTTCCTCGACTGGCTCTCGCACTGGGTCGGCGCCGCGACCGAGTCGAACGAGCCCGTCGAGCGCCGGCGCGCGGTGATCGCCCGCGCGGCCGGCCTCTACGCCTGGCGCGGCACCGCTCGTGGTCTCACCGACGCGATCGAGGCCGCCACCGGGTACACCGCCGAGATCCGCGACTCGGGCGGCGTGGCCTGGTCGCAGCGTGCCGGGGCGACCCGGTCCAGCTCCACCCCCTCTGGCGTGGCCGTCGTGCTGCGCGTGCCCGATCCGGGTGCGGTCGACCGCGCCCACCTCGACGCGCTCGTGCGCGCCGCCGTCCCCGCTCACCTACCCGTCCACCTGGAGGTGGAGCAGTCATGATCGTCTGCGCCAAGTGCGGCAATGCGAACTCCCAGAGCGACGAGTTCTGCGGATCCTGCGGCGCTTTCCTCGAATGGCACGGCGAGCGCCTCGGGCCCGATCCGGTGCCGGAGCCCACGCCCGAGCCCGTCGCCGCCCCCGAGAAGTTCGGCTTCATCGACCGGGTCAAGTACGTGGTCGGCATGGAGGAGGGCCCGGCCGCCCCGGTGATCCAGACCGCCGGGCTCGCCGGATCGCCGCTGACCTCCGCCGTCAGCGCGCCCCCGCCGGTGATCGGGGCCGTCGCGCCGCCGGTCTCCGGTCCGGCCGGCTACGGGACTCCGCAGGTCGGGCCTTACCCGGTGACCAGCCCGCTGGACGCGCCGCTCCCGCCGCAGGCGCCCACCTACGGCCGGGCTTCGGTGCCGATGGCTCCGCTCGGATCCGTCGGCCTGCCGCCCGCCCCGCCGCCGCTGGCCCAGCCGGTCGTGACCCCGCCTGTCGTGAATCCAGATCCGTCGCTCGGCGGCCGCCTTCCCGGGCAGGAGTACGAGCGCCCGACCGCGCACCGCCCCGACGCCGCGGACCTCGGCCCGGCGGACCTGTACTGCGGGACCTGCGGCGCGGGCAACCTCACCGGCCGCAGGTTCTGCCGCCGGTGCGGGACCTCGCTCGCCGACGCGGTGGTGGTCAAGCGCTCGTGGTGGCAGCGGATGTTCGGCCGCAAGCGCAGGTCGCTCGGCGCTGGCGAGCGGCCGGACAAGTGGAAGAAGCTCTCGGTCCCCTCGGCGGACTCCGGCTCGGGGTCCGCAGCAGGCTCGGGATCGGGCTCCGGCTCCGGCTCGAAGAAGAAGTGGCGGATGCCCAAGCTCCCGTCCCGGCTGCCGATCGGGAAGTTCGCGCCGATCCTCATCGTCCTCGGCCTGCTGGGCATGGGCCTCGGCCCCGCTCGCGCGAAGGTGACGCTGTGGGCGTTCGGCGCGGTGAACCAGGCGAAGCAGCTCGTTCACCCCGACTACCAGCCGCTGACTCCCGCGTCGGCCACCGCGAGCGACGCCGCACCCGGCCACCCCGCTCTGCACGCCGTCGACAAGGTGCTCAACACGTACTGGGCCGAGGGCCGGGCGGGCACCGGAACGGGCGCGAGCCTGACCGTGACCTTCGACGGATCGCAGACGGTCAAGCAGCTCAGCATCCGCAACGGCGCCGAGGGCAAGGACTTCGCGGCCCAGCCCCGTCTCAAGGACATCGAGATCTCGCTGTTCGACAAGGACCGCACCCGCGTCGGCAAGCAGGAGATCACGGTCGCCGACAACGACACCCAGCAGAACTTCGACCTCAGCGCCGACGACGTGGCCTCGGCGACGGTGAAGATCGTCTCGGTCTACCCGGGCCAGCGCGGCCAGGCGGCCTCGGTCCGCGAGATCACGTTCTACAAACTGAAGTAACCCACCGCGAAGTGCGGTAACCCCGGCCGGTCCGGACCGGCCGCGGTTA
>JAOPVE010000178.1 GCA_025963185.1 Actinomycetes bacterium
GGCGAAGCATGGCCCACCGGTGGGGCGGCCGAGCCCACAGTGCGCTGATGCAGCCTCTTGGGGAAACAACTCCCCCCCAATCGGGCACCCGTGCGCTACCCCCGGAACCGCCGAAGTGTGTGCCGCCAGGCCGGTCAGGGAGCCTGTTTCGAAATCTGGGGACTGAATTTGGCGGGTGCCGGGGTGGGGCGGTGTTTGTTCCGGCTCGGGACCGGCGCGGGGGGGCTTGGGGGGTGTTAGGTGGCCGGGGACCAGCCGGTGCGGTGGATTTTGAGGAGGTTGGCGCATGCGGCAGCGAATTTGAGTTCGGCTTTGGCTGCGCTGAGCCCGCGGCGGGAGAAGCGGCGGAGCCCGATGCGGTCTTTGAGGTGGCCGTTGACGGGCTCGACGGTGACGCTGCGCCGCCGGTAGATCGCCTGGCCTTCCTCGGTGCGCAGGCGGTGGTTCATCGCCTGGCGGGGGGTGGCCCCGGGTGGGGGCTCTCCGGTGGCGGGCTGGTCCTGGGTGTCGCGGGCGAGCTGGCCGCGGGTGGTGTCGGCGATGAGCCGGTCCGGGCCGGGCGCGGTGAGGTTGTGCTCAGTGTCGTAGCCGGCGTCGGCGGCCACGGTCCCG
The DNA here is from genome assembly GCA_025963185.1 of Actinomycetes bacterium. GTDB lineage: Bacteria > Actinomycetota > Actinomycetes > Mycobacteriales > Cryptosporangiaceae > RYN-140. The sequence goes on from JAOPVE010000178.1 coordinate 613, forward strand.
ATTGTGCCCGGCAGCGGCCGGCCCTGGCCGTCGCGGGGCCGGGTGGCTTCGTCCCGGTGGGCGGCCAGGTGCGCGGCGGCGGCAGCAGCGGCGTGCATCATCGGTTCCAGCTGCGCGGTGTCGTTGGCGTCCTGGACAGCGTCGGTGGCCAGGATGAGCTGGTCGTCGGTGGCCGCGATCTGGGCGTTGTAGCCCTGGACCCAGCCGTTGCCGGTCTTAAGGATCCGGCTGTCGGGATCGGTGAGGTTACGCTGCGGCTGTTTACCCGCCGCGGCAGGCTTTCCCGTGCTGGCCTGTCTGGCGCTGCCGCCACCTGGGCTCTGCGTGGCCTCCCGCGCGGCGGCTTTCCCGGCAGTGTCCCGCGCTGCGGCCAGCGCCTGGGCGGCCCGCACGACTCTGCCCTGCTCGCCCACCGGCGCGGGCGGGAAGCCAGTCATCTTGCGGCCCGCGGCGGCCGCCGCGGCGGCCTTAACCTCCCACCCGGCGATCCGCGTGGCCGCCGCGGACCGCTCGGCATCGAGCCGGGCCTGCGCGAGTTCCACCGGGTCCACCGCGGCCGGGACCGGGCCCAGGGGAGGTTTCCCGGACCGGACCTGCTCGGTATACCGGGCGGCCTCAACCCGTTTGGCCTGCTCGGCAGCCACGGCCGCGGCGTTTTCCTCATCGATCTGGCCCAGGCACTCCCGGATCCGCGCCGCCCGGCTCCGCGGATCGGCCAGCTCGGCGGGCAGCTCATCGCCCCGGGCGTCCCCGAACAGCGCATCCTCGGCGGCATCGACCTCCCCGGCCTGCCGGACCAGGCCAGCGGCGGCAGCCCGCAGCCAGTCCCCGCCACGATTGGCGGCCATCGCGGCGCTGGCCGCGATCTTCGTCCCGTCGATCGCCACGATCCCCACCCGGCCCAGCCCCGCCCGCGCGCACAACGACAGGACCTGCGTGAACAAGCCGGTCACCGCCTGCTCGTTGGCCTTACGGAACCGGGCAACCGTCACATGATCCGGGGCGTCGTTCCCGCAGATCACCCGGAACGCCACATCGACCCGGCACAACTCCTCGATCCGCCGCGAAGACAACTGGCCATGGCAGTACGCATAAATCAGCAACGCCAGCAGCATGTCCGGATCGAACCCCGCCCGGCCCGCCCCGCCCGTGCGCGCCCGGACGTGGAACGCCGAGGTATCCACCTCGGCGACCACCTCCAGCACGAACCACACCAGATGACCCGCAGGCAGCCAATCCCGCATCGAGGGCGGCAACAAGAACTCCTGATCCCGGCGCACCGGACGATACGACCTAGCCACACCAGAATCCTGGCCGAGCCCGCCCAACCCCACGACCCCGACCCAGCCCAATTCGAAACAGGCTCTATGACCGGCGTTGCGGCACGCACTTCCGCAGCGAGGAAGCGGGTGGAGGGGTTAGCGGGTGTCTCGGATCATGTAGTCCGTGGGGTGGGGGAGGGGAGTGAAGCCGGCTGTCGCGTAGATGTCGTGGGCGTCCTTGGTCGCGAGTAGGAGGCGGTAGACGCCGAACCCGGCCAGGTGCTCGGACAGGGCGCCGACCAGCCAGCTGCCGATCCCGCGTCCCCGGGCGGACTCGTCGACGAAGACGTCGCAGAGCCAGCCGAACGTGGCCCGGTCGGTCACCACCCGGGCGAACGCCAGCTGGGCCGGACCGTCGTAGACGCCCGCGACGAGGGATCCGGCGATGCTTCGGCCGACCGTCGCGAGGTCACGCCCGTTCGCCCAGTACGACTCGCCGGACAGCCAGCCGTGGACCTTCTCGAGGTCGATCCGCGCGGGGTCGGTCGTGAGCAGCAGGCCGTCGTCGCGGCGGCGGGTCAGACCACCGTCCACGTGTCGTTCCCGCGCAGCAGGGCCGTGAGCCCCGTGGCACTGTCGGCGTCGCTGGCGCCCTGGGCGGTCTCGACCTGGTTGGTCATCAGCTCGTCGTAGGTGGGCCGCTCGACGGACCGGAACACCCCGATCGGCGTGTAGGCGAGGTCTTGCCCGGACAGCCGGGACAGCGCGAACGCGTACGACGGATCGTCGGTGTGCGCGTCGTGGACCACCAGCGCGTCGGTGCCGACCTCGGCCACGTCGGCGACCCGCAGGCCACCGGTCGAGGGATCGCGGACGACCCCGCGCGACCCCTCGGACCCGAACCGGAGCGGCTGGCCGTGCTCCATGCGCAGCAGCCAGTCGTCGCGCGTCGACGGGTCCTTGAGCACGTCGAACGCGCCGTCGTTGAAGATGTTGCAGTTCTGGTAGATCTCGACCAGCGCGGTGCCCTCGTGCTCCGCGGCGGCGCGCAGCACCGAGGTGAGGTGCTTGCGGTCGGAGTCGATCGTGCGCGCGACGAAGGTGGCCTCGGCGCCAAGGGCGAGCGAGACGGGGTTGAAGGGGTAGTCCAGCGATCCCATCGGGGTGGACTTGGTGATCTTGCCGACCTCGCTGGTGGGCGAGTACTGGCCCTTGGTGAGCCCGTAGATCCGGTTGTTGAACAGCAGGATCTTCAGGTTCACGTTCCGGCGCAGCGCGTGGATCAGGTGGTTGCCGCCGATGGACAGCGCGTCGCCGTCGCCCGTCACGACCCACACCGACAGGTCGGGGCGGGACGCCGAGAGCCCGGTGGCGATCGCGGGGGCGCGGCCGTGGATCGAGTGCATGCCGTACGTGTTGAGGTAGTAGGGGAAGCGGGACGAGCACCCGATGCCCGAGACGAACACGATGTTCTCGCGCTTGAGCCCGAGCTGGGGCAGGAAGCCCTGGACGGCCGCGAGGATCGCGTAGTCGCCGCACCCGGGGCACCAGCGCACTTCCTGGTCGCTCTTGAAGTCGGCGGTCTTCTGGGGCTCGTCGGTCTTGGGCACGTGCCGGAGGGCGGGTATGCCCAGGTCGGCGACCCCGCCGGTTATTCCGGGGGTCTCCACGGTGTCAGTCACGGTGCTTCACTCCCCGTCCGTGTCGCTGATGAGATTGGTGATCACGTCGGCGAGTTCCTCGGCCCGGAACGGCAGCCCGCGGACTTGGTTGTAGGCGATCGCGTCGACCAGGTACCTGGCCCTGACCATCATGGAGAGCTGTCCGAGGTTCATCTCGGGAATCAGCACCTTCTCGTACTTGCCCAGCACCTCGCCGAGGTTTGCCGGGAACGGGTTGAGGTGGCGCAGGTGGGCCTGGGCAACCTGCTGCCCGGCCGCGCGGACCCGGCGGCACGCCGCGCCGATCGGACCGTGCGTGGAGCCCCACCCGAGCACCAGCACGCTGGCCTCGCCCGACGGATCGTCTACCTCGATCGGCGGGATCGACCGGGCGATGCCGTCGATCTTGGCCTGCCGGGTGCGGACCATCAGGTCGTGGTTCGCGGGGTCGTAGGAGATGTTGCCGGACCCGTCGGCCTTCTCGATGCCGCCGATGCGGTGTTCGAGGCCGGGGGTGCCGGGGACCGCCCACGGGCGGGCCAGCGTCTCGGGATCGCGCAGGTAGGGCCAGTACTCGGCCTCGCCCTTGGCGTCGGTGTGGTTGAGCTCGGTGGCGAAGTCGACCCGCAGGTCGGGCAGGTCGTCGACGTCCGGGATCAGCCACGGCTCGGATCCGTTGGCGAGGTAGCCGTCCGAGAGGAGCATCACCGGGGTGCGGTAGGCGAGGGCGATCCGGGCGGCTTCGAGGGCGGCCCAGAAGCAGTCGGCGGGCGACCGCGGGGCCACCACGGGCACCGGTGCCTCGCCGTTGCGGCCGTACATGGCCTGCATGAGGTCGGACTGCTCGGTCTTGGTCGGCAGCCCGGTCGACGGTCCGCCGCGCTGCACGTCGACCACCACGAGGGGCAGTTCGAGCGAGACGGCGAGGCCGATCGTCTCGGACTTCAGCGCGATGCCGGGGCCTGAGGTGGTGGTGACGCCGAGCGCCCCGCCGAACGAGGCTCCGAGCGCGGCGCCGATGCCCGCGATCTCGTCCTCGGCCTGGAAGGTGCGGACGCCGAACCGCTTGTGCTTGGACAGCTCGTGCAGGATGTCCGACGCCGGGGTGATGGGGTACGCGCCGAGGAACAGCGGCAGCCCGGACCGCTGGGACGCGGCGATCAGCCCGTAGGACAGGGCGAGGTTGCCCGAGATGTTCCGGTACGTGCCCGCGGTCATCGCGGCGGGCTTCACCTCGTAGGAGATGCTGAAGGACTCGGTGGTCTCGCCGAAGTTCCAGCCGGCCCGGAACGCGGCGACGTTCGCCTCGGCGATCGTGGGCTTGGTGGCGAACTTCTTGCGGAGGAACCGCTCGGTGCCCTCGGTCGGGCGGCTGTACATCCACGAGAGCAGCCCGAGGGCGAACATGTTCTTGGCCCGGCCGGCGTCCTTGCGGGACAGGCCCGACCCCTCCAGCGCGCCGAGCGTGAGCCCGGTCAGGTCGACCTCGTGTACCTGGTAGGCGTCCAGCGAGCCGTCTTCGAGCGGGCTGGCCTCGTAGCCGACCTTGGCGAGCGCGCGCTTGGTGAAGTCGTGCGAGTCGACGATGATCGTGCCGCCGCGGGGCATGTCGGCGACGTTGGCCTTGAGCGCCGCCGGGTTCATCGCCACGAGCACGTCCGGCCGGTCGCCCGGGGTCATGATGTCGTGGTCGGCGAAGTGCAGCTGGAAGCTGGAGACCCCGGCCATCGTGCCCTGGGGTGCCCTGATCTCGGCCGGGAAGTTGGGCAGGGTCGACAAGTCGTTGCCGAAAGCCGCAGTCTCAGAGGTGAACCTGTCACCGGTGAGCTGCATGCCGTCGCCGGAGTCGCCGGCGAAGCGGATTACGACGCGGTCCAGCTGACGGACCTGCTTGCTCACTCCGCTGACCTCCTACGCGAGCCCGGCTGTGGGGCGGGCCCGCACGACCCGTGCTTTCGAATGCTACTTCGGCGCGGACGCCATTGACCGCAGGCAACGTACGTTACGCAGCCGACACAACTGATCCTCGTCCGGACGGCCGCCCGTCCATCATTCGAACAACTGGCCCCACCTCGTCGATACCCGATTGCCAGAATGCGACACGCGTCTCACCCGTTCGGGCAGCCCACGGGCCACCGCTCGTGCGCGCACAAATGCCGCCGCGGACGATCAGCCGGCGCCCCCAGCCCGTTCGGACCTTCGGGAGGTACCGCGCGAAGGGTGCTCACCGTGGTCTGATGGGGACACCTGCACGGAAGGCGCATGATGACCCCGGATCGGACCGCAGGGGACCCCACCGTTCCCGCTGCCCGCGCTCGCCTCGACCGGCTCATCGAGAAGCTCGGCGCGTACGACGACGCGCTCGCCGGCGTGGATCCCCCACTGCCCGAGGGCCAGCTCGACTCGGTGCTGCTCAGATCGGCGGTCGGCGCGCTCCAGTACGCCAGGGACACGGTCGCCGCAGTCATCGGGGATCTGGATGCCGTGGCGTCGGCCGAGGTGGCCGAGGCGCTCGGCGGGCTGATCGAGACGTCCCCGCAGCCGTGGGGCGACAGCGCGCTCAACGACCTGGAGCGGATCAGCGAGCGCAGCGCCCGCCTCCTCGCCGACATCTGGATGGTGGGCCGCCTCACGGTCGCCGCCGAGCCGTCGACCTGGTCGAACGACACGATGATCCAGCAGTGCCTGCAGGTTGTGGCCGAGACGCACCTGGCCGGCAAGCTCCGAGCCGAACTCGACGGCATGTTCGGCTCGACCGACGAACCGCTGTAACGCCCGGGTAGCCTCCCAGCGTGGACGGTTACCTCGGCTCGTACGCCAGCCTCGGCTTGCTGCTGCTCGCCGGCATCGGGTTCGTCGGCGTGGCCATGACCGCCAACCGGGTGCTGCGGCCCTCGTTGCCGTCCCCGGCGAAGCAGAGCACCTACGAGTGCGGGGTCGACCCGGTCGGCGGCGGCTGGGCGCAGACGCAGATCCGGTACTACGTGTACGCGTACCTTTACGTCCTGTTCGCCGTCGAGAGCGTGTTCCTGCTGCCGTGGGCCGTGGTGTTCGACCGGCCGGGGTTCGGGCTCTCGTCGATCCTCGAAATGGGGTTGTTCGTGGCCCTGCTCGCGCTGGGGCTGCTGTATGCCTGGCGCAAGGGCGTGCTGCGCTGGGTCTGAGCCCGCCGGGAACGACGAGGCCGGGGCGGGCGCGGCTGCTGGATGCCGTCCCCGCCCCGGAGTCTCTTCGCGGTGTTACCGGGCGGTGCTTACGGCGCGACGTCGACCTTCGGGAAGCCCGGGAGCGCCGGGGTGCCGGTGAAGCCGTGGCCGTTCCAGCGGAACGTGCGGGCGACCTCGTGGTCGGAGGTGCCGGCCGCCTGGGTCAGCGCGATCGAGCCCTTCGAGATCGTGTAGTTCCCGGCGCCGGTGTAGACGTTCTTCACGTGGTCGGTGGTCACGAAGCCGAGCAGCTTCGGGGTTCCGTTGCGGACCGTGTAGGCGTACAGCCACTGGGCGGAGCCGTCGGCCGCGGTGCGCTGGCAGCTCAGGTTCACCAGCGCGTCGGTCAGGCCGTCGCCGTTCACGTCACCGAACCAGGCCACCTGGATGTCGTACGTGAGGCCGTTGCGGTGCCCCTCGGCGTGGCGCAGCCAGTCGTCCTTGAGGGTGAAGGTGTTGACCTTGCTGTCGCAGGGGGCGACGCCGTCCGCGACGTTCACCGGCGCGTGCAGCGGGAACGCCATCGGGCGGGTCCAGTCGATGAGGTACGCCGCCTTGCCGGTGGTCTCGGTGAATCCGGATCCGGTGTAGTGGAGCTGGAACTTCAGCGGCTTCTTGGTCGTGTCGCGCTCGGGGAAGGCCGTCACCGCCAGGTCGTGGCCGGTCATCTGGAAGCCCGTCACCGAGCCGGCCGGGCCGAACGCCTTGCCGAGGTACTTCGCCGATCCGGTGTGGGTGTCGAAGCTGACGAGGACCGTGTTCGAGTGCACCGGCACGTAGCAGCTCAGTGAAATCGTGGTGTCGGCCTTGCCGTCCCGGTTGAGGTCGCCGGTCACGACCGGGCCGCCGATGAAGAGCTCGTAGACGACCTTGCCGTTGCTGTCGAGCTTCTGGGCGATCCCGTCGGTGAACTTCACCGGTCCGCTCGGGCAGCTGGAGTCGAACGCCGGAACCGGCAGGGTGGTGTTCTGGATGTCGAAGGCCGGTGCGTGCTTCGTGCCGCCGTGGCTCACCGGCTGCTGGCGGACCCGAGTGGCTGGCTTGGCGGGCTTGGCCGGGACGGCGGCGTGCGTGGCTGGCGCGGACGGCGCCTCGTACTTCGCGGCCGGCGCTCCGACCTGCGGCGTGGGGTGCGGGACGGACGAGGCGTGTGCGGCGGCGGCCGCCGAGACCCCGGCCAGGGCGGCGACGGCGGTCGCGGCGATCGTGACGCGGCGCGCGGTACGGGTGACGGACATGTGAGTCTCCTCCAGGGACGATCCGCGGGGGTCTGTCCCGCGGTGTTCGCCCTAGACACGCGCACCTCCGTCATCCGGTTGCGGCAAGTTTCAGGATTTTTCAGGGTTGCTTGTCGGCCGCCGGATCGTGGGGCGCGGCATTGGGCACGAGCCGCCCGCCGGACCAGGTGAACGTGCGCTTCTGCGTAACTCCGGCCTTGTTGTAGATCTGGCTGAGCGACACGGTGTGGCCCGAGATCGTGACTCCGCTGAGAACCTGGATCGTCTCGGAGGCCGGCGTCTTCAGGACCAGGGCGGTCACATAGCCGAGCAGCGCCGGTTTGCCGTCGCGCAGCGTGTACGCGTACATCCACGAGTTCCAGTAGCTCCGGCCGGCGTCGATCCCCAGCAGGATGTCGGTGTTGCCGTCCCCGTCGAGGTCTCCGGTCGCGGCCGTCGGCTGAAACTGCGAGATCGTGTACTTGCAGGCGCCGAGGTGAGCGGTGCCGTTCGCGAAGGTGACCGTGCCGGTGGGGCAGGTGCCGCCGCCGGGATCCGGCACCGGCCCGCCGAACGGCAGTGGCAGCGTCGCGTTCGTCCAGTCGAAGGTGGCCGCCGTGACCGGCGGCGGGGGAAGGGCCGGGAATGCCGTCGGCCCGCCCGTCTGGACCAGCGAGGATCCGTTCCAGCCGTAGGTCCGCTGCTGGGTGCGGCCGTCGCCGCCGTCCTCGGTCACCGCCGCGTGGATCTTCTCCCCGCTCACCGAGTACGCGGAGAACATCAGGTCGCTGGGCATCGCCACGGCGCCGAGGGCGCGTCCCGTGCCGCCGACCGCCACGAGGGCCGTCACGGGCGCCATGCTGCCGGGTTGGCAGTTCACCAGCACGATCGCGTCCTCGATGCCGTCGCCGTCGAGATCGCCGTACGCCGGTGCCGTGTTGCCACCCAGGATCCTGTACACGGTGTCGCCGCTGGCCGCCGATCCCTTGCTGAAGGTCACAGTGGCGCCGCGGCAGGAACCGCTGGCCGCGATCGTCACGGGCGCGTTCGCCCAGTCGGTCGCCCGCAGGCTCAGCGGGGCGGCGGACGGGCTGGGCGACGGACTCGGGCTCGGCCGCATGCTCGGGCCCGGATCAGCGGGAGCGCTCGCTGGTGCGCTGGACGGCGGGGTGGCCGGAGTCAGGCGGTCCGTGGCGGGAGCGAGGTGGGCCAGCGCGGCGGCGGATCCGCCGGCGACGAGCGCCAGCGCACAGACCGCCGCGGCCGCCCGGACCTGGCGCCGGCGCCGGACCGTAGCCCGCGCCCCAGCCCCACCCGGACCCTCCATGAACGGCAGCGTCTCGCCGCGGAACCCCTCGAAGGCCTCGGCGAGCGGATCGGCGAGCGGATCGGTCGTCTGGTCAGACACGGGCCACCTCCTCGTCGCCGGACTGCCCGGGAGCAGCACCGTCCCCGAGCTGGACCGACAGCGCCGCGCGGCCCCGGTGCAGCCACGACTTCACCGTGCCCACGGCGACTCCCTCCTGCTCGGCGATCTCGGCGACCTGCAGGCCCGACAGGTAGTGCAGCACGACGGCCCTCCGGTGGTTCTCGGGCAGCGTGGCGAGCGCCTGGGCGAGTGCGACCCGATCCGGGCTCAGCTCGGGCACGTTCTCCACCCGTTCCCGCCGGACGAAGGTCAGCGCGACCTTCGCCCGCCGCCACCGGCTGATCGCCAGCCGCCAGGCGACCCGCCGCACCCAGCCCAGCGGATCCTCGTATGCCGACACGGTCGCCCAGCGTTGCCAGGCGCGGCAGAACGCCTCCTGAGCGATGTCCTGCGCCTCAGCCCGATCCCCGAAGTACGCGTAGAGCTGTACTCCGAGGCTCGCGAAGTGCGCCGCGTAGAACTGGTCGAAGTCCAGCCCATCGGCCGCCACGTGCCCCCCCCGCTTCGTCGAGCGTGCGCCGATAGGGCCATGCGGGCTACGGCGGCACCAGAACCACGTGGGCTGCGTTACCGAACCTCTGACGTGCAACACCGGCGCGCCAGAGAACCGGCGCCTTCCCCACGTGGCCCTGGCACTCGCCTCGCTCCGCCCGCCCTAACGGCGCACGCTCACCTCCGGCCCAGCGACCGGCGCCGGTAACACGCCCGGCTCTGCCCTGAGGTTGCAGCGGCCTCGCAGATACGCTTCGGGCGTGACTGTCGACCTGCCGTTGCCCGCGAGCCGGGGGTCCGCTGGCCCGGTGCTGCCGGATCCGATCAAGTTCGTGCTGAACTGGGGCCGGCGGTACTCGCTGTGGGTGTTCAACTTCGGGCTGGCGTGCTGCGCGATCGAGTTCATCGCGACCTCGATGGCCCGGCACGACTTCATCCGGTTCGGCGTGATCCCGTTCGCGCACGGCCCGCGCCAGGCCGACCTGATGGTGGTGTCGGGCACGGTGACGGACAAGATGGCCCCGGCGATCAAGCGGCTGTACGACCAGATGCCCGAGCCGAAGTACGTGATTTCGTTCGGATCCTGCGCGAACTGCGGCGGTCCGTACTGGGACAGCTACTGCGTGACCAAGGGCGTCGACCAGCTGATCCCCGTCGACGTGTACGTGCCCGGCTGCCCTCCGCGGCCCGAGGCGCTGCTCCAGGGCATCCTGCGGTTGCAGGAGAAGATCGCGGCCGAGCCGGTCTCGCTCCGTGGTGGCGCCCGCCCGCGCGACGCGGCCTCGCTCACGGCCCCGCCGGTCCGCCCCGCCGTTCCGGAAGTGCGGTAAGAGCGGCCGGTCCGGACCGGCCGGAGTTACCGCACTTCGCGGGGTGACTCAGGTTCTCCACGGAACCTTCACAGTTCGTGACCGAAAGGCTCGGGGGCTGTCGTTACCTTGACGGCATGAACCGACGCCGGATCCTCGTGGTCGACGACGAGCCGCTCATCGCCGACTCGATCGCCGCACGGCTGCGCGCCGACGGCATGGACACCGACATCGCCGGTGACGGGCCGTCCGCGGTCGAGAAGTGCCGGGCCGGGCGGCCGGACCTGGTGATCCTCGACGTCATGCTGCCGGGCTTCGACGGGCTGGAGGTCTGCCGCCGGATCCAGGCCGAGCGCCCCGTGCCGGTGCTCATGCTCACTGCCCGTGACGCCGAGACGGACCTGCTCATCGGCCTCGGTGTCGGCGCCGACGACTACCTCACCAAGCCGTTCAGCATGCGCGAACTGCTGGCCAGGGTCCACGCGCTGCTGCGGCGGATCGAGCGGGCCGCCCAGGATCCGTCGGACGAGGGGCTGCGGCTCGGCGGGCTGGAGATCAACCTCGCCGAGCGCCGGGTGTGGGTGGGCGGGGCCGAGGTCCACCTGACCCGCACCGAGTTCGACCTGCTCGCCTGCCTCGCGGCCCGCCCCCGGGC
>JAOPVE010000334.1 GCA_025963185.1 Actinomycetes bacterium
GTCAGCACCTCGCGCAGCCCCGGACCGCGCAGCCGCGAGTTCAGGATCAGCGCGGCGATCACGAGGTCGGCGCTCGGATCGTCGAGGTCGTCCGCGAAGAACTGGAGCGCGTCGGCGAGCGGCATCCGGGAGCGCAGCCGGTCGATCATGCCTTCGAGTGGCGCGCGCAGCGCGGGGGCGGCGGCCCTGGTCGACGCGGGAATCGCCTGTTCGAGCCCGACGGCCCCCGCGATCGTGTCGCGCAGGGACTCGGTCCACGAGGCGAGGGCCTCGACCCGCCGCATCGCGGCCCGTTCGGCCCCGGCGCCGCCGAACAGCCGGTCCCAGAAGAAGACGAGCAGCGCGACGGCGAGCGCGGCGACCGGCCACCGGGTGGCGGCGAGGGTGCCGGCTCCGGCGACGATCGCGAGGGATCCGCGCCGGGACAGGAACCGGACTGCGTCCGCGAACTTCTCCTCGGGTGCCTTCCCGGCGACGACCTTGACCGGGAACCCCCGGATCGCGGCCACGAGCAGCACGATTCCGCCCGTGACTGCGACCCCGGCGAGGACCGAATACAGCAGGGTGAGCGTCGAGTGCAGGTTCATCGCCATGCTCCGCTCGGCTGGTAGCCGTGGTAGATCAGCTCGTCCAGGCACGACACCGGCGAGTGCGGCACCGCGCGCCCCTCCGGTCCGGACGCGAACACCTCGCTCGACAGCACCCGCCCGTCGACCCCGTTGACCTCGCGGACGCTCGACACGAATCGCCGCAGCCGCCCGCCGCGCTGGTAGTCGTTGCGCTTCTCGATGAACACGACGAAGTCGATGGCCCCGGCGATGAGCATCTGGGTGGCCTCGACGGGCAGCCGCTCCTGGGCCTGCAGCGCGTACGTCGAGATGCGGTTGAACACCTCCATCGAGGAGTTCGCGTGGATCGTGGAGAGCGATCCGTCGTTGCCCTGGCTCATCGCGTTGAGCATGGTCACGATCTCGTCGCCGAGGACCTCGCCGACGATCACGCGGCTGGGATTCATGCGCAGGCTGCGGCGGACCAGTTCGGCCATCGTGATGCTGCCCAGGCCCTCGGAGTTGGGCAGCCGTTCCTCGAACGCGACGACGTTGGGGTGGATTTCCTCGAACTGGTCGAGCCCGAGTTCGAGCGCGCGCTCGACGGTGATCAGCCGCTCGTGCGCCGGGATCTCGTTGGCGAGCGCCCGGAGCAGGGTCGTCTTCCCGGCGTTCGTCGATCCGGCGATCATCACGTTCTTGCGGGCCAGTACGGCGGCGCGCAGGAGCGATCCGAGTTCGGGATCGACGGTGCCGTTGCCCACCAGGTCGGACAGGAACACCTTGCCGAGGCGGGCGCGCCGGATGCTCAGGGCGGGGCGGCGGGTGACGTCCATGACAGCCGAGAGCCGGGATCCGTCGGGGAGACGCAGGTCGAGCTGGGGATTCGCCGAGTCGAACGGGCGGCTGGACAGTCCGGAATAGGCGCCGAGGATCTGGATCAGCTCGATCAGTTCCTCGTCGCTCTCGGCGACCGGCTCGACCAGTTCCTCCCGCCCGTCGGCGTAGCTGACGAATACCCGGTCGCAGCCGTTGACGTCGATGTTCTCGATGTCGAGGTCTTCGAGTAGCGGCTGGAGCCGTCCGACGCCGAACAGCGCGGCGTGGACCCCGGCGGCGAGCGCCTCCTCCTCGACGGCGTTCGGCGGGGTGCGGCCGTTGCCGATCTCGGTCCGCGCGTACTCGTCGAGGACCTGCGCGATGACGGCCCGCGCGAACTGGCGCTCGTCCTCGGCCGACAGCGGCGGACGGCCCGAGGCGGCGTCCAGCCGGCGCTGCTCGGCGAGCCGGTCGCCGACCTGCTGGCGGAACGTCTTGACCAGGCCGTGGTCCATGTCAGCCGACCCCGGTGAGGCCGAGCCTGGCCTGGAGGTCGAGCGCCACCTGCCGGGCCGAGCGGACCAGCAGCGACTTGTCGGCGCGCCCACTCCGCCGGCCGGACAGTTGCTCGGCCCCGGCCGGATCGTCCGCCAGCGCGCCCACCACCACGGCGTTCGCCCCGGACGCGGACAGGATCTCGTTCGTCTGGTCGGTCATCCGGACCGCCCGCCGCGGATCCGTGATGAGCAGTACCCCGATCGGCGGCAGCCCGAGCGGGGAGCCGCCGTGCAGCCGCTGGGACAGCGCGACGGCCCGGTCGCGAGCCTGCGCGATCTGCTCCGGAGTGGACCGCGCCACGAGCAGCACCATGGCCGCGTGCCGCATCAGGTCGGCCGGAGCTGGATCGGCACCGAGGCGGCCGCAGTCGGCGACCACGTCCGCACCGGGTAGCGCCTCGAACGCGCGCCCCAGCGTGGACCAGCTTCCGGTCAGCCCCGCGGACTGTTCCGCCGTGGCGATGCCGGTCAGCACGTCGAGCCCGCCGCCCATCCGCTGGACGTGCGGCCAGACCTGGTCGGGCGACAGCCCGCGGCGCGCGTCGGCGGCGAGGGAGAGCATGCCCAGGTTCGGATCGAGTGGCCCGCCGTGCTCGGCGGCCACCCGGTACACCAGGTCACCCCCGGCCGGATCGCACTCGGCGACCAGCGCGCGCCGGGGCCACACGGCGGCCAGCACGAGCGCGGTGGTGGTGACCCCGGGCGACCCCTTGCCGGAGGCCACGGCGAGCAGTCCCATCAGTTCCTGGCCGTCCCCGGCACCAGGACGAGCGCCACCTTGCCCCCGGCCGACGCGAACGCCAGCGCGCCCGCGGCGTCGGCGGGAACGGTGATCGTGACCTGGACCGTGCCCGCCGAGCGGTCGTCGGTGTTCACCCGCACGACGCGGGACCGGTCAGCGAGCTTCGGCACGGCCGCGGGCAGCCCACCGGTGGCCCTGTCGTCACCGACGAGGAACGCGTTGACCAGGTCACCCTCGCGCAGTCCCGCCGGGTACTGCCCGGCCTTGAGCGAGAGCCCGGCGAGCACCTGGCCCGCGGTGGCCGGCGGTGTGGGGGTGAGCATGTTGCCGACCAGCAACGATCCCTGAACGAGATCGGTGGCCGCGTAGAGGCTGGCCAGCTGGTCGCGCTGGGACCACAGGACATAGTGGATATCGGAGTTCTCGGCGACCTGCACCTCGCTGATCGCCGACAACGGCACCCGCGAGCCGGCCGCCACCCTCGTGTCCACCCCGACGACGGACACGAGGTGGCTGGACCGGATCACGAGCAGGACGCTGCCCAGCGCCCCGCCGATGATGAGCAGGACGGCGAGGGTGGCGAGCAGCGGCTTGCGTTCGCGCGGAGCGCTCGGTAACCGAGGAGGCACATAACCAGCCCGGTTGCCCTCGCTGCGGGCAGCCGTCAGTGCCGAGTCTTTGGAGTTCACGCGGCAAATCCCCCATGTGTGTCAACAGCTACCGCCATCGGGCGGCCGGACCCCGCCGGCCACGGTGGAGCTGTTCTGTTTCGCGCGGCCACATGCTAACCCCGCAGCCCAAGCCAGGTAAACGGCCGTCACCGTCCCCTGTGCATAAGTGCCGTAACCTCGGCGGAGCCTGAACGGGGAGAGGGGTTCGCGGCCATGCAACTGGCGCTCAGTCTGGTCACGGACGGTGGCCGCGGCCGCCGCGATCTCCTGATTCGCGCCGATCCACACGCGACGGTGGGTGACGTGGCGCGGGCGATCCGCGGGGCGGGTTCCCAGCAGGATCCGGACCTCGCCGTCGTCCTCACTCATCCCCGCCTGCACGGATCCCCGGAGACGCTCTGGACCGGCGGCCACCCGCTCGACCCCGCGCTCCCGGCCGGATCCGCACTGGCGGACGGCGTGCTCGTGGCACTCGACGAGCACAGTGGACCCGCGACCTGGCTGGGCGAGCCGTCCGGGCTGGCCGACCTGCGGGTGTCCGGTGGCCCGCTGGCGGGAACGGTGGCCCGCCTCGGCATCGGCGAGTCCGCGATCGGCAGCGGACCGTCGTGTCAGCTCGTCCTCGCCGATCCGGCGGTGCCGCCGCTCGCCGCGACCGTGGCGCTCGCACTCGACGGCACCGCGATCCTGACCCCGCACGTCCCGCTCACGCTCGACGGGGTCTCAGCGGCCGGTCCGGTGCCGTGGCCGCCCGGCGCCGTGGCCCGCCTCGGCGACCACGCGCTGGCGCTGGCGATCCCCGAGCCGCCCGACGCCCACCTCACCCCCGCAGACGACGGGGGCCGCGCCTACAACCGGCCGCCGCGCCTGTTACCGCCCCCCCGGGGCCGCCGCCTGGTCGTGCCGCAGCAGCCGCAGAAGGGCGACGCGGTGCGGTTCCAGTTGCTCTCGGCGATCCTGCCGCTGGCCGCCGGCGTCGTGCTCTGGATCGTCACCAACAGCGCCCTGTCGCTGCTGTTCTGCCTGATGAGCCCGCTGCTCCTGATCGGATCGTGGGTCAGCGACACCCGGTTCGGCCGCAAGAAGCACCGGACCGCGATCAAGAACTACCGCGAGCGCAAGGCCACCTTCGACACGGAGCTGGAATCGCTGCGGGCACAGGACCAGGCGGCCCGCCGCGAGTCCGCCCCGGATCCGGCGGCCGCGCTGCTCGTCGCAACCGGTCCGCGGCGGCGGTTGTGGGAGCGGCGGCTGGACGATCCGGACGCGCTGCACCTGCGGGTGGGGATCACTGACCTGCCGGCGTCGATCGAGCTGGTGGCTGGTCCGGACGCGGCACGGGACGCGACTCCGCCGGTCCCGCCGACTGTCCATAGTGTTCCCGTCTCGGTTCCGCTGGCCTCGCTCGGCGTGGTCGGGATCGCCGGTCCGCGCCCGCAGGCGCTCGGGCTCGCGCGGTGGCTGCTGGCCCAGGCCGCGATCCTGCACAGCCCCCGGGACCTGTCGATCGCGATCCTCTCGGCCGCGCCCACGGCGGCCGCCGAGTGGGGCTGGGCCGGGTGGCTGCCGCACGTGGCCCCGCGCGACGGCCAGGACTGCCGCGCCCTGATCGGCGCGGACGCCGACACCGTGTCCCGGCGGGTCGCCGAACTGGTCGCCGAGATCGCGCGCCGCCGCGAGTCCGCGTCGGCGGTCGGCACGGTGCCAGCAGGTCCGGCGGAGAACATCGTCGTCGTGCTCGACGGCGCGCGGGCGCTGCGGCGGGTCCCCGGCATGCCGCACGTGCTCGCCGAGGGGCCGCGGGTGGGGATCCACGCGATCTGCGTCGACGAGGACGAGCGGCTGCTGCCCGAGGAGTGCCGCACCGTGATCGGCTGGCCGGGTCCTGGCGCGCGGATCCGCTTCCGCGGCGGCGGCCTGGAACTGCTCGGCGAGATCCTCGCGGACGCCGTCACGCCAGCCTGGTGCGAGCGGCTGGCGAGGGCGCTCGCGCCGATCCGCGACGTCAGCCGTGACGAGGAGGGCTCCGGGATCCCCGACTCCGCGCGGCTGCTCACCCTGCTCGGCATGCCGGATCCGTCCGCCGCCGACGTCCTCGCGACGTGGAACAAGGACGGCCGCACCACGGACGTCCCGCTCGGCTACACCGCCGACGGCGTCTACCGCCTCGACCTGCGGCGGGACGGCCCACACGCGCTCGTCGCGGGCACCACGGGCGCCGGCAAGTCGGAGCTGCTGCAGAGCCTGATCGCCGCGCTGGCGGTCGCTAACCGGCCCGACACGCTCAACTTCGTCCTCATCGACTACAAGGGCGGCAGCGCCTTCCAGGACTGCGCGCGCCTCCCGCACACCGTCGGCATGGTCTCCGACCTCGACGGGCACCTGACCGCCCGCGCGCTCGACTCGCTCGCCGCCGAGCTCAAGCGCCGCGAGGAGATGCTGTTCGACGCGCACGCCAAGGACATCGAGGACTACTGGCGGGCCAAACGCCGCTCCCCGAACCTCCCGCCGCTCCCCCGCCTCGTGCTGGTGATCGACGAGTTCGCCTCCCTCGTCGAGGAACTGCCCGACTTCGTCGCCGGGCTGGTCGACATCGCCCGCCGGGGCCGCTCACTGGGGGTCCACCTCGTGCTGGCCACCCAGCGCCCGGCCGGGGTGGTGAGCGCAGACATCAGAGCCAACACGAATTTGCGGATCGCCCTGCGCGTGACCAGCGCCGACGACTCCCAAGACGTCATCGACTCGCGCGACGCGGCCACCATCGCGAAGTCCCATCCCGGCCGCGCGTATGTCCGGTCGGGCGCGTCCTCGCTGGTCCTGGCCCAGGCCGCCCGGATCGGTGGCCGCCGCCCGAGCACCGGATCGCGCGTCGCCGCCCGCGTGTCCGAGCTGCGCTGGCCGGACCTCGGCCGCCCCCTGCCGCCGACCGCACAGTCCACGGTGGACGACGACGCCCCGACCGACCTGGCAGTCCTCGTGGACGCGGTGTGCGACGCCGCTCGCGATGCTGGGATCCCGCCGCAGCCCAGCCCGTGGCTCGCCCCATTGCCTGCGGTGGTGAGCATCGGCGAGCTCGCGGCCGAGCCGGGTTCTGACGAGACACCGCCGGCGCCGTACGGTCTGTGTGACGTGCCGTCCGAGCAGGCCAGGGTGCCGCTCGTGCTGGACCTGCCGTCCGGCGGGAACCTGCTGATCGCGGGCGCGCCACGGTCGGGCCGGTCGACGGTGTTGCGCACGATCGCCGGATCCGTGGCCTCCCGCACCGCCCCCGACGACGTGCACCTGTACGCGATCGACTGCGGCGCGAACGCCCTGTTGCCGCTGGTCAGCCTGCCGCACTGCGGGGC
>JAOPVE010000339.1 GCA_025963185.1 Actinomycetes bacterium
GGCATTGATGAATGTTCCTGTCCGGCGGTGAACGATATACCTCCGGCCAGGCGAGGGGGAAGTAGATCAGCAGGCAGAGCAACGTCGCGGCAGTCCGGAGGCAAGGGGTTCGAGACCCCACCGCTCCACAAAACCATGGCATGCGAGCCGCCTCTCGGCCTGGCGCGGCCAAGGGATCGCTGAGCTCGTTCGTTGCCCGTTCCTCCCCGCTCAATGCGACGTTGCGTTTTTGGTGTTTGTGGGTGATGCTCGTGCCGTGACGAATCGTGACGATCAGCTCTTGACAACGGGCGAGGCTGCAGTGCTGCTCGGGTCGTCAAGGCAGCATGTGGTTGATCTGTGCACACGCGGCCTACTCCCGTATATGAGGGCGGGCACCCACCGGCGGCTGCGGCGCGGAGATGTCGAGGCCATACTCCGCCCCGCGCTAACTCGCGACCAGCTCCGGAGCCTGTGGCTGCATCGTGCCGTGGCGGGCCGGCTCGTCGAGGCCCCCAACACGGTGACGGCGAAGGCGGAAGCGAACCTGCAACGGCTCCGCCAAGTACACCCGGCCGGGATGGGCGCCGTCTGGCTCGGGCACTGGCGCGCCACGCTCGACGGCGGAGTCGAGACGGTCTTGGACGCCCTCACATCCCGTACACCGCATGCAGTGGAGCTGCGGCAGAACTCGCCGTTCGCCGGCGTGTTGCCCGAGGCTGATCGCCTCGCTGTCTTGGCCGCTTTCGCCAGCTACTGGCGCAGTGAGCACGCGGCATGAGGCGGGAGCAACTGGAGCACGTCCTGCGGGCAGCGTCGCAGATCGCCGACGACCCGAACGTGCTCGTCATCGGAAGCCAATCCGTGCTCGGGGCGATCCACGAAGAACGCCTTCCGCTGGCCGCGACCGCCTCGATGGAGATTGACGTCGCATTTTTCGACGACACTGACGATCGCAAGGCTGACAGGGTGGACGGGGCGATCGGTGAGCTGTCGCAGTTTCATGAGACGTTCGGGTACTACGCCCAGGGCGTGAGTGTATCGACTGCGGTGCTCCCCGACGGATGGCGCGACCGGCTGGTCGTGGTGGACACCGCGAGTACGGCGCCCGGCCGGGGACACCTTCTCGAACCGCACGACTGCGTGGTGTCGAAGCTGGTCGCTGGCCGCGAGAAGGACTACGCCTTCGCCGACGCACTCGTGCACGCTCAGTTGATCGACCTAGCAGTGATCGCCGAGCGTATCGAGACCGTCGACGTGCTGCCCGCAGTGCGACAGCGACTCCGCAACTGGGTGGCCAGCCAACGCAGTTAGTCCTATCCACAGATCTCGCTCGGACAATTGTTCGTGACCTGACTGGACAGTCCGGCAAGGAGTCACCGGCAACCAGCGTCGGCCGGTTCGCATGGTGCAACGTCCGGCCCTGCCGGTCTGCCTTTCGCGGCTTACACCATGGGGGCTGAGGTAACCGGCAACCTGACGGGCTCTGAACCCGTTCCTGGAGGTTCGAATCCTCCGCCCCCAGCCAGACCAGCCGGTCCGGTCGGCTCCGCCGGCCGTGTCACGGGGTGAGTGCAGGTGCACAGCGTCGCCTTGCAAGCGACGCCCGCGGGGTTCGATACCCCGGCGCTCCACGTGGGACAAGCCCTGTTAGCTCAATGGGAGAGCGCCCGTCTGTCGAACGGGAGGCCGCCGGTTCGATCCCGGTACGGGGCGCCACAGTTCATCCCCGCCGAGGCCTACGTGGTTTCAGCGCCTCGCTGATATCGAGGAGACAGATCGAGGAGACACGGAGTTCAGCTCTCCCCGGCGGGACCATGCCCCTGTAGCTCAGCGGACAGAGCGCCTGGCTACGAACCAGGAGGCCGGACGTTCGATTCGTCCCAGGGGTACGCACGGGCCGGGACGCACCGTCCCGGCCAACGGGTTGTGGCGCAGCGTGGCTAGCGCACCGCGTTCGGGACGCGGGGGTCGCCGGTTCGAATCCGGCCAGCCCGACAGCAGTGTCAGCGGACGAGCGCGGATCGCGCCGCCTCGCACGCGCCGGTAGCTCAGCAGGCCAGAGCGACCGCCTCTTAAGCGGTAGGTCGTGGGTTCGAGCCCCACCCGGCGCACGCTTTTCTCCGCGCCACTCGGCCCGGGGATCACTTGCCGCTCGCGCCTGACTGGACGGGCACCGGACTTTTAATCCGGTCTGTGGGGGTTCGAGTCCCCCGGGCGGCACCGGCCCGAGCACGTCCGTGTTCGGCCGTCGTCAGTCCGGCGTCGCCCAAGTGGCAGGGCAGGCGGCTGTTAACCGTCACGGTGCTGGTTCGAGTCCAGCCGCCGGAGCAACACACGCCTGCGCAGTACAGCGGCAACAGACCTGGTGATCGTGGTGTACGTGGTGTGCACGGCGGGTTGTGGTCCTGCAGGTTCGGGTTCGAATCCCGGCGATCGCCCTACCCGCCCTTACCCGGCGGCACCTGCCCTCGTAGCTCAGCGGAGAGAGCGCGACGTTCCGAGCGTCGAGGCCGCTGGTTCGATCCCAGCCGGGGGCACTTCGGATCCGCGATGGTCTCGTGGCGTTCCCGGTGGAGCGGCCCGTCCGCAAAACGGGTGAAGGTCCGGTTCGACTCCGGACGAGGCCTCCCCCGCCATCCACTGTGTTCTCACCGCAGGCGGGCGTGGGTGCCCAGCTGCCTCTCATAAGGGCGGATGGCCCGGTTCGATACCGGGGCCTGCGACCTTCGCAGCGACACTGGCGCGTTCAGGTGCGGCTCCGGCGCCCGCCTCGCGCGAGGTTGTCCTCGAACTCCCGGACCCACGTCTCGTAGTTCACGGCGATCCTCCTGGTCGTCGGCGGTTGTCCGTTCCCACCGTCGCCCACCGGCGAACGCGCGGTCCGGCGATGACACCGACCTCCACACCGTCTCCGGCCGAGGCCCACACGCCGCGCAGGGCACGTACGGTGGGACCGATGATCCGGGCCGTGGTGGTGGGCAGTCTCAATGCGGACCTCGTCCTCGACGTGGCCCGGGTCCCGCTCGCCGGGGAGACGCTGCCGGCCACCGCGTCCCGCCGCCTCGCCGGTGGCAAGGGGGCCAACCAGGCCGTCGCCCTCGCCAGACTCGGCGCGGAGGTCTCGATGGCCGGCCACGTGGGCGACGACGCCGACGGGCGGTTCCTGCTGGCCGGACTAGCCGAGACCGGCGTCTCCACCCGGCACGTCACCGTGGTGCCCGGGTCGCCGACGGGGCTGGCGATGGTCATGGTCGGCGCGGACGGGGAGAACGCCATCGTGCTGCTGCCCGGCGCGAACGCGGTCCCGGATCCGGAGTGGGTCGCGTCGGTGAACTTCGCCGGCTGTGACGTGGTGCTGGCCCAGCTGGAGATCCCGCTGCCCGCGGTCGAGGCGGCGCTCGCGGCGGGCTCTGCGGCCGGGGCGCTCACCGTCCTCAACGCCGCCCCGGCGCTGCCGGTACCTGGCTCGTTGCTCGCCCTGACCGGTGTACTCGTCGTCAACGAGCACGAGGCCGTCCAGCTCAGCGGGTGCGCGACGGTGGATGCCGCGGCGGCCGCGCTGCAACACCGGGGCGCCCGGTCCGTGGTCGTCACCCTCGGCGCGGCCGGTGCGCTGTATTTCGGCGGCGGCGAGCGGCTGGCCGTGGGCGGGTTGCCGGTCCGGGCGGTCGATACCACCGGGGCCGGGGACTGCTTCGCCGCGGCTCTCGCGGCCGCGCTGGCGAGCGGGCGGTCCGCGGACGGCGCCCTGCGGTACGCGAACGCCGCCGCCGCGATCGCCGTGACCCGCCCCGGCGCCCAGGACGCGATGCCCACCGCTTCCGAGGTCGACGCGGCCCTGCGCGATTGAGGACTACGGCTGGAGGCCGACCGAGGCGCGGAACGAGCCGTCCATCTCGAACGGGACCGACGAGTGCTCGTGGGTGACCAGCCACCGGCCGTCGATCCGGCGCAGACCGAGGGTGACCCGGAACCAGAGGGTGAAGCTGTCCGTCATGCCCCTCGGGGTAGCCGTCAGGCGGTCCAGGCTGGTCGCGAACGCCACGTCCTCCCCCTCGGTGATCTCCAGGCGGGTGACCTCGCGCCGCGGCGGGGCCTCGAAGGTGGCGATCCAGTTCTCCACCGGCACCGGATCCTGGCCCTCGGTGAGCTGGCGCAACGGCGGGGCGAGGCTGTACTGGACCACGTCGGGCGCGTAGTAGGTGAGCATGGCCTTCACGTCCCCGGCCGCCAGCGCGGCCACCTTTCCCTCGACGACCTCGCGGATCTCGGCGGTGCTCATGGCGACTCCTCAAAGAATCTCGGCGATCTGTCACCCAGGATGTAGAAGCTGGCGCTCCGGCTTCGACGTCTCGGCGACACGAGGAGGAAGAAAATGAAGTACGTGATCCTGATCCAGTCGAACGAGAGGTCGCTCGCGGTCTGGGAGACGATGACCGACCAGCAGCGGATGGACCTCGGCCGAGGCCACATGGAGCTGAACGAGGAGATGCAGAAGGCCGGAGTGCACGTCTCGTCCGAAGGCCTGGCGGATCCGTCGCTGGCCAAGTACGTGTCCGTGCGGGATGGCAAGACGATCACCTCCGACGGGCCGTACGCCGAGGCCAAGGAGCACCTGGCCGGGTTCTACCTGATCGACTGCGAAACCCAGGACGAGGCGATCGCCTGGGCGGCGAAGGTGCCCGACGCCGCGAACACCGAGGTGGAGGTCCGGCCCGTGCTGGACATGAGCGGCTGGGACATCTGAGCATGACCGGCGTCGAGGACCTGCTGCGCGAATGCGCGCCGCAGGTCCTCGGTGCCGTCGTCCGCCGCTACGGCGACTTCGACCGCTGCGAGGACGCCGTTCAGGAAGCCCTGCTCGCGGCCGCCCAGCAATGGCCGGCCGACGGCGTCCCGGACAGCCCCAAGAACTGGCTGATCACGGTCGCCGCGCGCCGCCGCATCGAGCTTCTGCGCAGCGAGAACGCGCGCCGCCGCCGGGAGGAGTCCGTCAGCCACGATCCCGAGCCCGAGGTCCGCCCCGACGACGAGCTGACCCTGCTGCTGCTCTGCTGCCACCCGGCCCTGACCCCGGTGTCCCAGGTCGCGCTGACGCTGCGCGCGGTCGGCGGCCTGACCACCGCCGAGATCGCCCGCGCGCTGCTGGTCCCCGAGGCGACCGTCGGGCAGCGGATCAGCCGGGCCAAGCAGCGGATCCGGGACACCGGGGCCCGCTTCACCATGCCCCCGGCGGCCGAGCGAGCCGAGCGGCTGACCGCCGTCCGGCAGGTGCTGTACCTGATCTTCAACGAGGGCTACACGGCGAGTTCCGGCGCGCGGCTGCACCGGGTGGAGCTCACCACCGAGGCGATCCGGCTGGCGCGGCAGTTGCACGCGCTGCTGCCCGGCGACGGGGAGGCGGCCGGGCTGCTCGCGCTGATGCTGCTCACCGACGCGCGGCGCCCCGCCCGGACCACCACCGAGGGCGCCCTCGTCCCCCTCGCCGAGCAGGACCGCACGCTCTGGGACGCGGCGGCTATCACCGAGGGGGTGGCACTGATCACGGCGACCCTCGCGAGCGCCCCGGTCGGGCCGTTCCAGCTCCAGGCGGCGATCGCGGCCGTGCACGGCGAGGCGGCCTGCGCCGAGCTGACCGACTGGCCGCAGATTCTGCAGCTCTACGGGCTGCTCCGGGTACTCGATCCGAGCCCGATGGTGACGCTGAACCGGATCGTCGCGGTCGCCATGGCCGACGGCCCGTCCGGGGCGCTCGCCGAACTCGCGGTGGCCGAGATGGATCCGGCGCTGACCGGGCACCACCGGGTCGCCGCGGTCCGCGCCCACCTGCTCGACATGGCCGGCGACGCCGACGGCGCCAGGGAGCAGTACCGGCTGGCCGCCCGCCTGACCCTGAGCATCCCCGAGCAGCAGTACCTGACCTCCCGTGCCGCCCGCCTCTCCGGCTGACCGCTCGTTGCGAAGTGCGGTAATTGGGGCCGCCTAGGACCGGCGGGAGTTACCGCAGTTCGGCGAGGCGGGCGGTGAGGAAGGCATGTTCGGCGTCGTTGGCCGCGAGGGCGATCGCCGCCTCGTAGGCGGTCGCGGCCTCGGGCGTGCGGCCGAGCCGGCGCAGCAGGTCCGCCCGGACGGCGTGGAACTGGTGGGAGCGGTCCAGGTCCAGTGCATCGACCAGCGCCAGGGCCGGTCCGGGGCCGTCGGTCTCCGCTATCGCCACCGCCCTGTTCAGGGCCACGATCGGTGTCGGGGTGACGGCGAGCAGGTGGTCGTAGAGGTCCCGGATCTGCCACCAGTCCGTCAGGGCCGCGGACGGCGCGTCGCTGTGGACCGCGTTGATCGCCGCCTGGAGCTGGTACGGCCCGGGCTGGCTCCGGCGCAGGCAGCCCCGGACGATCCGCTGCCCCTCGGCGACGAGAACGGGATCCCAGCGGGTGCGGTCCTGGTCGGCGAGCAGGACCAGGGCACCATCCGGGGTGGTGCGGGCCCCGCGGCGGGATCCGATCAGCAGCATCAGCGCCAGTAGTCCCTGCGCCTCGGGTGAGTCCGGAAGCAGGGCAACGAGGACGCGCGCCAGCCGGATCGCCTCGGCGCACAGGTCGTCCCGGCCGAGGGCGGCGCCGGAGCTCGCCACGTACCCCTCGCTGAACACGAGGTAGAGAACCGCGAGGACCGCGTCCAGCCGCGCCGGCAGGTCGGCCTCGGCGGGCACCCGGTACGGGATCCGCGCGGCCCTGATCTTGTTTTTTGCCCTGACCAGCCGTTGCGCCATGGTGGCCTCGGGCACCAGGAACGCGTGCGCGATCTCGGCGGTCGTGAGCCCGCCGAGCAGCCGCAGGGTCAGCGCGACCTGGGCGGGCCGGGCGAGCGCGGGGTGGCAGCAGGTGAAGATGAGCCGGAGGCGGTCGTCGGGCACGGGTCCCTCCTCGGCCGGCTCGGTTCCGGCGGCCAGCAGGTGCGCGGCCTCGGCGTGCCGGGAGTCCCGAGTGGACTCGCGCCGCAGCCGGTCGATCGCGCGGTTGCGGGCCGTGGTGATGATCCAGCCGGCCGGGCTCGGTGGCACCCCACCGGACGGCCAGCGCCCGACGGCCGCGGCGAACGCGTCCTGAACGGCCTCCTCGGCGAGGTCGATGTCGCCGAGGTACCGGACCAGGGACGCGACCGCCCGGCCGTACTCGTCGTGGAAGATCCGCTCGATCGGGGTCATCCCTGGAACGGGCGGACCTCGATCGGGAGCGTCGTGGCCACCGCGAGCCGGCGGCTCCACTCCAGGGCGGCGTCCAGGTCGGGCACGTCGACGATCGTGAACCCGCCGAGGTGCTCCTTGGCCTCGGTAAACGGTCCGTCGGTGAGCAGCACGTCGCCGTCCTGGGGCCGCACGACCGTCGCCGTCGCGGGCGGGTGCAGGCCGCCGGAGAACACCCAGACGCCCTTGTCGCGCATCTCCTGGTCGACCACCGTCACGTCGGCCATGATCTTCTGCAGCTCGTCCTGGGGCGGCTGCGGGCCGTCGGGCTGGTACACGCTGAGCAGGTACTGGGTCATGGGTGACATCCTCTCGGTGGTCCGTTGTCATCCTCTACACGAACGGACCCCGGCCGGATCGACACCCCGGGCGAAAACTCTGCGCCCGCGGATCAGCCGCGACGCTTGCTGAAGTAGTCCTCGGACCGGGGCAGCGCCAGCAGCACGATGATCGCCACGTAGATCGCCATGGCCAGCACCATCACCAGGGTGACCGTGTTGTTGACCTGGAGGAAGTCCGGCCCATCCTTCGCCGGGGACGGGGCGCTGTACAGGATCCGGAGTCCGCTGAGCAGTCCGGCGCCGGTCAGCGCCAGTGCGGCGATCCGGGCAGGCCTGCTGCCGCGCAGCACGTACGCGGCCAAGGCCAGGAAGATCACCGAGAGCAGCCCCGAGCAGCCGACCCCGAACAGGCTGACGTCCGTCGGGCTGCCAGCGAGGTGGTTGGCGACAGCGCTGAAGTCGATCTTCGTCGCGCGCAGGCTGTCGCGGTCGGCGAACGACACGGCGAGCCCCGCCAGGGCGAGGATCGCCTGGCCGGCCAGCAATACGGCGGCGGCCGTCACCGAGCCCGGGCGGATAGCCGGGGCCGCCGGCAGGGGCGGGAGGCCGCCCAGGAAGGTCGCGGGCTCTGGTGCGCCCGCGTGCGTTCTCGGTGTCAGGTGCTCGGACGTGCTCATGGATCCTCCTTGGTGGGACGCGGATGGTGCCGGTCTACTCGCTGCGCAGTCCCCCTGGTCTGGTCAGCCGCCAGAGCAGCGGCAGGCTGGCCGCGGTCGTCAGCAGGACGACCAGGGCGGCGACCGCGGACGTCGCCCCGATGCCGAACCAGTCGGCGCTGATCGGGGCGCTGGCGAGCGCCTGCATGACCATCGCGAGGCCGCTGCCGGTGAGCACTGCCAGTCCCAGTCCGAGCGCCACGGGGATGGCCATCTGGTAGAGGACGGATCCGGTGAGGGTGGCGCGGCGGGTCCCGAACGCGACGAGCACGGCGAGCAGCCGGCGCCGTTCACGGAGTTGCTCGGCCACGTTGACCAGCATGCTGGCGCCGATGAGCAGCAGCAGCGCGGTGGCGCCGGCGAGGAGCCCCTGCCTGATGCTCGCCAGGGCGTTCTCGATGCTGCGGGGATCGACCGGCCAGACCAGGACGCTCGGGTCCAGGTGGGCGGCGGCGTTGCGGACCCGGTCCAGCGCGTCGGGGTCCGAGGGATCCACGCCGACGTACACGTCGTCGGCGAGAGGGCGCTTGAGCCCGGCGAGCGCCCCGGGAGTGGCCATGAGCCCGCTCTGGGCGTCCAGGCCAGGGTCGGCGTGGGCGGGGACGGTGCGGGCGGCGGCGGGCAGCGTCCACGACTGCGCCGACGGGTCGGTTGCAGGAAGGCTCCGCTCGCGGACGGCGTAGGTGCCCGGGCGGAGCGCCGCCGTGCCCGGCGCGGTGACGATGAAGCTGTCGCCGTCGGCGCAGGAATCGAGCCGGGCGAACAGCCGCAGCACATCGCAGTCGCCGACCGTCAGGGTCGTGTCGGCGTCCGGCGCGGCACCGGCGGCTGCCGCCCGGAACGACGAGGTGGGTCCGACGGCGCGGACGCCGGGGGTGCTCCTGAGCGCTCGCACCCAGGATCCGCTGGGGTCGAGGGGCTGGCGGAGCATCACGTCCGACTGGAACTGCGCGGTGTCGCGCCCGGTCTCGGGCGAGAACTGGGCCTCCACGGCGGCGAGCAGCCCCTGGAGCGCGATGGCGCCGGCGACCGAGACGGCTATGCCGGAGACTGCCCGCACCGCGGTGCCGCTGTCGAGCTGGAGCCGGCGGACCGCCAGCTGCCACGCGACGCTGCCGCCACCGAGCCTGCGGACGACAGCGTCCACCACCCAGGGCAGCAGCAGCGCCACCCCGACCAGCAGCGCGGCCACCCCCGCCATGACCTGGTACTCGAACCCCGTGGACTGGCCGGAAAGCCCGTTCCGCATCGGATACAGCAGGGCCAGCCCCGCGACGGGCAGGACGAGCCGCCACCAGAGCCGGCGGCGGCGGTCGCCACTGCGGCGGACCACACCGAGCGGCTCGACCACCACCCGCCGCAGCGCCGAGAGCGTGACCAGGACCGCGACGACCGGAACCAGCACGACGACCAGCACCGCCAGGACGGGGACCGGACGGAAGTCCGAGGGGTAGAAGCTCAGGCCCGGTGGGACGAACCGGCTCAGCAGCAGGCCGACCGCGAGGTAGAGCAGGCCGCCGACGGCGAGTCCGAGCAGGGCGCCGGCCAGGGTCTCCCCGGCGGCGATCCGGCGGGTCATCGCGGCGTCCGCCCCGACCAGCCGCAGCGCGGCGAGCTGCCGGTCGCGGGCCTCACCACCGAAGCGGACCGCGGTCGTCACGAAGATCATCACCGGCAGCAGCAGGACCACCAGGCCGACCACTCCGAGCAGGACGAGCAGCGGTGACATGCCCCCGTCGTCCCACGACTTGCCGAACGACCGCACCCGGTGGCCGGTCGTGTCGGTGAGCCGGTCCGTGCCGAGGTACACCGCGTACTCCTGGGGGCCGGACAGTCCGGCCGGGCCGATCGTGCCGACGATCCGCGCGGGCCACCGGTCACGCAGCAGCGCCCCGTCGCCGGAAGCGAGCAGCTCACCCAGGGCCGGGGAGACGACCATCTCGCCCGGGGCCAGCCGCCGGCTCACTCCGGGGGGCAGCGGCGCCCGGTCCCCCTCGGGCTGTAACTGCTGCCCGTAGATCGCGCGGCCCCGGAACTCGGACTTGATCTCGGAGGTCAGCAGCGTGTCGGCGGCCCGGGGAATCGACTGCTGCGGGTCCACGGTCCGGGCCGTGACCCGGGCGTCGCGGACCGCGGTCACGGCCGGGAGCGTCGCGGCGAGGAACAGCATCGCCACTCCGAGCCCCACCCCGAGCGAGATCATGGCCAGCCTGACCCAGCCGGACCGGCCGCCCGCCACGCTCAGCCGCACCCCGAGCGCCAGCTCGGAGCCCCACCGCGCCCGCGCGGCCACCGGAGCGCTCACAGCGCGTACTCCTGCTCACGGACACGGCCGTCGCGGACCACGGCTTCCCGGCCGGAGTACGCGGCGACCCGTGGCTCGTGGGTGACCAGCACGACCGCGGCGCCGGTGTCGCGGGCGGCGGCGATGAACAGCTGCATCACCCGCTCCCCGTTGAGGGAGTCAAGCGCCCCCGTCGGCTCGTCGGCGAAGATCACCCGTGGGCGGCTGACCAGGGCGCGCGCCACGGCGACCCGCTGCCCCTGCCCGCCCGAGGCCTGCCCGGGGCGCTTCTGCGCGACGTCGGCGACTTCGAGGCGGGCGAGCCATCCGGCGGCGGCGCCCTGCGCCTGGCGGCGGCCGACTCCGGCCAGGCGCAGCGGCAGCGCCACGTTCTCCAGGCACGTCAGTTCGGGGACGAGCTGCCCGAACTGGAAGACGAAGCCGAACTCGGTCCGCCGCAGCGCGCTGCGCTCGGAATCGGACATCGCCGATAAGTCGCGCCCCGCGTAGGTCACCCGGCCGGTGTCCGGGGTGAGGATCCCGGCCAGGCAGTGCAGCAGCGTGGACTTGCCCGATCCGGATGGTCCCATCAGCGCCAGCACCTCCCCCGCGTACACCCGCAGCGACGCGGAGTTCAGCGCCTGGGTGGAGCCGAAGCTCAGGTGCAGGTCGTCAGCGGCCAGTAGTGGATCGTTCGCGCTGTTGACCATCGGGGCTCCTGAGGTGGGTCACGGGTAGCGGCGGGTTACGGACGGGCTTACGGGGCGCTTGCGGCGTTACGGGTGGACTTGGCCGACGACCTGGCCGGCGGCGTGGCCGGTGACCTGGCCGGCTAGCTGGTCGAGGCGGGCCGCGGTGAGCTCCAGCCAGCGCAGGTCGGCTTCCAGGTGGAACAGGGCGTAGTCGCAGACGAGCTGGTCGGCCAGGTCGCCGCCGGTCTTGCGGCGGGTCAGCTCACGCATGAGCCGCAGGTGCTCGGCGCGCTGGGCGTCCAGCACGTCGGCGGCGTCGCGGCCGGTCAGCAGCGCGAGGACGACCTTGGTGTAGAGCGTGCTCTGCAGGTACGGCTCGGGGCGCTCCGCCTGGGAGAGCCAGGTGGCCACGTCGGTGACGCCCGCCGAGGTGATCGCGTACCGCTTGCGGTCCGGGCCGTCACCGGGCTCGGACTCCACCTCCACGAGGCCGTTCTTCAGCAGCCGCGCGAGGGTCGAGTAGACCTGGCCGTAGTGCAGCGTCCGGCCCTGACCGAAGCGCTGGTCGTATGAGCGCTTCAGGTCGTAGCCGTGGCGGGGACCGGACTCCAGCAGGCCCAGCAATGCGAATCCAACTGACATGACCGCCACTATACACACCGGCTATACACTCGGTGTCTAAGC
Organism: Actinomycetes bacterium; assembly: GCA_025963185.1. GTDB lineage: Bacteria > Actinomycetota > Actinomycetes > Mycobacteriales > Cryptosporangiaceae > RYN-140. The sequence continues at coordinate 11,883 of JAOPVE010000339.1, forward strand.
TGGTCAGGGCTAACTTTGCGCTTCCGAGCCGATGCGGTGAGGTACGGCGGCCAGCGGCGGCGGATCCCCCGCGTCAAGGTACGTCCGGGCCGCCCAGCCGGTTCCGTCGCTCGTCGTCGGCGTGGCGGCGGGCCGGGGCACTGGCTCGGCGGCCGCCGGTCCGAGCCGAGCCGGATCACGTCCCGGGGTGGCTCCCCCGCTGGTGGTCGCTCCCGCCTGGGTGCCCGGTGGGCTCCTGGGGGCTGATGGGGGTGGTGAGCTGGTTGCCCGGGGTCGCTGGCCGGTGGAACGATGGCGGGTGCTCGTCGCGGCGCCGCGGCGTCCCCGTTCCGGTCCTCGTCGAGGCGGTGAGGGAATGGCCGGAGAACGACCTTGGCCGGCGCTGCTGGGACGGCGGACCGAGCGCGAAACACTGAGCGGCCTCGTCGCCGCCGCCAAGGCCGGACGGAGCGGAGTCCTGGTGCTGCGCGGCGACGCCGGGATCGGCAAGACCGCGTTGCTCGACTTCCTCGCCGAGCACGCGACGGGCTGCACGGTCGCCAGGGCCGCCGGCGTCGAGTCGGAGCTGGAACTCGCGTTCGCCGGCCTGCACCAGCTGTGCGGCCCCTACCTGGACCGGCTCGGCGCGCTCCCCGCCCCGCAGCGGGAGGCGCTCGGCACCACCTTCGGACTGCGGCCGGGTGCCGCCCCGGACCGCCTCCTGGTGGGCCTGGCCGTCCTGACCCTGCTCACCGAGGTCGCGCAGGAGCGGACGCTGATCTGCGTGGTGGACGACGCGCAGTGGCTGGATCGCGCGTCGGCGCAGGCACTGGAGTTCGTCGCGCGCCGGCTGGCAGCGGTTCCGGTGGCCATGGTGCTCGGTGTCCGCGAGTCCGGCGAGGGGCATCCGCTGGCCGGGCTGCCCGAGCTCAGGATCCGCGGACTGGGCAACACCGACGCGGCGGCGCTGCTCGACTCGGCCACCACCGGCCCGCTCGATCCGCGGGTGCGCGAGCGGGTCCTGGCCGAGGCGCACGGCAATCCGCTTGCCCTCCTCGAACTGCCGCGAGGGCTCCACGGGGCCGAGTTCGCGTTCGGGGGCGCCGCGGGCGCGAGTGCGGGACCCCTGATCCGCCGCCTGGAGCAAGGATTCCTGCGCCAGGTGGAGCCTCTTCCCCGGCAGTCCCGGCACCTGCTGCTGGCCGCGGCCGCCGAACCCGTCGGCGACATCGCGCTGCTGTGGCGCGCCGCCCGGCGGCTCGGCATCAGGCCCGCCGCCGCGAGCGCGGCCGAGGCGGCAGGCTTGATCGAGTTAGGCGACCGGGCCCGGTTCCGGCACCCGCTCGTCCGGTCCGCGGTGTACCGCGCGGCGACCCCGGCGGAGCGGCGGGACGTCCACCGGGCGCTCGCGGACGTCACTGACGCGCGGGCGGATCCCGACCGGCGGGCGTGGCATCGCGCCCGCGCTGCCCTGGGTCCCGACGAGTCCGTCGCGGCGGAACTGGAGCAGTCGGCCGGGCGAGCGCTGTCCCAGGGCGGACTGGCGGCGGCAGCGGCGTTCCTCGACACGTCCGTGGCGCTGACGCCCGATCCCGCCCGGCGGGCGCGGCGCGCGGTCGGTGCCGCCCAGGCGAAGTCGGCGTCCGGGGCGTTCGAGGACGCGCTGAGCCTTCTGGCGGTCGCCAGGGAAGGTCCGCTCGACGAAGCCGGGCAGGCGCGGACCGACCTGCTGCACGCCCAGATCCTCTACAACGCGAGCCATGGCAACGAGGCGCTGCCGTTGTTCCTGGCCGCCGCCCGCCGGCTCGGGCCACTCGACGCGCGGCTCGCCCGCGACACCTACCTAGACGTGCTGTCCGCCGCGCTGTTCGCGGGGCGCCTCGCCACCGGCCCCGGCATGCGGCAGATCGCGGCGGCCGTCCGCGAGGCGCCGGCACCGGACGCGCGCACCAGGTCCGACGCGCTGCTCGACGGCATGGCCGTGCTGTACACCGACGGGTACGCGGCGGCGGCCCCGATCCTGCACCGGGCGCTGCACCTGTTCGCCAGCGACGAGCTCACCCTGGACGAGGGACTGCGGGGCGGGTGGCTCGCCGCCGTGGCCGCGGCCGACCTGTGGGACGACGTCCGCTGGGACGTCCTCAGCCGCCGGCACCTGGACGCCGTTCGTGCGGCCGGGGCGCTGAGCGTCATCCCGCTGGCGCTCAACAGCCGGATCATCTTCGACGTGTTCAGCGGCGACGTGACCGAGGCGGCGGCGCTGGTCAGCGAGAGCCGGTGGATAGCCGAGGCGACCGCCGGGCAGAACACGCTCACGCCCTACGGCGACGTGTGCCTCGCCGCGCTGCGGGGCCGCGAGGAGCAGGCCGAGCCGCTGATCCAGGAGAGCCTGGACGACGCGTTTTCCCGTGGTCAGGGCGTCGGCGTGACCACGATGTACTGGGCCCGCGCGCTGCTCTGCAACGGGCTGGCCCGCTACGGCGACGCGCTCGACGCGGCCCAGCGGGCGACGGCGGACCCACTCGAACTCGGCGCGCCGAAGCTGGCCCTTCCCGAACTGGTCGAGGCGGGGGTGCACAGCGGCGAGCTGGCGGTGGCCGCGGCCGCGCTCGAAAAGCTCAGCGACCTCGCCCGCGCCAGCGGCACCGAGTACGCGCTCGGGGTCGAGGCGGCGGCGGGCGCGCTCGTCAGCGAGGGCGGCCGGGCCGAGGACCTGTATCGGGAGGCGATCGAGAGACTGCGCCGCACCAGGATCCGGATCGGGCTCGCCCGCGCACAACTGCGCTACGGCGAATGGCTGCGTCGCGAAGGCCGCCGCGTCGACGCGCGAACCCAGCTACGGACCGCCCACCAGGCGCTCACCGCCGCGGGGGCCGAGGCGTTCGCCGAGCGGGCGCGGCGCGAGTTGCTGGCTACCGGGGAGACGGTGCGCAAGCGGACGGTGGAGACGTTCGCCGAGCTCACGGCCCAGGAGGCCCACATCGCGAAGCTGGCCGCGGCGGGCCACACCAATCCGGAGATCGCCGCGACCCTGTACCTCAGTCCCCGGACCGTCGAGTGGCACCTCCGCAAGGTCTTCGCCAAGGTGGGCGTCAGCACGCGCCGGCAGCTGCGCGGATCGCTGCTCGACGCCGGTCACAAGTCCAGCCCGGCCTGACCACAGCGTGCCGACGGGAGCCGCGGCAATCAGCCGAACGTGAAGGCGAACGCGCGAACACCCGGATCGAGGAAGCTGATCTCGAAGGTGCGCTCGCTCACCGGCCCGGGCTGCCGGACGAGCTGGTAGAGCCGGGCCTGCGACACGGTGCCCTCGCCGTCGCCGTCCGCGTCGGATCCGTGCGCGGCGCCCGGTGGCCGTCCGTCGATGGTGATCCGGAATCGCACGGGGATCCCCGGCGTGGCCGGTGCCAGGACCAGGTGCAGATCGCGAGCGTGGAAGCGGCAGGCGATCCGCGCGCCCGGCTGGTCCTGCCCGACGGCGTCGCGCTGGACCGTCCACTCGCCGGCCAGCGCCCACTCGTTGAGCCGCAGCCGCACGGGGATCGCGTACCCGGACGGCCGGTCCAGGACAGGGCCGCTGGACGCGAAGTTCTCGGTGCGCCCGTAGCCGAGGTAGTTCTCCGGCGACCGCATGCTGTCCCAGTCGGCGGCCGCCTCGACGCCGCGCGCATCGACCTCGCTCAGGTCGTCACTCGGGTCATCGGCCCCGTCGTGGGCTCCGGCCTCGTCCAGCAGTTGCTGGATGATCCGCTCGGATCGCTCGTAGTCCCCCTCGCCGAAGCGGTGGTGCCGACGCTGTCCCTGGGCATCCACGAGGTAGAGCGCGGGCCAGTACTGGTTCGCGAAGGCCCCCCAGATCGCGTAGTCGTTGTCGATCGCGACCGGGAAGCCGACGCGCAGGTCCTCGACCGCCCGCTGGACGTTGCCCAGGTCGTGCTCGAAGCCGAACTCCGGCGTGGGCACGCCCACCACCGCCAGTCCGCGGCGGCGGTATCGGCCGGCCCACGCGCGCAGGTACGGGAGGCTGCGGAGCCAGTTGATGCAGGTGTAGGTCCAGAAATCGATCAGGACGACCCGGCCGTGCAGGTCGGGTGCCGTCAGCGGTGCGGAGTTGAACCAGCCGGTCGCGCCGGCCAGGGCGCCGGCCACTCCGCCCCGAGGCGCGGCGCGCAGGCCCGGGGATCGGTCCATGATCCGTCCTCCCGTCGTGGCCGCTGGCGGGCCGCATCGGCCGGTGCCATGCAGCCGACGATGCCGCCGCTGCCGGCGGCGTCGCGCCCGTGAGACACCCTGGTCCGCCCTCGCGGGGGCCTGCGGACGGCGAACTTGCCAGGGTCTCTCCCTGGTGCGACCCGACGGGCGCCCGCGCGACGGTCAGCCCAGAGACAACCCAGGGAGGACGCGATGAGCACGACGGAGATCCGCGGCAGCGGCGCGAGCCCGATGCCGGGCGCCGGGACGATCGACATGAAGCTGGAGGTCGTCGTCATTCCCGTCTCGGACGCCGAGCGCGCCAAGCAGTTCTATGGCGGCCTGGGGTGGCGGCTCGACGCCGACGTCACGAGCGGCGACGGCTTCCGGCTGGTCCAGTTCACCCCACCGGGGTCCGCGGGCTCGATCCAGTTCGGTACGCATCTCACCACCGCCGCCCCCGGATCCGCCCAGGGGATGCACCTGGTCACGGCGGACATCGAGGCCGCGCGCGAGGTCCTGGTCGCGCACGGAGCCAGCGCGAGCGAGGTGTTCCACTGCGCGGACGGGTTCGCGTGCCGGTTCCCCGGTAACGATCCGCCGGTCAGCGGCCCGGACCCTGAGCACGGCAGCTACGCGTCGTTCGTGTCCTTCAGCGATCCCGACGGCAACCGCTGGCTCATCCAGGAGGTCACGACCCGGCTCCCCGGGCGCGTCGCCGCGGACACGGCGTACGCGTCGGCGGGCGACCTCGCGCGGGCGCTGCGGCGGGCCGCGGCCGCGCACGGGCAGCACGAGGCGCGGACCGGCCACGCCGACGACAACTGGCCGGACTGGTACGCCGAGTACATGGTCCGCGAGCAGGCCGGCGACGAGCTACCCGCCTGACCCGCCCCGCTCGGCGTCACGGTGCTCAGTGGCCTGGTGGATGGCCCAGGCCGCGTTGACCAGGCCGATGTGGCTGAACGCCTGGGGGAAGTTGCCCAGCA
>JAOPVE010000347.1 GCA_025963185.1 Actinomycetes bacterium
CGTCGCCATGGCCAAGGAACTCGCCGCCGACCACCCCGACTGGGTGATGCTCTACCAGTACGGCAACCCGGCGAACGCCCGCGCGCACTACGAGACGACCGGACCGGAGATCCTGCGCGACCTGCCCACGATCACGCACTTCGTGGCGGGCCTGGGCACCACCGGCACCCTCATGGGCGTCGGCCGGTACCTGCGCGAGAAGGTGCCCGACATCCAGGTCATCGCCGCCGAGCCCCGCTACGGCGAGCTGGTCTACGGGCTGCGCAACATCGACGAGGGCTTCGTGCCCGAGCTGTACGACGCGTCGGTCCTGACGACCCGCTTCTCGGTCGGCCCGCGGGACGCGCTGCTGCGTACCCGGCAGCTGATCGAGGTCGAGGGCATCTTCGCGGGGTTCTCGTCGGGGGCGATCCTGCACGCGGCGCTGTCGATCGCGCACAAGGCCGCCAAGGCGGGGCAGAAGGCCGACATCGCGTTCATCGTGTGCGACGGCGGCTGGAAGTACCTCTCGACCGGCGCGTACGCGGGCACGCTGGCCGAGGCCGAGGCCGCGCTCGAAGGCCAACTCTGGGCCTGACGGTCACTACCTAGAGTGACATCACCCCTTCGTACAGTGCTGACCTGCTGACCGGTCGCGATCGGCTTCCGCCCCTTCCGCCGCAGGTCGGGGGTCCGCACCCTGGTGTTGCCAGCCCGTGGGCTCCCCATCCCCGGGGCTGGTCGCTGACTGCGTGTCGAGCTGTCAGCAGGAACGCCCTGTCGCCACGGAAGGTGTGCCGATGAGCTCTGCCCCCACTCGCCTGCGAGCCGGAGCCGTAGCCGGATTCGTCGGCGCGGTCACGGTCGCGAGCGTGCTCGCCGCGTCGGTCCCGTCCGATGCCGCAGTCAAGGCCGTGGCCGCGACGACCGCCGCCGACTGGACCTTCCCCTCGAACGCCGAGACCGTGGCGGCCGCCGCCAAGAGCATCCGCGCGGATGTGGCCTACTCCCAGGGCATCACGGGCAAGGGCGTCGGCGTCGCGCTGATCGACACCGGAGTCGCGCCAGTCCAGGGCTTGACCAGCGGAAACGTCGTCAATGGCCCGGACCTGTCGCTGGAGAGCCAGGTGCCGTCGCTCCTGCACACGGACGGGTTCGGCCATGGCACCCACATGGCCGGCATCATCGCCGGGCGCGACAGCACCGACGGAACAGGCTTCCGAGGCATCGCGCCGGACGTGAAACTCACGTCGGTCAAGGTCGGCATGTCGAACGGGGCCGTCGACGTGTCGCAAATGCTTGCGGCGATCGACTGGGTCGTCAAGCACCGCAACGATGACCCCGCGAACCCGATCAAGGTCATCAACCTGTCGTACGGCACCGACAGCACGCTGCTGTTCAGCCTGAACCCGCTCGCGTACGCCGTCGAAAACGCGGTCCGGGCGGGGATCAACGTCGTGGTGGCCGCGGGGAACAACGGCCACGCGATCACGGTCCCGGCGACGGATCCGCAGCCCGTCGTCGTCTCGTCCCGCGACTCGCTCGGCACGACGAACCCCGCCGACGACCCGCTGTCGGACTTCTCGTCCAAGGACGGCCGGGTGATCTCCGTCGACACGACGGCCCCCGGAAGGTCGATCGTCTCGCTGCGTGATCCTGGCTCGTACGCCGACACGTTCTACCCCTCGGCCCGGGTGGGCGACCGCTTCTTCAAAGGCACCGGCACGTCGCAGGCGGCGGCCGTTGTCACCGGGGCGATTGCCCTCTTCCTGCAGAAGTACCCGACCGCGACGCCCGGCCAGGTGCGGATGGCGGTGTGGAAAGGCATGGTGACCGTCGGCGTCGCGAACCAGCCCGAGGTGGATGTTTCCGCGATGCTGAGTTGGGGCGCGGGCGGCAGCGTGGCCATGCCGTACGGCACTGGCACCGGGTCCCTGGATGCCGCCCGTGGTACCAGCAAGGTCACGTTCGGCAACAGCACGACGCTGACCGGCGAGAACGACATCTTCGGGCCGTTCAGCACCAGCAAGTGGGCCGCGGCGAGCGCGAACGGCACGTCCTGGAACGGCGGATCGTGGATGGGCCACGCCTGGACGGGCACCACCTGGGGGACCGCCAGCAACAACCAGGCGAACTGGGCGGGGACAACCTGGTCCGGACGGGCCTGGTCGGGGCGCGCGTGGTCCGACGTGGCGTGGTCGGGACGGGCGTGGTCCAGCGGCGGCTGGACCGGTGCGGGATTCTCCGGAGCGGCCTGGACCGGCGTGAGCTGGAGCGGCGCGACGTGGGGCTGATCCCCTAGGGCTCATCACAGTCTGAGCGCGAGAGTTGCGATGGGTGCCCGCCCCTGCTGCGGACACACCATCGCAACATCCGCGTTCAAGCCCTGGCCTCGGAATCAGGGCTCTGGCCAGGCACTTCGCGTTCGGCCACAGTCGAGTGTGCGGGACGTTGCCCGCGCACGCGACAGCCCCCGCGTGCGAGTGGGGGCTGCGGCCGAAAAGCGACTTGTCTAGACCAATCCGGACGTTAGCTCGCTGGCGGATCGCTGGCAAGGCCAGGGGGGCAAATCGGTCGGGCCGAGGCCGATCCGGCGGGAAATTGTCGCAGGGGTGCCGCAGACTTTCGCCGTTCGGTCACCTCGTTCGTGTTTCGCATCGCCCGGGGAGGTGGCAGGGTCGTGGGGCAGGCGCCCGGCTGGAGAAAGAGGAGCGGAGGCACGCATGGCACACCACCAGGACGGTGACGGCCGTCCGGCGGGGGAGGTCATCGAGTCACGCGAGGCGGCCGAGCACTACGTCGGGCTCGTGTGTTTCAAGATCGGCCCACCGCGGCTCGTCGGCATCGAACTCGAATGGATCGTGCACGACCAGCTCGACCCCGCTTCGCTGATCACCGCATCTCGCCTTGCCGCCGCTCTCGGCCGCTGGGCGCCGGAGTGCCTGGGTAACCCGCACCCCGAGCCGCTACCGCACGGCTCCCTGGTCACCGTCGAACCCGGCGGCCAGCTCGAACTATCCTCCCGCCCGGCCGCCGGCCTCGCCGCGTGCGTGGCCGACGTGGCCGCCGACAGCGAGACCCTGCTCGCCGCGCTCGGCGCGGGCGGCCTCACCGGCACCGGATCGGGCACCGATGCCGTCCGGCCCCCGGCCCGCGTGCTGCGCACCCCCCGCTACGACGCGATGGAGTCGTACTTCGACCGCCGCGGTCCCGACGGCCGCACGATGATGTGCTCGACGGCCGCCGCGCAGGTCAGCCTCGACGCGGGCACCGCCGAGACCGTCGCTACCCGGTGGCACGCGCTGCACGTGCTCGGCCCGGTGCTCGTGGCGATGTTCGCGAACTCGCCGGTCCGGGCCGGGCGGGCCACGGGCTGGCAGTCCTCGCGGCAGGCCACGTGGTTCGGTACCGATCCGGCGCGCACGGCGCCGCACCTGGGGGAGGGGTGGGCTACCGGGGACGATCCGGGGGGCCGGTACGCCCGGTTCGCGCTCGACGCCCCGCTGCTGTGCGTCCGGCGGCACGGCACCCGCTGGACGGTCCCGGCGGGCATCACGTTCGCCGACTGGATCGCCGGGGCGCTCGGCGCGCGGCCGACCTACGCTGACCTGGCCTACCACCTGACCACGCTGTTCCCGCCGGTCCGGCCCCAGGGCCACCTGGAGGTGCGGTACGTCGACGCGCAGCCCGGCGGCGGCTGGCTCGTCCCCGTGGCCGTGCTGTGGGCGCTGACCAGCGACGAGAAGGCGCTGGACCTGGCTGTCGAGGCCGCGGATCCGGTGGCCGGGCAGTGGGTGGCCGCGGCGAGGCACGGGCTCGGCGATCCGGCGATCGGGCGGGCGGCCCAGCGGGTGCTCGCGGCGGCGCAGGACGTCCTCGACGGCGACGCGGCCGACGCGGTGGCCCACTTCGCCTCCCGCTACACCGAACGAGGCCGGTCGCCCGCAGACGACTGGATCGCCGGACAGCCACCGCTCCACGTCAGCCGGGCCGGGTAGGAGGACACCGTGGACGAGACCGACACCCAGCTTCGCGGCCGGATCGCCGCCGAGCTCACCCGTACCCGTGCCCGCAGCGCGGCCCTCACCGAGGCCGTCGACGAGCACGACCTGGTCCGCCAGCACTCGCCGCTGATGTCCCCGCTGGTGTGGGACTTCGCGCACATCGGCAACCAGGAGGAGCTCTGGCTGGTGCGCGACGTGGGCGGGCGCGATCCGGTGCGGCAGGACATCGACGAGCTGTACGACGCGTTCCGGCACCCGAGATCCGACCGCCCGGCGTTGCCCCTGCTGGCTCCCGGCGAGGCGCGGCGGTACGTCGGAACGGTCCGCGACAAGGTCTTCGACGTGCTCGAATCCGTGCCGCTCGAAGGGCACAGACTGGTTGACCAGGGCTTCGCGTTCGGCATGATCCTCCAGCACGAGCAGCAGCACGACGAGACGATGGCCGCGACCCACCAGCTGCGATCCGGGCCGCCGGTGCTCAGCGCCCCGGCCCCGCCACCGGCCCCCGAGTCCGCCGCGGACGGGCCGGCCGAGGTCTGCGTCCCCGGCGGCCCGTTCAGGATGGGCACCTCCACCGAGCCATGGGCGCTGGACAACGAGCGCCCGGCCCACAGCGTCGAGGTGCCCGCCTTCTGGATCGACACCCTGCCCGTCAGCAACGCCCAGTACGCGGCGTTCGCCGACGACGGCGGCTACACCGATCCGCGCTGGTGGAGCGAACAGGGCTGGGCACACCGCACCGAGGCAGGGCTGACCGCCCCGCTGTTCTGGACCCGTGACGGCGGCCTGTGGTGGCGCACGCGCTTCGGGGTGTCCGAGCCCGTGCCCGCCGACGAGCCGGTGCAGCACGTCTGCTTCTACGAGGCCGAGGCGTACGCGCGCTGGGCCGGGCGGCGGCTGCCCACCGAGGCCGAGTGGGAGAAGGCCGCCCGGTGGGACCCGGAGTCCGGCCGGTCGCGGCGCTACCCGTGGGGCGACACCGATCCCGGTCCCGAGCACGCCAACCTCGGCCAGCGCTACCTTCAGCCCGCCCCGGTGGGGTCCTACCCGGCCGGCGCGTCCCCGCTGGGGGTCCGCCAGCTCCTCGGGGACGTCTGGGAGTGGACGTCGAGCACCCTCGCCGGGTACCCGGGTTTCGCCCCGTTCCCGTACCGGGAGTACTCCGAGGTGTTCTTCGGCCCGTCGTACCGGGTGCTGCGGGGCGGATCGTGGGCGACCGACCGGGCCGCCGCCCGCGGAACGTTCCGGAACTGGGACTACCCGATCCGCCGCCAGATCTTCGCGGGTTTCCGGACGGCCCGCTGAATGTGCCGCCACCTCGCCTACCTCGGCCCGCCGGTGCCGTTGCGCACGTTGCTCAGCGATCCGCCGTTCGGGCTGCTCCGGCAGTCCTGGGCGCCCCGGCACCAGCGCCACGGCACGGTGAACGCCGACGGGTTCGGGATCGGCTGGTACGCCGACGGTGATCCGGTGCCCGCCCGGTACCGGCGCGACCGGCCGATCTGGACCGACGCGAGCTTCCCCGACCTCGCCAGGGTGGTCCGGTCCAGGGCCGTGCTCGCCGCCGTGCGATCCGGCACCGAGGGCATGCCCTACGGCGAGGCCGCCGCCGCCCCGTTCGCCGCGGGGGAGTACCTGTTCAGCCACAACGGGGTCCTGCCGGGCTGGCCCGGGTCCGCCGCGGGGCTGGCCGGGACGCTGGCGCCGGGCGAACTGCTGGGACTGGAGAGCGCGACCGACTCGGCGCTGCTGTGGGCGCTGGTCCGGTCCCGGCTCGGCGCCGGGCTGGCGCTTCCCCAGGCGCTCACCGAGGTGGTCCGCGCCGCCGAAGGGCTCGGCGCCCGGCTCAACCTGCTCGCCACGGACGGCCACACCATCGCGGCCACGACCTGGGGCGACACGCTGTACTGGCGGGCCGGCCCGGGCGGCGTGGTGGTCGCGTCCGAGCCGTACGACGACGAGCCGGGATGGCGCCAGGCCGCCGACCGGACGATCCTCACCGCCACTCCGGACGGCGTGGCGATCGCCCCGATCGACGGGGCCCCACCGCCGCCGGCTGATACGAGCGAGACTGGTGGGACGGGCGAGCTCGATGACGCCCGCGTTCCCGCACCGCGCATTGCCCCCAACAGATCGGAGCAGCCGTGACCGGCCTCGTCGTGGAGAACCTGCTGCCGCCCGACTTCCTCGCCGAATCCCTGCGCGCGGACGCCCGCGCCGGGCTCACGGCCACCCCGAAGTCGCTGCCGCCGAAGTGGTTCTACGACGATCGCGGCAGCGAGCTGTTCTGCGACATCATGCGGCTGCCCGAGTACTACCCGACCAGGGCCGAGCGCGAGATCCTCGAACAGCGCGCGAGCGAGATCGCGGCGGCGGCCGGCGCGGACACCCTGGTCGAACTGGGCTCCGGATCGTCGGAGAAGACCCGCGTGCTGCTCGACGGCATGCGCGCCCACGGATCCCTGCGCCGGTACGTGCCGGTCGACGTGTCGGAGTCGGTACTGGTCGACACCGCGCGGGCCCTGCGTGAGGAGTACCCGGGCATGGCGATCCACGCGGTCGTCGCCGACTTCACCCACCAGCTCGGCCAGCTCCCGCAGGACGGGCGCCGCATGGTCGCCTTCCTTGGCGGCACGCTGGGCAATCTGCTGCCCGCCGAGCGCGCGGAGTTCCTGGCCGCCGTCCGCGCCACCCTCGATCCCGGCGACACCCTGCTGCTGGGCACCGACCTGGTGAAGAGCCCGTCGGTACTGGTCCCGGCCTACGACGACGCGGCGGGCGTGACCGCGGAGTTCAACCGCAACGTGCTGCGGGTCCTCAACAGGGAACTCAAGGCCGACTTCGATCCCGAGGCGTTCGAGCACGTCGCGGTGTGGGATCCGGAGAAGGAGTGGGTCGAGATGCGGCTGCGATCCGTGCGCGACCAGGTCGTCGAGGTGGCCGCGCTGGAGCTGGAGGTCCGGTTCGCGGCGGGCGAGCAGATGCGCACCGAGGTGTCCGCGAAGTTCCGCCCGGACGGCGTCGAGGCCGAACTGGCGTCCGCCGGTTTCACCCTGCAGGACTGGTGGACCGATTCGGCCGCCCGCTTCGCCCTGTCCCTGAGCGTCGTTCCCGAAATGGAGTAGCTTCGGCGGGTTGGGGCCGGTCTGGGTTATCGCAGCTCGCGGGGGTCGTGGCGCCCGCCACATCCGGGTGCTCTGTCGGTATCCGGACAGTCCCTCGCGGTGTCCCGGCACGTAGGCTTCGCCCGTGACGGATGCGCCCATTGGGATATTCGACTCGGGTGTCGGCGGCCTGACGGTGGCGCGCGCGATCCTCGATCAGCTTCCGCACGAGCAGGTGCTGTACGTCGGTGACACCGCGCACGTGCCCTACGGTCCCAAGCCGATCGCCGACGTCCGCCGGTACGCCCTCGACGTCATGGACCATCTGGTCACGTCCGGCGTGAAGATGCTGGTGATCGCGTGCAACTCGGCCTCCGCCGCGTGCCTGCGCGACGCCCGCGAGCGGTACGACGTGCCCGTCGTCGAGGTGGTGCTGCCCGCGGTCCGGCGCGCGGTCGCCGCCACCCGCACCGGGCGGATCGGCGTGATCGGCACCCGCGCCACGATCACGTCCCAGGCCTACGACGACGCGTTCCACGCGGCCCCCGGCGTGAGCCTCACCACCGCGGTGTGTCCGGAGTTTGTGTCGTTCGTCGAACGCGGTATCACCAGTGGGCGGCAGATCCTCGGGCTTGCGCAGGCCTACCTGGAGCCGCTGCAACGGGCCGAGATCGACACGCTCGTCCTGGGCTGCACCCACTACCCGCTGCTCACCGGCGTAATCGGCCTGGCGATGGGAGACGCTGTGACGCTGGTATCCAGCGCGGAGGAGACCGCGAAGGACGTCTACCGCGTGCTCACCCGGCTCGACCTGCTCCGGCCCGACGACGCGCCCCCGCCGCGGCACCAGTTCCTCGCCACCGGCGACGCCGAGCCGTTCGCGCGGCTGGGCCGCCGGTTCCTCGGTCCCGAGCTGACCGCCAGCCACAGCGGCGTGTTCTCCGGAGGGCTGCCCCGGTGAGGCTCACGGTCCTCGGCTGCGCCGGCAGCTTCCCCGGCCCCGATTCGCCGTGCTCGGCCTACCTGCTGGAGGCGGACGGGTTCCGGCTGCTCATCGACTTCGGCACCGGATCGCTCGCCTCCCTCCAGCGGTACGCGGGGCTGCACGAGATCGACGCGATCATCCTCAGTCACCTGCACTGCGACCACATTCTCGACGCGTCCAGCTACGTGGTGGTCCGCCGGTACAACCCGTCCGGACCGCTCCCGGTGATCCCGCTCTACGGCCCGTCGGGCACGGCCGAGCGGCTCGCGGCGATCTACGGGGCGGACGCCGTGGCGACCGTCGATGACGTGTACGACGTGCACACCCTCGAACAGGGCAGCTTCGAGGTGGGGCCGTTCCGCGTCACGGCGGATCGGGTCAACCACCCCGTCGAGACCTTCGGCTTGCGGGTTGAACACGAGGGCCGGGTGCTGTCGTACTCGGGTGACACCGCGGAAAGCGCCGCGCTGGTCGAGCTGTCCCGGGGCGCCGACCTGATGCTGTGCGAGGCGTCCTACCTCGACTCCGTGCCGCACCCGCCCGACCTGCACCTCACCGGCAGGGAGGCCGGGGAACACGCGAGTGCGGCCGGGGTCAAGCGGCTCGTCCTGACCCACCTCGTGCATGCCTGGGGGGACGCGGCGGTCACGCTCGCCGAGGCCAAGTCGTCCTTCGGCGGGCCGGTCGAGCTCGCCCGCGTCGGGGCGATCTACGAACTCGGCTGAGTGCCGGTCGGCAGTCCAGCCTTCTGCCACGCGTCGAAGCCGCCTTCGAGGTCGGTCGCGCGGGTGAGGCCCAGGTCCTGAAGCGCGGCCGCGGCGAGGCTCGACGTGTAGCCCTCCTGGCACGCCACGATGACGCGGACGTCGTAGCCGCTCGCCTCGGGGATCCGGGCGTCACTCTGCGGATCGAATCGCCACTCCAGCACGTTGCGCTCGATCACGATCCCGACCGGGAACGATCCGTGCGCCGCTCGCTGGGCCGCCGGGCGGATGTCGACGAGGATCGCCCCGTCCTCGGCCTCGCGCAGCGCCTCGGCGGGCCCCACCCTGTCGATCCGGCCGCGCGCCTCGGCGAGGATCTGGTCGATACTGCGGGCACTCTCGGGACGGTCACTCATGCGGACATTCTGCCCTTCGGTCGCCGTGGTGCGCACGCGGTGATCCCCGTCCCGATCGCGCATCCCGAGTAGGGACGGGGATCACCAGTCCGCGCCGGCGCTCTCGACCGCGGTGGCGACCGCGCCTCGGCGGGTCCAGTCGTAGCGCGTCATCGTGCTCAGCGACGGCGTGTAGACGTGCAGGCTGACGGCCGGCTCCGGCGAGTCGTTCACGACCTCGTGGATGTGGTGCTCGCCGAAGAGCCGGTGCCGCCCCTGGGTGCGGGTCATGCCGAGTAGCCGGGCGGGACCGCGGCCGCTGACCACCGTGTACTCGCGCAGCGATCCGGTGACGACGGTGAAGCCGCCGGCTGCGCCGCCGTGGTCGTGCAGGCCGGTCCGCTGGCCGGGCAGCCACGACAGCAGCCAGGCCTGGTGGCCGTTCGCGTCGTCGTGGTGGGCGATGTCGAGCCGCTGGTACCAGCGCTGCCGGGCGTCGTAGCGGACGGTCGGCAGCCACTGGTCGCGCTCGGCGAGCACGCTGCGCAGGAGGTTCTGAGTTGCGGAGTTCACGGGTGTCCTTCCGGGCTGACGGTGGTGGCGGGGTCAGCCGGCGGGACAGCTCTCGGTGCGGGGAGGCATACAAATGAGTGAAGCAGATAAAACCTATCTGTCAAGTATGCAATGCCTCGGCGATTCGTGTCGTCTCCGATGACCAGAAGCGTCCGCGCCTTCCCCACGCGGCCCTGGCACTCGCCTCGCTCCGCCCTATCGGCGGACGCTCTAAGCTCTCTGGACATGACCCGACCTGATGGCCGCGCCGCCGACGCCCTCCGCCCCGTCACGATCACCCGCAGCTGGCTCGACCACGCCGAAGGGTCCGTGCTCGTCGAGTTCGGCCGCACCCGGGTCCTCTGCGCGGCCAGCGTCACCGAGGGCGTCCCGCGCTGGCGCAAGGGCAGCGGACTGGGCTGGGTCACCGCCGAGTACGCCATGCTGCCCAGGGCCACCCACACCCGCAGCCCCCGCGAGTCCGTCAAGGGACGTATCGGCGGCCGCACGCACGAGATCAGCCGTCTCATCGGCCGCGGCCTGCGCGCCGCCGTCGACCTGTCGGCGCTCGGCGAGAACACCATCGCGATCGACTGCGACGTGCTCCAGGCCGACGGCGGTACCCGCACGGCCGCGATCACCGGCGCGTACGTGGCGCTCGCCGACGCGGTCGGGTGGCTCGGCCGGCGCGGCGCGCTCAAGGGCGGTGCCGACAAGGCGCTCGCGCAGTCCGTGGCCGCGATCAGCGTCGGCGTGATCGACGGCGAGCCCCGCCTCGACCTCGACTACGAGGAGGACGTCGTCGCCGAGGTCGACATGAACATCGTCTGTACGGCGTCAGGCGAGTTCGTCGAGGTTCAGGGCACCGGCGAGGCCAACACCTTCGGCCGCAAGACGCTCGACGCGCTGCTCGACCTCGGCGAGTTCGGGTGCCTGGAGCTGGCCCGCCTGCAGGCCGAGGCGCTCGCGTCGTGAAGGTCCTGCTCGCCACGCGCAACCAGAAGAAGCTGGGCGAGCTGCGGCGGATCCTCGATCCCGCCGTGGCGGTCGAGCTGGTCGGCCTCGACGACGTCGACGGCTATCCCGAGGCGCCCGAGACCGAGGCCAGCTTCGCGGGGAACGCGCTGCTCAAGGCCCGCGAGGGGGTCCGGTACACGGGGCTCCCGACGATCGCCGACGACTCGGGGCTCACGGTCGACGCGCTGAACGGCATGCCTGGGGTGCTGTCCGCTCGCTGGGCGGGCAAGCACGGCGACGACGACGCCAACCTCGAGCTCGTGCTGGCCCAGCTCGCCGACGTGCCCGACGCCCGCCTCGGCGCGGCGTTCGAGTGCGCGGCCGCCCTGGTGCTGCCGTCGGGCGCCGAGCACATCGCCCTGGGCACGATGCCTGGACGGCTGATCCGTGAGCGGCGCGGCGACGGCGGCTTCGGCTACGACCCGATCTTCGTCGCGGCTGGCCACGACCGCACCAACGCCGAGCTGACCCCGGAGGAGAAGGACGCGATCAGCCACCGCGGCAAGGCATTCCGCGCGCTGGCACAGGTGCTCGCGAACGCGATCTGAACGGTGCGGGAGAGGGGACTCGAACCCCTACGTCCTTTCGGACACCAGGACCTAAACCTGACGCGGCTGCCTAATTACGCCACTCCCGCATTTTTCGGTGCAAATCGCCCACTCCGTGGCGACCACATCATGGTACCGACCCGCGGCACGCCGTCAGGCGTTGGTGTCCGCGGTCGCGATCCCCAGTGACCTGCAGGCGTCGAGCAGCTTTCGGTCGCCACTCGCCATCACGAGGTCGTCAGCGTCCACGGCGGCGGCGGATGCGCAATGCACAGCGTCGTACCCTCGCAGGGAGTATTGGAATGCCACGTTGGCGGCGTGATGCACCAGGTAGTCGTTGATACCGAGAACGTCGAAATCGGTCCAGAGCAGATCGAGGCGCCGTAGCACGGTGCGGTGTTCAGCGGCCGAAATCCGGTCGAGCCGCCGTGCCTGGGCGAGGGCGGCGGCGGCTTCTACATACGACAGTTGGCTGGTGACGACCGAATCCGCGTCGCTCCACAATCGGCCGCACAATTCCGTCGACGGTTCGGTGATCAGGAGTGGCACGAAGGCAGACGTGTCGAAATAGCAGATCACCGGCGTTGCTCTGCCACCAGATCGCTGACGGTGCCCTTGGCTCGCACCGGATCGGGGACAGATCGCTTACCGCGCTTGGCTGGCCGCACCAGCCCTTCGCGGATCAGCCGTTCGAGGCTCGTCGGCTCATCTGCGGGCACGATCCGCGCGATGACCTTGCCGTGGTCTGTCACCACGATCGTCTTCCCGCGCTGAACCTCCGCCAGATGGCGGCTCAGCCCATCGCGTAGGGCTCGGACACCGACCTCCACGACACACCTCCTGTAGCCACATCACTAGCTGTAAATGTAGCCACAGCAGGGACGGGCTGTCCACCGGAGAGGCGGGTATGGCGAGGCCCGGGAGAGTATCCATCTCCCGGGCCTCTGGGTTGCCGCCGAATTGCACACGCCAGCACGTTTAAGTGCCTGGGTCAGTCTGATACGCCGTGTTCTTCCTATTGAACTATCGGTCCAGGTGGAGGACCGAACGGGGATCGAACCCGTAGCCTCGGCGTTCGGGCCCATGCACGGTCGATCTGGCGTTCGGCGGCGAATGCTGATGCTGGAGCGAGAGTCTGAGATTGATACGCGGCTGCCTCTCCCAGTTGGGCTACCGCGGCCCGCATGTGCCGCGAGGAGGACTCGAACCTCCACTGTGACCGCGCTCGTCAGGCTGAGCTTCAGTGTCAGCTTTCGTGCGCGCGTCGGCGCACTCCCCGGCGCTCAAACCGGGGGTCTACCCGGCTACCCGAACAGGTAGCCGAAAACTGTGTCTCCCACCTTCTTGTCGGTCACCTCGGTGCTGTTCGCCTCCTCGCGCGCGAACTTCACCGCCTGCTGCAGCTTCTCGACCCGCCCGAGGAGTTCGGAGACGCGGCTGGCCGGGAGCGCGCCGGAGAACTTCACGGTCGTCCAGTAGCCGATCGCGATGTCCTCGTAGTAGACCTCGACCTGCGCGGGGTGCTTCTCGGTCGCCTCGGCCTTGACGTGGTTGCGGGGGACCTTCTTCGTGCGGATCGTGCGCACCGGCTCGGTCGAGTAGGAGTTCGCGGGCTCGTTGAACACCCACGTGTCGGCCGCGTCGAGCACAGGCAGTTTGCGGACGAAGGTGTGCAGATCCGTAAGCTGCTTTTCCAGGAAGAGCAGGTACGTCACCGGAACCGCGGTGAGCAGTGGACTGCCGTCGACCACGACATCGGCCTGGGCCACCGCGTTCGTGGCGTCCTTGGTCGCGGTGACGTCGAACAGCCGGGTGAGGGTCGAGCCGATCTGGGTGAGCACCTCCTCGACCCGGATCTGCACCTTGGTCGACTCGGGCGGCAGCTGCTCGCCCTCTTCGTCCTTGGGCTGGTAGCTGCGGGAGAGGCCGGACATGAGGGCCGGCTTCTGCACGGAGTGATGCGCCTCGGTCAGGTCCTGAAAGGACTTGGACTTGACGCCCTTCTCCACGGCGATGATCTGGTTCAGTTTTGCCACGGGCGGACTGTATGGCACAGGTCAACCGGTGGCCCAGCGGTTTTGCCGGGCCCCCGGCGAGCGCACGCGCGGAGCTACAGCCCGAGGTCGCGGCGCAGCTTGGCGACGTGACCGGTCGCCTTGACGTTGTACTGGGCAAGCTCGACCTTGCCCTCGGGATCGATGACGAACGTCGACCGGATCACACCCATCATCTTCTTGCCGTACATCGACTTCTCGCCGTACGCGCCGTAGGCGGTCAGCACGCTCTTGTCCGGATCGGACACCAGCGGGAACGTCAGCCCCTCCTTCTCGCGGAACTTCGCGAGCTTCTCGGGCTTGTCCGGCGAGATGCCGACGACCTCGATACCGGCCGCGTGCAGCGAGTCGAGCGAGTCGCGGAAGTCGCACGCCTGCTTCGTGCAGCCCGGGGTCATCGCCGCGGGGTAGGCGTAGAGCACGACCTTCTTGCCGCGCAGGTCCGCGAGCCGGAGTTGCTTGCCGGCGTCGTCGGTGAGGTCGAAGTCCGGAGCCGGGTCACCGGGGGAAAGACGGGTCTGATCGGTCATTCTCCGACCCTATCTTTTCGGCCGGACGGTGGCGCGGCTCGGCGGTGCGCGCCGGGATGGCGGGCCGCGCGCGGCGGGTGGCGGCCGGGTGGCCGGGGCGTGCTTCGATGGCGCGATGACGCTCTCCACCCTGGTCCGCGGCGAGGGCCGCCCGGTGATCGTGCTGCCGTGGTTCGGGGTCGGCGCGGCCGTCGCCGCCGAGGCCTTCGAGCCGGTGTTCGCGGGGGTCTCCGGCTGGCGGCGCGTGTACGTCGACCTGCCCGGCACCGGCGGATCCGCACCTGTGGCCCCCACGTCCGACGCCGTGCTCGACGCCGTCGCCGAGCTGACGGCCGGCGTGGAGTCGTTCGTCCTGGCGGGCTGCTCGTACGGCGGGTACCTCGCGGCGGCGCTGGCCCGGCGGATCCCCGATCGCGTTCGCGGGCTGCTGCTGGTGTGCTCCGGGGTGCGGATCCGCCCGGCCGAGCGGGACCTGGCCGGGGTGCTGGATCCGGATCCGGAGCCGGGCTGGCTCGACGGCGTTCCCGAGGACCTGCACGAGCACTTCACCCAGGCGATCGGCACCCAGACCGCCACGGTCGCCCAGCGGATCGCCGCGGTCATCGACCTCGATCCGGCGCCGGACACCGAGTACCTGGCCGCGCTGCGGACCGACGGGTACGCGCTCACCAGCGAGGACGGGACCATCGACTGCGAGACCCTGATCCTGGCCGGGCGCCGCGACCGGATCGCCGGGTACCGCGACCAGTTCGCCCTGCTCGGCGACTGCCCACGCGCGAGCTACGCCGCCTGCGCCGAGGCCGGCCACTACCTCCCGTTCGAGCAGCCGGACCAGTTCGCCGCCACCGTCCGCGGCTTCCTCGCGACCCCCCGCGAAGTGCGGTAACTCTGGCCGGTCGGGACCGGCCTGAGTTACCGCACTTCGCGAGAGGACGTGGGGGAGCGTTGTGAGGGGGTGGAGTAGGTGGCTACCCAGTGGGCGATCTGGGCGCGGCTCGTCAGTCCGAGTTTCTTGCGGATCTTCGTCGTGTGCGCCTCGACGGTCCGGACGGACAGGGTGAGCCGGGCCGCGATCTGCTTGTTGTTGTGCCCCTCGGCGACGAGTGCGGCGACCTGGTTCTCGCGCGGGTTCAGCGGCCGCGCGGGGGCGGGCGGACGGGCGATCCGGTTGTGCACGGCGTAGTCGGCGAGCTGGGGGAGCGTCATCCGCGCCGCGGCGGCCAATGCGCTCGCGGCCTGCGCGGATCGCACCCGGGCGCGAGCCGTACCCGCCGCAGCGGTGAGCCGGGAGTCCCACCACCGCCCGTTCGCCAGGCCGAGTTTCTCGCGGTGGGTGTGGGCTCCGGCCAGCAGGCACAGTGCGCGGAGGTCGTCGCCGTCGTGCTCGGCGGCGAGCCCGAGGCCTTCGATGTGGTCGAGCGTGGTGTACACGTTCGCGGACTCGCGCAGCCCGTCCTTGAAGTACGCGCTGGCGGTCGCGAGCTGGCCGGACGTCAGCGCGACGACGCCGGCGGTGTGCAGGTCGTTGGGGCGGATCCGGCCGGAGCGCAGGTCGAGTGCCTCGGCCACGGCGTCCCTCGCGTCCTGGTCCTGGCCGCAGACGAGGAAGAACCAGGCCGCGTTCATCGAGGCGGTGGCAAGCAGTTCGGTGTCGCCGCAGCGGCGGAGCGCGTCGATCAGCTCCCGGGATCGGGCGGTCGCCTCGGCGGCCTCGTCCTCGGAGTAGGTGCAGACCAGCGACGAGAGGATCTGCAGGGCGAGCGGCCCGGCAGGCCGTCCGCCGGCAAGTTCGTACGCCCTGGTCAGGCGGTCCTTGGCCGGACCCCAGCGGCCGCGCAGCACCAGCGCTTGGGCCGTGACGGCGAGTGCCCTGGCCTCGTCCGCGGTGGACAGTCCGGGAACGGCGAGCGTCTTTTCCAGTAGCACGGCGGCCTGGTCGAGTTCGGCCCGCTGGAGCAGGAACTGGGCGGAGATCGCGGCGAGCAGCGGATAGCGGGGCTGGTCGCTGCGGCCGACGGCGTCCGCCGTGTACCGGATGTTCGCCAGTTCGCCGGGGCTCCACTCCCAGAGGCCCGGGGTGGCGCTGCGGAAGTTCTCGGTCCAGATCCGGTCGGCGCGCTCGCCGAGCCAGCCGAACAGCAGGCGGTGGGTGGCGGCGGTCTCGCCGGTCCGGTCGAGCTCGGCCCGTCCGAACGCGCGCAGCGGCTCGGGGATCGTGAACCAGCCCGGCTGGCCCTCGGCGGTTTCGAGCAGGCCGTGGTGGTAGAGCGCGTCGAGCAGGTCGCGCAGCCCGGCCGACGCCGGATCCTGGCCGGGCATCAGCGCTACGGCGGTGGCGTGATCGGCCCCGCCGGGCAGGATCGACAGCCGCCGGAACAGCCGCTGTTCGCGTGGCCCGAGCTGGTGGTAGCTGTCGGCGATCGCCGCGGCGAGGCCGTCGCCGCCGGGGGCGAGGATCGCGATCCCGTCGGCCAGCGCGGTCTCGATCTCGGGGATCGGCATGGTCGCGCACAGCCTCGCGGCGAGTTCGATGCCCAGCGGGAGGCCACCGGCGGCGTTGCAGATCGCCGCGATCGCGCGCTCGTGGCCTGCGAGAGCGAGGCCTGGGGCGACGGCGTCGGCGCGATCCGCGAACAGCCTGGCCGCGGGTGCGGCGACGAGCCACTCGTCCGCCGGATCGGTGGGGACCGGCGGGAGGGGCGCGATCCGGAACCGGGCTTCTCCGGCGATCCCGAGCGGTGCCCGGCCGGTGGCGAGGACGGTCAGCTTCGGGTGCTCGGCGAGCAGGGCGGCGACGGCGTCCGCGCTGGTAGGGCCGGTGCCGTCGAGGACCAACAGCACCTTGGCAGCGGCGGGATCGGCGCCGGCGACGAGCGCGGGCGCGACGGTTCCGAGTTCGCCGGGACCGGCCCAGAGGACGTGGTCCCACCGGGTCTGGGAGCGGCAGAATTCGAGTGCGAGCCGGGTCTTGCCGGATCCGGGCGCCCCGCACAACATCACCAGCCGCCGCCGGGTCAGCAGGGCGGGCAGGTCGGCGAGTTCGCGCTCGCGCCCGGCGAACAGGTCCTCGGGCGGCGCCGGGACGGGCGTGTACGCCGGAGTGGCTGGGGGTGCGGCTTCGGATCTGGCGGGTTCGGGGCCCGGATCGGCAGGTGCGCGGCCGCCCGCGCCAAGGCCCCCGCCGGCATGGAACTGCCGGTAGAGGGTCGCGGCGGGGACTCCGACGAGTGCGCTGAGGTCGCGCCAGCTCAGTCCCGCCCGGCGGCCGGCGGCTACGGCATCCCGCAGTACGAGCGCGGCCAGCCGCTGGACCTCGACGGCGGCCACCGCGAGTTCGGTGCCGTCGGAGGAGGACCCGGTCCCGGATCCGCCGGACAGCGCGGCGAGTTCGGCGGCGCACCGGGCGAGGGCGCCGGCCGGAGTTAACTCGCCGTCCTCAGGCGGGGGGTGCATGTCCGTTACTCCGTCCGTGCGGGTGGGGGCCGCCGGGGCGATCCGCACCGGGTACACGGTAGGCCCGTGCTCTCCGGCGGGACAGCCCCGGATCCGCAGGCCAGGGGCCGTTTCATTATGGAACACCGAGTCGATGACAACGTAGTCACGGTCGGGTCACGCAGTGCGGTGTCGCCGCACCGTGTGAGGGTGCCTGGGTGATCCGACCGTTTCGCGACGATCACGGAGCGCGATCTTCCGGATCCTTGTGCGGCTTTCCCCAATATCGCCGAACGGGCGCCTGTGGTTATCGTTCCGGCACCCAGTTCGGTCCGGTGGCCCCACCTCGCGGAGGGACTGGGATACCAGGTCCCCAGGGCCTGTCCGGGTATCCAGGTGTGCGGCCCAGTGACCCCGGACAGGTCCTGGTCATGGCTGTCCGGGGCTGATCCGGCCCGGCGGTGCCGGTCCATTGTGGTCACTCCCGCGTGCGTGCGCCGCTACGGTGGGCTAGTGGGTGCCGACCTGAGCTCGCCGACCTGGTCCGTGGACGTGCGGGGCGTGAGCTTCAGCTACCCCGACGGCCAGCAGGCGCTCACGGGGGTCGACCTGCGGATCCACCCCGGCGAGCGGGTCGCCCTCCTCGGTCCCAACGGATCGGGCAAGACCACACTCGTTCTCCACCTCGACGGGTCGCTGTCGGCCGGCCAGGGCACGGTGGCCGTCGGCGGGCTGCCGGTGCGCGGCGAGCACGTGGCCGAGATCCGGCGGCGGGTGGGGATCGTTCACGCCGATCCCGGTGACCAGCTCTTCATGCCCACGGTCGCGGACGACGTGGCGTTCGGCCCGGCGAGCCAGGGCCTGCGGGGCGCCGAGCTGCGCGAACGGGTCGAGGCCGCGCTGGCCGCCGCGGGGGTCGCCGAGCACCGCGACCGTCCCCCGTACCGGCTCTCGCTCGGCCAGCGGCGGCGGGTCGCGCTCGCCACCGTGCTCGCGACCCGGCCCGAGGTGCTGGTGCTGGACGAGCCGTCCGCGAGCCTCGATGCCGCGAGCCGCCGGGAACTGGCCGCCGTGGTTGCCGCCCTCGACGTCACGCTGCTGGTCGTCACCTCGGACCTGCCCTACGCGCTGGAGTTGTGCCCACGCGCGCTGATCCTCGACGGCGGCCGGATCGTGGCCGACGGGCCGACCGCCGCGCTGCTCGCCGATCCGGACATACTCGCCGCCCACCGCCTCGAACTGCCGTACGGCTTCACGCCGTAGGCACCCGGGTGCTTCACGCCGTAGGCACGGCGGCGCGGCGTTCCGCGCGGAGGCGTTGCCAGGCCGCGACCGTCACGCCCGCTCCGATCGCGAGCGCCGCCGCCACCGCGAGGCGGGAGAACAGCGGGTTCCACGGGACGGGCGCGCCGCCGACCGCGAACACGTCCGCCCTGGTCACCCCGGCGAGCACGGCCAGGCACACCCCGGCGAGGGCAAGCGCGAACTCACCGGCCGGCCGCCGCAGCACGGCCACGACGCCGGCCGCGACAGCTCCGAGAGCGGTCAGCGTGCCGTAGGTGTCCCTGCCGAACAGGCCGCCGAGGATCGCCCAGCCCGCATCGCCGTAGTCCAGCGACCGGCCGATGCCCTCGGCGAGCGCGGCCAGCCCGGCCAGGCCGAGCAGGACCCCCAGCGCCCGGGGCCACCGCCCGAGCAGTCCGACCGCGGCGGCCGCCACCAGGATCGCGGCCCACCACAGCGACGGCTCCGGCGGCGGGAGGTAGTCCAGGGTCCCGGCCGCGGTCACGGATCGCCCGTCGACTTCCAGCCCGATCGTCCAGTTCGTGATCCGGTGCTCGTGGGCCGGATCGGCCTGGGCGGCCGGGGGGAGTGCCGTGCCGATCCAGTGGGTGCGATGGTCGTGCCAGCGGTACTGGGGTCCGGTGGCGATCCGGTGCCACAGCGCTCCCGATCCGGAGGCGCCCGATCCGGAGGCGGCCGATCCGGCGGGGCGCGTCCTCGGGTCGAGGATCTCGTTGACGTACGAGGTCGCGGAGGTGGCGCTGGCGTACACACCGTCCGCGGTGAGCTTGAGATACGGCTCGCCCTGGTAGCCGAGGACCACGACCTCGCGCGCCCCGGACCGGGTGACCTGGACGTGCGTGCCGTGCCGGACGAGTTCCAGCCGGGCGCCCGAAACGGACGGTGAGACCGACACGAGCCGCGAGTGGTACGCGGTCGAGGTGGCGGTCTCGCCCGAGTGCGCGGCCGCGGGCGCCCCGGTTACGAGGACCGCGAGCACCCCGGCCGCACACGCGGCGGCAAGCCTGAGCGTCACGCCTTCTGGACGGCGGCCGTGAGGTTCGCGAGCGTCGGCTGGTCGAGCTGCTTGCCGTTGACCAGCACCGTTGGCGTGCTGGTGATGCCCTTCTGCGACGCGAGGTCGGTCAGCTTGGTGGTCCAGCTGCGGTACTTCCCGGCCTTGACGCACTGGGCGAAGGTATCGCCCGCGCCGACGGACTTGCCGATGGTGGTGAGCCCGGCGTCCGAGATCCCGGCGCTGCCTTCGGCGGGCTGCTGGGCGAACAGGGCCGTGGTGAACTCGGCGAACTTGCCCGCGTCGGCGGCACACGCGCTGGCGGCCGAGGCACGGGTCGAGTACTGGGTGGTCGAGGCGTTGTCGAGGATCGCGATCGGGTGATACGTGACCCGGGCCGTGCCGTCGGCGATCCACTTGGTGATCTGCGCGCCCGCCTGGTCCTCGAACTCCTTGCAGTGCGGGCACTGGTAGTCGACGTAGAGATCGAGGTGCGCCTTGGCGCCGGACTTGCCGAGCGTCACGCCGGTGCTGTCGCCGCCCCGGGGGATCGCCACCTGCACCGGCTTCTGGCTGTTGTAGATCGCGACGCCGATGACCGTGGCCGCGATGAGCACGACGACCGCGATCCCGCCCGCGATGAGCGACTTGCGCCGGCGCTCGGCGGCTTTCTGCTGGGCCAGCTTCGCGGCCGCGACCGCGCGGGCCCGCTGTGGTCCTGACTTGCCGGTCTTGGCCGTCATGCCGTTCCCTCCCCGTGGATCCAGTTGTCGATGGACACCCGCCCGCGCGGGCGCCAGGCGACCAGCGCGGCCACCACCAGCAGGCCGGCGTCTCTGGCGAGTTCGCCGAGGTACTGGGTCTGCTGGCCGGCCCGCAGGTCGCCGCCGTTGCCGAAGCAGCCGCAGTCGATCCGCAGGCCGCGTGCCGCCGCCGCCGCGATCCCGGCGATGAAGATCACGAGCAGCGCGGCCCCGACGACCGCGCCGACCCGCACGCCCAGCCCCACGATCAGCAGCACGCCGAGTGCGATCTCGAAGAACGGCAGCCCGGCTCCCACGGCGGGGGCCGCCCACTCGGGGAGCAGCCGGTACGCGCGGACCGACCGCACGGAGTTCGCCAGGTCGGTGACCTTGCTGGCGCCCGCGGCCACGAAGACCGCGCCGAGCACGAGCCGGCCGAGGGTCACGAGCCAGGGCACGACCTGGGCCAGGGCTGGCCGCGGGCGCCCGGCCCGGGGCGCGGCGGCGGTTCCGGTGGTAGTCATCACTGGCTTAGTCGAACGAGCGCCCACCGGGGTTCCGTGCCTCCCCGGGTTCTTAGGAACCTCTCAAACAGAAGAGTGCGCGCCGATAGGGCCATGCGGGCTCCGGCGGCACCAGAACCAACCAACTCCCACCGGCGGGCTGCGTATATCCGAACCTCTGACGTGCAACACCGGCACGCCAGAGAACCGGCGCCTTCCCCACGCGGCCCTGGCACTCGCCTCGCTCCGCCCGCCCTATCGGCGCGCACTTAGCGGATCAGCTGGCAGCCGCCGTGGCGAGCGCCCCGACCAGTTCGGCGCGGGCCCGGGCGACGCGCGACCGGATCGTCCCGACCGGTACACCTTCGATTGCGGCCGCCTCCTGGTACGACAGCCCCGCGAGCTGGGTCAGCACGAACGCGGACCGCTGATCGTCACCCAGCGCATCGAGCATGTCGCCCGCGGTGGCGGCACCGGCGGGATCCGGCGCGTCGGCCGTGCGGACCAGCCGGAGCCGCCGGTCGAGGTTCCGCCGCCGGACCGTGGCCCGCAGGTGATCGGCGCAGGTACGGCGGGCGATCCCGAGCAGCCACGTGCGGACCGTGGACCGCCCCTCGAACTTCTCCAGCGCCCGGAATGCCCGCAGATACGACTCTTGGACCAGGTCGTCGGCCGACTGGCGATCCACGAGCGAGGCGCACAGCCGCCACACGTCGGGCTGGCTCGCCCGGACGAACGCGGCCTCGGCGAGCGGATCGCCGTCCCGCGCCCGCAGGGCGTATCCCGTCAGCTCGTCCACTCCGCCAAGAGTACGGGGGTCCTGGGAACTCGCAGGGCGGGCTGAGCGACTATCGAGGCATGACCTGTGCACAGATGCGGATCGCGATCTCGGCCCTGCTCGACGGGGAGGAGCCCGGGATCCCCCGCCAGCGGGTGCGGGGCCACCTCGCGAGCTGCCCAGGGTGCCGGGACTGGCAGTCCGGCGCGCAGCGGGTGAGCACCGAGGCTCTGGCGCAGGTCCCCGAGCCTCCCGACCTGACCGAACGCGTACTCGCCGCGCTGCCCGTGGCGAAACCGCCGTTGCTCGGTGCGGGGCCGCTGCGGGTCCTGCGGCTGGCTCTGGCGGTCTCGGCGGCCGCGCAGCTCGCGCTCGCGATCCCGCTGCTGTTCTCGCTGGCCAGCGGGGGCGGGCACCAGGGCAGGGAGATGGCGTCGTTCGACGTGGCGGTGGCCGTCGGGTTCCTCGTGGCCGCGGCCCGGCCGTCGAGGGCGGCCGCGCTGGTCCCGGTCGCGCTGGCGCTCGTGCTGTGCCTGTTCGCCTCCGCCGCGGTGGACCTGGCCCGGGAGAACACCCAGCTCACACAGGAGGCCGGGCACCTGGTCGTGGTTCTGCAGGCCGGGGCGCTGTGGCTGCTCGGCCGGTCGTCCGGATCCGCCACCTCCGCCCGGCGCTGGCTGCGGGCGGCGGCGTGAGCCGCCAGTTCGCGGGCCGGCTGCTGGCCGGTCTCCTGGTCGCGCTCGGCCTCGTGCTGATCCCCGCCGCGCCCGCGTCCGCCCACGCCACACTCGTCAGCTCGAACCCGTCCGCCGGCGCCGTGGTGGACTCGCCGCCCGGCGAGGTCACGCTGACGTTCTCGGAGACCGTCAACGTGGCGCTCGGGCGGGTCGTCGTCGTGGATCCGAACGGCAAGGAGGCCGAGGCCGGCAAGGCGTCCCGGGACGGCGACAAGGTCACGAGCAAGCTCAAGAAGGACCTGCCCCGCGGGACCTACGTGGTCAGCTACCGGGTCGTGTCGGCCGACGGGCACCCGATCTCGGGCGCGGTGTCGTTCAGCATCGGGGCGCCGTCGAAGAACTCGGGCGAGCTGTCGGGCTCCGGCGAGGCGTCCGTGGATCCGGTGGTCCGGGGGGTTCTCTACGCGGCCAAGTTCGCCGGGTACGCGGGGCTCGCACTGCTGGCCGGGGCGCTGCTGATCCTGCTGGAGCTGTGGCCGCGCAGGATCGCGCTGGCCGGCCCGCGGCGCCTCGCGTGGATCGGCTGGGGCGCGCTGTTCGGCGGCACGGTCCTCTCGCTGGTGACCCAGGTTCCGTACGTGACGGGCGGATCCTTCGCCTCCTTCACCTGGAGCGACTTCACCGACACCTCCACCTCGGGGGTCGGGGCTGCCCAGGTGGTGCGCCTCGCGGTGCTGCTCGCGGCGATCCCGGCGGTGTTGCGGATCACCGGGGGCCGGGCCGGCACCGGCCGCGCCGACCGGGTTGTCACCGGGGCGCTGTTCGCCGCGCTGCTGCTGACCTGGCCGTTCGCCGGTCACGCCTCGGCCTCGGCGGCCCGGCTGATCTCGATCCCCGCGGACGCCGTACACGTGGGAGCCATGGCGATCTGGCTCGGCGGCCTCGTCGTGCTGGCCGCCTACCTGCTGCCGAGGGCCCGGATCGCCGAGGGCGTGCTGATCCTGCCGGTGTGGTCGCGCTGGGCCACCTACGCGGTGGTCGCACTGGCGTTCACCGGCACCGTCCAGGCGCTGCTCGAAGTGGGCACGTTCTCGGCACTCGTCGGGACCGCGTACGGGCAGCTCGTGATCGCCAAGATCGTGGCGTTCGCGGCGATCCTCGGGGTGGCCGCGTTCGCCCGCTCGTGGGTCCAGCGGCTCGGATCCGGGGAGCGCGATCCGGCGAACCCGCTGGCCGGGATCCCGGGGGCGCGCGCCTTCCGGATCCGCCTCGGCGCCGAGGTCGGGCTCGCCACGGTGACGATCATGCTGGCCACCGTGCTGGTCCAGACCTCGCCGGGCACCAACGCCGGCGCGAACCCGCCGGGCGGATCCGTCGACCAGCCCGGCATCCCCCGGGTCTACACGGTGCGCAACAGCACGGTGACGCTGCAGGCCGACGTGGATCCGGGGACGACCGGCAACAACACGATCCACCTCTACGCCTTCACCCCGGACGGCTCGCCGCTGACCGTGCTGGAGTGGAAGGTCACCGCGTCGCTGAAAGACAAGAAGGTGGAGCCGCTGGACGTGCCGATCCTGCCGATCACCACGAACCACGCGACCGGCGACACCCAGCTCCCGCTGGCGGGAAACTGGACGTTCACGTTCACGATCCGGGTGTCCGACATCGACCAGACGACCGTGTCGCAGATCATCCCGATCCGGTAGCTACCGCCGTCCATAGTGGCTCACGGCGCCCTGCTAGCGTCCGCGCTCATGGTGGACAGCTTTGCCGGGCTCTACGGCCTCGAACTGCTTTATCGGGACCGGCCGGAGATCGGCAAGTCCGACCTGCTGGACGAGTTACGCTCCCGCCTCGGCCGGGTCGACTTCCTGGCCGGGCGGCTGCTCGCGTTCGTCGCGCACGACTACCCGGTGACCCCGCAGGACGGGGTCGAGGCCGCGGTGCTGTTCGTGCACGAGTCCGCAGAGCCGTTCGACCAGGCGAACGTGCGGGGTGCGCTCGCCCAGACCTGGAACTGGCCCGCCGCCGGGGACGCCGTGCCGCACTGCCGGTACACCGTCACGCTCACCGACATGCTCGCCCGCGCGCTGGAGCCGCGGCGCCGCTGGCAGCTCGTCCGGGGCGCACTGGGCGCGCTGATGACCGTCGCGCCGCCCGCGGCGATCCACTGGACCCCGGCGCAGAAGCTCGTGGATCCGGGGGCCGACCTCGACGATCCGCTGCTGCCGGTGAACGCGCGGCTGTTCCGGGTCGAGGGGCGCGGACAGGGCGAGTGCGTGATGGACACCGTGGGGCTGACCCTGTTCGGCCACTCGGACCTGCAATGCCACTTCGTCGGGCTGGCGCCGGACGAGGTCGCCGCGTACCTGCTCGAAATCTCCGCGTACCTGCTGGAGAACGGCGAGCCGCTGGGGCACGGGCAGACCGTCGCGGGAGTCGGCAGCGGCGAGAACTGGGTGTGCCTGCAGGACCGGGCTCTCGTGGGTCCGGCGCGGCCCGTCGTGTCGATCCGGCCGAGCGCCCGGTACGCGGCGGGATAGCTGACTCGCCTGGCCCGTCCGGCTCGCCTGGCTTGGCGCGCGGGTGACGCCGCGGGCGCGTACCGTAACCTGCGCGATCGGCAGGGGTGGGACTCGGCCGCGCGGACTCCGGGGACAGGGAGTGGCATGGCGCGCAAAGAGGACACTCCGGTCGCGGATCCCGTCGCGGACGCGGCCGACGAGCTCTACACGCTGCCGCCCGAGTCGTTCATCGCCCGCCGGGACGAGCACACCAAGGCGCTCGCCGCCACCGACAAGAAACTCGCTGCGGCCGTCCAAGCGCTGCGCAAGCCGACCGTGGCCGCGTGGGCGCTGAATCTGCTGGTCCGGTCGCGCCGGGATCAGGTCGAGCAGTTCGTCTCCCTCGGTCCCGAACTCGCCGCGGCCCAGCGTGAACTCGACACCGCGGCCCTGCAGAGCCTCGCCTCCCGCCGGCAGCGGGTGGTGCACGCGCTGGTCCGGGAGGCCCGCGAGCTGGCCGCCGATGCCGGGCACCCCGTCGGCGGCGCGGCCGCGTACGAGGTCGAGTCCACACTGCACGCGGCCCTTGCCGATCCGGACATCGCGGGGCGGCTGCTCGAAGCCCGGATGCTGCGGCCCGAGAGCTACGCCGGGCTCGGCCCGATGCCCGAGCCCGCCCATCCGCCCCGGGCCAAAGCCGCTCCGGCCGTGCCGCAGCAGAAGCCGCAGGCCGTAAGGTCCGAGGAACGGCGCAGGGCCGAGGAGCTGCACAGACAGGCGAAGTCGGCGCTGGAGGAGGCGATCCGGCGCGGCACGGACGCCGCCGCGGCGCTCGCCGAGGCCGAGGCCACCCAGCAGGAACTCGCCGACCACGCCGACCAGGTCCGGGCCCAGCTCGCGGATCTCGAACGCCGCGGCGCCGAAGCCGAGCTGGACCGGCGGCGGCTGCGGCAGATCGCCGAGCGCGCGAGGGGCCACGAGGAGCGCGCGCGAGTGCAGGAAGCCGCCGCGGCCGAGCGTGTCCAGCGCTCCCGCTGACCCCTCACCGCGCTCGCTCACGGCCGCGCCCAACCACGCAAGTGCGGTAATCGCGGCCGGTCCCGGCCGGTTGCGTTTACCGCGGTTCGGGGTGGGGTGAGCGACTGAGAGCCGGGCGAGCCCGGGCGGCTTCCTCGTCCACCCGGGCCGGCGCCCGGCTCTCACCCGCCATCTTCCCTCAGATTCGGCCGGTTGCACCCCCAAAACCGCGTGGATTCGCCGGCTCGCTCGCGATCCGCGGCGTTGTTTTCGGCTTTTCGGCGCCCCGCCTCGCGCCGGTCCCGCGGGATCCGCGCGGGCGGACGGCGCCGGTAGGCTTCGCGGGTGACGAACACGGGAGCTCGCTGAGGTGGTCCGGGTTCCCGCGCGGGCGCTCGCCGCCGTCCTGCTCGTCGCGTTGTGCCTGCTCGCGAGCCCGGCCGCGGCCCGCGCAACCACGGTCTGTTCCCCCACGGACTCCCGCCTTGACGAGGTGTCGGGCATGGCGGTGCTCCCCGGCGGCGGGTACGTGGTGATGAACGACGGCAAGCCCGGCACCACGGTCATGCGGCTGTACGTGCTCGACGGGCACTGCCGGATCGCGAAGATCATCACGGACCGGTCCTACGATCCGTTCGACACCGAGGACCTCGCCCGCACCCCCGACGGGACACTGTGGATCGGCGACATCGGCGACAACGATCACGAGCGCAAGGCCCCGGCGGTATTGGTGTTGCCGCCCGGATCCACTAGTGGCACCAAGTACCAGCTCGCCTACCCGATCGCGCCCTCGGACGCCGAGACGCTGCTGATCCAGCCCGACCGGCGCGCGGTTGTCGTCACCAAGACCGTCACCGGCGTCTCGGACGTGCTGATCTCGTCGCGGCCGCTCACCGGGCCCGCCGCGACGATCCCGATGGTCGCGGCGGGGACGGTCTCGATCGCGGCCACGAACACGCTCGGCGGTCCGGTGTCCGGCGGGATCTCGTCCGTCCTCGTCACCGGCGGAGCGGTCACCCCCGACCGGTCCCGGATCGCGATCCGCACCTACACCGACGCCTACGAGTTCGACGTCACAGGCGGTGACTTCGCGGCCGCGCTGACGAAGGGCGAGCCGCGGCGCACGCCGATCCCCGGGGAGCGGCAGGGCGAGTCACTCGCGTACTCGCTCGACGGATCCGAATTCGTGACCACCTCCGAGGGCGTCGGATCGGCGATCCAGACCTGGACCCCGGCCCCCCGCACGACCCGGACCCCGTCGGCCAGCCCGCCCGCGAGCGCGACCACGGGGGCCCCCGGCCGTGGCAACCCGGACGGTGTGAGCTGGCCCGCTGTCGTCATCGGCGCGGTCTCGGCGGTGGTCTTCGGGATCGCCGGAGTCGCCGCGCTCGTCGCCGGGCGGCGGGCCATCCGGCGGATGCGACGGCGACACCGGTGACGACCCGCCGGCGTGGCATCGATTCCGGGTAGCTCCCGGGCGGTTCGTGTTCCGATTCGGTCCGGATCCGTGTGAGGATTAAGCGCATGGCTGACCGGGATCAGAAAATCTTCACGTTAAGTAATGCACCGACGACGGAGTCGGCATTCGACGGCGCGTTGCGTGGATACGACAAGCGCCAGGTCGACCGATATGTAGCCCAGCGTGAGGCCGAAGTCGCCGCGCTCGCCAGTGAGCGTGACGAGGTGCTGTCGCAGGCCCAGCTGCTCGCAACCCAGGTCCAGCAACTCCAGACCGAGATGCTCGAACTCCGGCGGAAGATGGTCGTCGAACGGCCCTCGTTCCGTCACCTCGGCGCGCGCGCCGAGCAGATCCTCTCCCTCGTCGAGGAGGAGGCCGAAGAGATCGCCCAGCGGGCCGAACGCGAGGTCGAGGCCAAGCGTGCCGAGCTGGAGAACATGGAGTCCGAGCGGCGGGCCCGCTTCGACGCCGAACTCGCCGAGCGCAGTGCCAGCGTCCAGCAGCTGGTCCGCAAGGCCGAGGAGCAGGCGGCCACCCTGCGCGCCGAGGCCGAGCGGCACGCCACCCGCCTCCGGGACCAGGCCCAGGCCCGCGCCGAGGCCACCCGCACGCAGGCCGAGCAGTACGCCGCGAGCACCCGCTCGAAGGCCGACCAGGAGTCGCGGACGGCCGTCGAGGACGCCAAGCGCGAGGCCGCGCAGGCCCTCGGATCCGCCCGCACGGAGGCCGCGCAGGCGATCAGCGATGCGCGCGCCGAGGCCGGCCGCCTCGTCGCCGACGCCGGAGCGAAGGCCAGTCAGCTCGTGTCCGAGGCTCGCGCCGAGGCATCGCGGCTGGTCAGCGAGTCCGAGCAGAAGGTCGTCCGGCTGGAGGAGCGCCGCCGGTCGATCAAGGAGGACCTGGGCGTCCTGCGCCAGGCCGTCGACCGCCTCCGCGGCAGCTCGCGCGAGATCTTCGGCGAGGACGACTCCGACGAGCCCACCGCCGAGACTTCCACCCCCTCGGCGACCGGCCAGAAGCCGGCCGCCGCCAGCCCGCCCGCTACCAGCCCGGCCGGTGCTAACCCGGCCGCTGCCAGCCCGGCCGACAATCCCACCGACAGCAAGCCCGCTGGCGTTCGCGGCGCGACCGCGACCGC
>JAOPVE010000393.1 GCA_025963185.1 Actinomycetes bacterium
CCCCAGCCTCCACATGACGATCCACACAGTTATACGCCGCGTTCAACCTCCCACCCACAAACCACTTCGCGAACGGCGGATCACTCCAGTCCAACACCTCCTCCCACCGGGTCTCCCACGTCAACCGCTCAGCCTGCTTCTCCCAAAACCCCAGACGATCCGCAGCCGCCTCCCCATAGGACGCCGCAGTCACATTCGCACCCGCAGCAAGACCAGCCGGCGGCTCGAACCGCCGCTCCTCGGTACTCAGACTCGAGAGGGTCGGGCTTTCCTGGTTCAAGGTTCTCCTCAATTCACGGGGGTGAGCAGCGTGGTCACGCAACGAGCGAGCGCGAGGACGTCCAACGTCGCGACGCCACTCTCGAGACAGGCAACGGTCGCTTGGGCCTGGGTCAGAATCCCGGTACCGATGTGGGGAGCAGGGCCACCAACGATGGCTCCGACCAGCCCGCCCAGGCCGCTGCTCTTCGCTTCGGGCGCCGGATCCGGCTTGGACGCGACAGGCGCTGCAGTCGGGGACGACTGGGGCGGCGTCGCAGGAGCGTTGGTCGGGTGTTCGACCGTCGCGGTCGGATGCTTCGTCGCCGCAGACCGCACGGGTGCCGACGCCACCAGGATCGTCCCGCCGTAGCTACCTCCGGGTATGGCCGAGTACGCGTCGTGGGAGTACGCGTCCATGACCCTCAGCACCAGCGCGCCGTAGGCCGTCGACCTGTTGTAGCGCATGAGCGCAGCACGTCGGCCGTCGTTGGTGGCGAGGTCGTCCGTCCCCGAGCACAGATAGACGGCAGCCGCCAACGCGGCGTCGTGAATGTCCTGGGGGTTGCTGATGCCGTCGCTGTCGCCATCGACCTTGACGGCCGACCACGTGGCGGGGAGGAACTGCATGGGGCCGACTGCCCGATCATGAAGCGTGTTGTGGTCGATCCGACCGTGGTCGGTGTCAGCGATGTTCTGCGTGCCGTGGGTGCCGTCGAGCGCCGGACCGTAGACGGCCGGCGTGCTCACCCCGTTGGGGTTGAGGACGCTTCCGCCGTACTGGCCGTGGTTCGACTCCACGCGACCGATGGCCGCCAGCAGTTCCCAGCCGAGATGGCAGGACGTGTCGGTCACGTCGATGATCTGGGCGGCCTGCTGATAGGCGGACAGGGCCGGCGACGGAATGCCCCACACATCGGCCGTGGACACCACGGTGTCGGCCGCCCCGTACGGAACTGCCGGCCCGATCTCGTCGGGAATCGGCAGCGTCGCAGGCTGGCTCAGGATATGTCCAGACGCCGAGTGCCTGTCACGTGCGGGGACGTGGAAGACCGTGGCAGCACCGGCGCCGGAGACCGAGACAGCACACAGCGCCGTCACCACGGTCACCGGAAGCAGACGGGCTGCTCGCTGGCGACGAGATAGCGGCCGGGAGGTCCCGTCGGCACTCGACGCTTCCTGACTCCTGCGCACGTGGTGAGCGTCCATGAGCATCCTTCGTCCGGTTGGATGACGTGGCTCGGGGATCCGGTGAACGCCCGAGCCACATCGATCTTCACCGTGCCCGGCGGCCGGAGAACGAACATCACCCCTGGGTAGCGACTCCGTGCTTCCATGAGGTGCGTCCGAAAGCCTGCTAGCCAGGAAGGACCCCCAAGCCCATCCCGTGGGGTGATGCCGGGGTCCGCCACTGCCCGGACGATGAACGAATGCCGCTCACCTACGCCCTGCTCGGCGTCGCGATCTGCGCCGAAGTCACCGGGACGCTCGCGCTACGGAGTTCACACGGCTTCACGCGTCTGGTGCCGAGCGCAGCGGTCATCAGCTGCTACGTCGTTGCCTTCGTGGCGCTGTCCTACGTGCTCGAGCGCGGCATGCAGGTCGCGGTCGCCTACGCACTGTGGTCGGCGATCGGCATCTTCGCGATCGCACTGATCGGCGTCCTGTTCCTGCACGAGCGGCTGAACGTGGCTCAGTACGTCGGCATGCTGACCGTCATCGTCGGGGTCGTCACAGTCCTGCTCGGCGCCAGCACCCCCACCACCTGATGACTCCCCCTGTGCCCATGGAGGACACCGTGGCAACCAGCTCGATCAGCTCGCACACGTTGCTCGAGAAGACCGACGTGCAGCCTCAACAACTGCTCGACGGCCGTCGATGGCTGGTCACCGCGTTCGTTCTCTTCGCGGCGCTGTTCGGTTTCATGGTGGCGACTGCGGAGACCGGACCGGGAGCGCTGCGGAACCCGGCCGTTTCGGTCAACGCCAGCAGCTACGTCGTCGCCGGGGTGAGCCACCCCGTCTACCACTACAACGGGGGCCTCCGCGCGAACCCACCGCCACTCGGATGGGCCGGCTGGATCTATCTCTGGCAGGCGATCGGGATCGGCGGCGGACTGACGATCCTGCTCGTGTACGGCTACAAGTCGTGGACCGCTCGCAGGATGCATCCGATGCTGGCGGTGTCGTTCGCTGCCGGCGGCATGTTCGCCTTCGACCCGTTGTACAACTGGCTCGGCTACTTCCCGACGAACCCGGCCTTCCTGCACATCCCGCACGGGGTGTTGCCGTGGTCGGATCTCGCCCCGACCTTCGAGCCGGTCTTCTTCTTCCCGCTCTACATCGTGTGGCTCGTCGTCCCGGCACTGATCGCGCACGCCCTGTGGAAGCGCCTGCGCGCTCGTGGCTTCGCCCGACGCGGACCGACCGCTTTCATGACCCGGCATCCACTGCTGGCATTGATCATCGTCTGCAAGTGCGTGACGTTCCCCCTCGACCTGGGCGGCTTCCGACTGGGCTGCGTGACCGAGGCGTTCATCTTCACCCAGGCGCCCGGGGCGCTCTTCGCGGGGGGCACCACCGGGCAGGCGCAGTGGCTATGGGAGCCTCTGCTGTTCGAGCTGTCGCTGTTGGGCACGTGTCTGCTGCTGTACCACGGCCGCGACGGGTTG
>JAOPVE010000442.1 GCA_025963185.1 Actinomycetes bacterium
CAACCCCCGGTCTGTTCCACCCCGGCTCCCGCCCGGCTGCCCGCCTGCCTCCCGTCCCGGCTGCCGTCCCGGCTGCCGTCCCGGCTGCCGTCCCGGCTCCCGTCCCGGCTGCCGTCCCGCGAAGTGCGGTAATCGCGGCCGGTTATAGCCGGTCGCGGTTACCGCACTTCGCCGGATTGGCGCCGGGTCTCGTGCGCGGCTGGGGTTCAGGCCAAACCCCTGTTGCGGATCCATGTCATGGCCTCGCTGGCCACCTGGTCCGGGGAGCGCTTGAGGGAGTGGTCGCCAGGGACCAGCCGGAGGTCGATCCCCGGACCGGGTTCGGGCGCCCCGAACGGATCCGTCTCGCCGTTCACCACGAGCGTCGGCACCCCCGTTCGCAGCTCGGCGCCGCGGGACCGGTCGGGCTTCCCCGGGGGATGTTCGGGGAACGCCAGGGCGATCACACCGGCGGCGCCGAGCTGCGGGGCGGTCCGGCACGCTACCCGCGCCCCGCTCGACCGGCCCCCGAGCACGAGCGTGTGCGCAGAGAGGGACGGGAGCGCGCGGAGTGCCGTGACGGCCGCGGACCACGCCTCGTCGAGATGGCTCGCGGGAGCCGGTGCCCGCCGTCCGGCCACCCGGTAGGGCTGGGTGATTCGGGCGACCGTGACGCCCGCCGCGAGGGCCGCGTCGCGGACGGCCAGCAGATCCGGGGCTGTGACGTCCCCGCCCGCGCCGTGACCGAGGACCAGCAGGGTGCCCGCTTCGTGGTCGGGCCGGTCGAGGTCGATCCGCGCGTCTCCGCGAGGCGTCGTGACCAGCCACGACGTGCCCGCTCCCGGCGGTGGCTCAGTGCCGCCGGGAGCGGGTCCGCGCGTCAGTGCCGCGCGGAGTGGGCCGGGGTGTTGATCGTTCCGCCGCAGTTTCGCCACGCCACCAGCATGGCTCGCCGCTCGCGCGGAGTGGTGGCACCCCACACGCCTTCGCAGTCACCGGCGTTGAGCGCGGCGGCGAGGCAGTCGGCCTGCACGTCGCAGCCGCGGCAGAGCGCGAGCGCCATGTCGGCGGGTTCGGTGGGCAGCGGGAAGAACGTCTCAGGGTCTACAGTTCGGCACCGGCCCTGAGTACGCCAGGTCGGGTCGTGCGGTCGTGCGCTACGGGCCCGCAGAAGCCGTGGGTCCCGGCTCGCGGTCTGAACCTCGTGCGGTCGTGGCAGCCTCGCCCGGGTCACGAGGGCTCCTTTCTTCGGCGCTGTACCGGCAGCGCAAGTCGTGGGACGTGCAGCCGAGCCGTGGTCGCGTCAGGTGTGCCTGGGCGGAGCTGTGGGGCACGGACGGGGAAGCCACAACAACGGATTGCAACAAGCTGAACTCGTTCTGTAGTGAGGCCAACGAGCGTTGACAGGAACCGTTACGGCACCGCGCATAGATACGTCGTCAGCGGCTCGCCGGGTTCACCCCATGCGTCAGAACAGGGTCTGGTTCGTCCCAGAATCGGCTTCGCGCAGGTCAGCGACCGCGTCTGGGTCGGGATCGAGCAGCTGGGGCCCGTTGTTGCGGACGTTACCGACGGCGCCGCCAACGGGCCGGATGTCCAGTCCGGCGATCAGCCGTTCGGACGGCGGCGCCAGCAACTCGGACTTGTCCGCCGCACCGTCCTCGCCGAGCCACTGCGCCCAGCGATCCCGCCCGAGCACCAGCGGCATGCGATCGTGGACCGCCGTGAGCTGCCCGAGAGCCTCCGTCGTGACGATCGTGCACGTGTAGAGGCGGTCCTCGCCCTCGCCCCACACCTCCCACAGCCCGGCGAGCGCCAGTACGGATCCGTCGTGGGGGGTCATGTAGAAGGCCTGCTTGCCCGGCGCGTGCTCGCGTGGGGTCCACTCGAACCAGCCGTCCGCCGGGACCAGGCACCGGCGCTTGGAGAACGCGGCCCGGAACGCGGGCTTGCTGCCCAGCGACTCGGCCCGCGCGTTGAGCATGCGCGCGCCCCCCGACGGATCCTTCGACCAGAACGGCACGAGGCCCCACTTCACGACATCCAGCACCCGCCGCCGCTCGCCACCTTCCGCACCCGGCTCGGCCACCGCCGCGGACTCGCTGGCCTGCGAGGACTGGCTGGCCTGGGCGGATTCGCGGGCCTGGGCGGATTCGGCGGACACCGGCGCGCGGCGGGACATCCGGACTACGTGGACACGCTTGGTCGGCGCCACGTTGTAGTCGGCGCTGAGCTCCTCGCCGTCGGTGGCACCGGCCGCGTCGAACTCGGCGACCAAGTCCTGAGTGCTCCGCGTCGAGGCATACCGTCCGCACATGCCCGCCACGCTATCCCGGCCCCCCGACAGGATCCGCGCCACCAACGGGGAGTGCCCCCTCCGCCGGAGTGCCCCTCCCCCGAAGGGCGGTAACTCCAACCGGTCAGGACCGGCCGGTGTTACCGCACTTCGGCGAGGTTCGGCTTGACGGGAGGACGAGGGTGGCGACTGTGGAGACGAGCCCATCCCCGCCGTGCCCTCCGGGCGGGATCCGGTGGGAGGCGAGTCTCACGCTGGGCATGGTCGCCGCGGTGGTCCGGGTCCGAGTGCGGGCCGCGATCCGGGTCAGCATTGTGCTCTGGGTGCTGGCTGTAGTCGTCGCCGTGGGCGCCGCTGCCGGACTTTCTCGATCCGCCGGGCCGGGGCCTGTGATGTGCCTGGTCAGCGCCGCCGTGCTCCTCGCGTGCCACCGCCGGATCGCCGAGATCGTGCTCACGGCACGGGCTCAGCGCTGGTTCGACCGCGGGGTGCCGCCGTCGGCCACCTACGGCGTCTCGGCCGAGGGCGCCAGCCTCACGGCGGAGGTCCGCTCCGTGGTCGTCAGCTGCGAGCACCCGTGGCAGGCGTTCCGGGCCTGGCACGAGGTCGACGGCGCGCTGGTCCTCGTGCCGGCCGGCCGCCGGACGCACACGGTTCACCTGCCGCTGGCCGACCCGGCCGCGGAGGTGCGCCAGGTCGTGAGCGCCGCACTCCCGCTGGACACTCGCCGCCAGCGGATCGCCGGAGACGGCTGGCTTGACGGGCCGTCCTAGCGTGGCGCGGTGCTGCAGGCCAGTGAGGACTCCCCCGAAAGCAGCTTCGCCTGGTCGGACTTCAGCACCTACTTCGAGGTCGATTCCCTCATCGTGCTGATGGACACCCGGCAGACCCGGTTCACGCGGGTAGTGCCGATGGGGCCGAACGCCCGGTGCCTGCGGGCCGCCGTGCGCGCGGCCGTTCCGCCGCACGCCGTGCTCCAGCGGGCCGCGATCCGGGCCCGGCTGGCGCCTCGTACGTGAATTCGCCACGCGGCAGGCGGGCCGGACGGATCGCGGCGCGGCGGGGTGGTCGTGCTTTCGGTTGGGGGGAACCGTCAGACTGTCCGCATGCAGACGCCTGTTCTCGCCGATCCGTGGCCGGCTCCGCGCGCCACCGCTCCCGTGCGCGCGACGATCGCCATGCCGGGCTCGAAGTCCGTGACGAACCGCGCGCTGATCCTCGCCGCACTCGCCACCGCGCCCTCCGAGCTGTCCGCGCCGCTGCGGTCGCGGGACACCCTGCTCATGGCGGGCGCGCTGCGGGCGATGGGCACGATCATCGAGGACGGTCCGGACGGATCCTGGCGCGTCACCCCCGCCGACCTGCACGGACCCGCGAGCGTCGACTGCGGCCTCGCCGGGACGGTCATGCGCTTCGTCCCGCCGGTCGCCGCACTGGCGAACGGCCGGATCGCGTTCGACGGCGACGAGCGGGCCAGGGAGCGCCCGATGGGCAGGCTGCTCGGCGCGCTGCGGACCCTGGGCGCGGTGGTGGACGACCACGGCCGGGAGGCGCTGCCGTTCGACGTCCTCGGCCGCGGATCGCTGCCCGGCGGCACGGTGGTGATCGACGCGTCGGCGTCCTCGCAGTTCGTCTCGGCGCTGCTGCTCTCGGGCGCCCGGTACGACGAGGGCGTGCTGGTGGTCCACGATGGCAAGCCGGTGCCGAGCCTGCCGCACATCGACATGTCGGTGGCGATGCTGCGCCAGCGCGGGGTCGAGGTGGACGACGCGGATCCGAACAGCTGGCGGGTGCGCCCCGGCCCGATCGCCGCGCTCGACGACCACATCGAGCCCGACCTGTCCAACGCCGCCCCGTTCCTCGCGGCCGCGCTGGTGACCGGCGGCGACGTGACGATCCCCGGCTGGCCGCGGCAGACGACGCAGCCGGGCGACGCGCTGCGCGACCTGCTGGGGCAGCTGGGCGCGCGGGTGACGCTGGGCGACAAGGGCCTGACGGTGGCCGCGGGCGAGTCCCTGACCGGCCTTGACGCGGATCTGCACGACGTCGGCGAGCTGACCCCGGTGCTCGCGGCCCTGTGCGCGCTCGCCGACGGCCCCTCCCGGCTGCGGGGGATCGCGCACCTGCGCGGCCACGAGACCGACCGGCTCGCCGCGCTGGCCCACGAGCTCACGGCCCTCGGCGGGGACGTGAGCGAGACGCCGGACGGGCTGGTGATCCGCCCCCGGCCGCTCGGCGCGGGCGTCTTCGGCACCTACGACGACCACCGGATGGCCCAGGCCGGAGCGGTGCTCGGGCTGGCTGTCGACGGGATCAAGGTGGAGAACGTCGCCACCACCGCCAAGACGCTGCCCGACTTCACCGGCATGTGGGCGCGCCTGCTGGGAGATCCGGCCTGAACGGCAAGCGGGATTGGGACGAGGACGACGTCCGGGTCAGGCCCGGGCGCTCGTCGCGGCCCCGCACGCGGATCCGCCCGAAGCACTCCGACGCCGCCCACGGGTTCGTCATCGCCGTGGACCGGGGACGGCTGACCTGCCGGGTCGGGGAAGCGACGGTCACGGCCATGCGGGCTCGGGAGCTGGGCCGCAAGTCCGCGGTGGTGGGCGACCGGGTCGAGCTGGTCGGGGACGTCAGCGGAAAGCCCGACACCCTGGCCCGGATCGTCCGGATCGACCCCCGGACCTCGGTGCTGCGCCGGACCGCGGACGACGACGATCCGTTCGAGCGGGTCGTGGTGGCCAACGCCGAGCAACTGGTGATCGTGACCGCGCTCGCGGATCCGCCGCCGCGTACCGGATTCGTCGACAGGGCCCTGGTCGCCGCGTACGACGCCGGGCTGCATCCGCTGTTGTGCCTGACCAAGGCGGATCTGTCGGCCGGTCCCGAGGAGTTCCTCTCGCACTACGAGGGGCTGGACCTCACGCCGATCCTCACCCGCTACGACGCGCCCCCCGACGAGCTGCGGGACCGGCTGGCCGGGCGGATCTCCGTGCTCGTCGGGCACTCCGGGGTGGGGAAGTCGACGCTGGTCAACGCCCTGGTACCGGAGGCGCACCGGGCCATCGGGGTGGTGAGCGCGATCGGCAAGGGGCGGCACACGTCGACCTCGGTGGTGGCGCTGGAGCTGCCCGGCGGCGGGTGGGTGATCGACACTCCGGGGATCCGCTCGTTCGGTTTGGCGCACGTGTCCCCGGCGAGCCTGCTCGCGGCGTTCGACGACCTGGCCGAGGGCGCGGAGGCCTGCCCTCCGGGCTGCACGCACCTGGGCGAGGAGTGCGCGCTGGACGCCTGGGTGGCGGCCGGGCACGCGATGCCCGCCCGGCTCGCCTCCTACCGCCGGCTCCTCACCTCACGCGCCGGCAGCACCGACGCCTAAGTCTGGACCGGGCCGCCGGTGCGCCAGTACTCGCCGTTCGCGCGGCCGAGCAGGCCCTCCTCGACCAGGTAGCGGCGGAGCGCGGCGTGGTCGTCGTGCCAGGCGCGCAGCAACACGTTGACCTCCCGCTCGGGATAGCGGACCCCGGGCTCGAACCCCATCGCGATGTGCTCCAGCACCACCAGCCGCTTCGCGCGCGGGACCGGGATCGACGCGAGCCGCCCGTCCCGGAGGAACGTGCGGAGCACCGCCGCGACGCCCGGATCCGAGGCCCCGTGGCTGTCCTCCGGCGTGGCGAGTGCGGCGGCCCGGGCGGCGCGCTTGAACACGT
Source organism: Actinomycetes bacterium (assembly GCA_025963185.1). Lineage (GTDB taxonomy): Bacteria > Actinomycetota > Actinomycetes > Mycobacteriales > Cryptosporangiaceae > RYN-140. The sequence continues at coordinate 5,986 of JAOPVE010000442.1, forward strand.
CCGGATCGGCGGCCAGCCGGCCGTCCACATCCGACACCAGGCCTCCCGCCCGCAGCTTCTGGAGTGCTCTGGTGACCGCGCGCGTGTCCAGACCCGCCGAAACCGCCACGTCCGGCGCGGATCCGGCGCCGAGGACTATCGCCGCGAACACGGCGAGCCGGTCGCGCTCGGCGAGCAGCCCCGCGAGCGCCGCGGCACCGATCTGTTCGTCCGCCATGGACACACGGTAACGAACGCTGCCATCGCTGGCGCGGCAGGACTACAGTGCCCGCCGGGGGGCAACGCCGTTAACCACCCATCTCAAGGCAGGGACATGGGACTCTTCTCCCGCATGCGCACGGGCTCGGCCACGACCTCGGCCGACGCACCCACCACGCACGCCGTCATCGCGCGCTACCAGCTCGCGGGCGGACCGACGGGCACCGCCACCGACATCCACAACGTCTTCGCGCTGGAGCAGATGCTGGCCGAGGCGATCGACACGGCCAGAGCGGGCGAGTTCGCCGGGAACGACTTCGGCGACAACGAGCTCACCGTCTACGCGCACGGCCCCGACGCGGATCGCCTGTTCGCCGCGATGGAGCCCGTGCTCAGGGCCTTCCCGCCGCGCCCGGCCCAGGTCGTCCTCCAGTACGGCGACCCCTACGCACCCCACGCGGTGGTCCAGCTCTAACCCGCCGCGGGCCGCCCGCCCCGCGCTTTCCCGCCGGAGTGCGGTAACTCCAGCCGGTCCCGAGCGGCCGCAGTTACCGCACTTCGCGGGAGGGGCGCGCGCGCCCGGCAGCGAGTGGGCTGGCCGGGGAGGGGTGGGTCAGCGGGAGGCGAGGGCCTTGACCGGGTCGATTGCGGTCTGCGGGCAGGCCCCGGTGCCGTAGGGGTTGAGGACGCGGCCGAGCCAGACGAACGCCGGCGGAAGCGCGTTGCGCCACACCGCGAAGTTGTGGCCGCCCGCGTCGAGCATCACCACCGTCGCCGCGTCGGGCTTCTGGACCTTCGGCGTGAACTTCTTCAGGTCCCGGTACCCGACCGGATCGCCGCGCGAGGCGAACAGGTAGAAGCTCTGCGGGCACGTGCGGTCCTGCGTGATCGTGTCCAGCGGCGTGTTCGCGGCCCGCGCGGACCGGTCCCCGTGGAAGACGTCGCCGGTGGTGGTGTCGACGTAGGGCGTGTAGTTGCCGGACAGGCTGACGGCGGCCGAGAACTCCTTGGCGTGCCGGAGCGCGAGGTTGGTGGCGCAGAAGCCGCCCGTCGAGTAGCCCATGAGCGCCCAGCCGTCGCGGTTCTGGCCGACCCGCAGCTCGTGCCGGAGCACGCCGGTCAGGTCGTCGGTGAGGTAGGTGTCGGCCCGGTCGCCGTGGACCGCGTCGATGCACTGGCTGTCCGTCGGACGGTGCGGGTTCTTCTCGGCGCTCACGACGATCATGGGCGGTACCTGGCCGCTCGCGATCGCCTTGTCGAGCACGTGGTCGCCGCCGAGCCGCTCCTGGAACGTGTCGGCGCCGCCGAGGAAGCCGTTGAAGAACATGACCGTGGGGAAGATGCGGTCGGGCTGGCTGCGGTCGAAGTAGGCCGCGGGAAGGTAGATCCGGACCGGTAGCCGGTAGCCGGTCTTCGCGCCCTGGACGTCCGCCGAAATCATGACCCCGCGGCCCGGCCTGGCGTGGTGACGTGCCACCCGGATCGCTGACGTGAACTGCCCCTCCGTGCCGCCGTGGGCCGAGATCCGGGACGACTTGTTGTGTGCCTCTCCGCCGCCGAAGTCCGACCATGCCGTGAAGAAGCCCTGCGAGGCGTTGACCAGCCCGAGCGCGACGAGCACCACCAGCGTCTGGGTGGTGAGGAGGGTGCTGACACGTCTGGTGCGCTTGAGGCGCGTGCGGTCCCACGTGAGCACCGTGACGGCCGCGAGAGCGAGCGTCACCGCCCCCAGCAGCAGGAGGAACAGCGGGCTGGTCGGTTGCATAACCAAAAAGGTAGACGCTGGGCGCATCCTCCAACGTCTGCCGGGAGTGTGATTGGCACTACGACTTTTGGCCTGGTCTGCACCCCCGGCGGCCTGGGGGTATACCGTTCGGCCCATGTCCCGGTACGCCGACGACCTCGCCCTGGCGCACGTGCTCGCCGACACGGCCGACTCGATCTCACTCGCCCGCTTCCGCGCTCTCGACCTGCGGATCGACGCCAAGCCCGACCTCACCCCCGTCAGCGACGCCGACCTCACCGTGGAGAAGTCCGTCCGGGCGGTGCTCGCGCGATCCCGGCCCCGGGACGGGGTCCTCGGCGAGGAGTTCGGCACCTCGGCCGGATCGGGATCGCGCCAGTGGGTGATCGATCCGATCGACGGCACCAAGAACTACATCCGCGGGGTACCCGTCTGGGCGACCCTGATCGCGCTCCTGGACGGCGGGCATCCGGTCGCGGGGCTCGTCTCGGCTCCCGCGCTCGGCCGCCGCTGGTGGGCCGCGTCCGGGCTCGGGGCGTTCACGGGGAAGCAGCGGTCCGCGGCGACGCCGATCCGGGTCTCGCAGGTCGCCAAGCTTGAGGACGCCTCGTTCAGCTACTCGTCGCTGTCCGGCTGGGAGGAGCGCGGGCTGCTCGGCGGTTTCCTCGACCTCGGCCGGTCCGTCTGGCGGACCCGCGCGTACGGCGACTTCTACAGCTACATGCTCGTCGCCGAGGGGGCGGTCGACATCGCCGCGGAGCCCGAGGTCTCGCTGTGGGACCTCGCAGCCCTGGTCCCGATCGTGACCGAGGCCGGCGGACGGTTCACCTCGCTGGCCGGCGAAAGCGGACCGGGTGGCGGCGACGCGGTCGCGACCAACGGCCAGCTGCACGACGAGGTCCTCAGCTACCTGCGCTGACGGCCAGCGGCCCCGGCCACCACCGCCGTGGGCCAGTACCTCTGCCTGCGTCCGTCAACACGGTCTGCGACGGCGCGGCGACCCGCCGGCCGCGGGGACGCGCTGCCGGAGCCCCGGTGCCGCAAGCCGTCTATCCTCTGCGGGTGACGTTCGGTTGGATCTTCCTCGCGGCGGCTGTGCTCGCCTACGGGGCAGCCAACTTCCTGCAGGCCGTCGCGGCCGGGCGGGTCGACCACCACGACGACCTCCACCCGGGCCTGCTGCTGCGGCTCGCCACCCACAAGACGTACCTGGTGGGGCTCGGCGCGCAGTTCACGGGCTTCCTGTTCGCGTTCCTGGCGAGGGCCTACCTGCCGCTGTTCCTGGTCCAGTCGGCGGTGGCCGCGGGGCTGGGGGTCACGGCGATCCTCGGGGTGCTGCTGATGAAGTGGCGGCACCCGCCCGCGGAGATCGCGCTGCTGGTCCTGCTCGGCGCGGGGCTGGCCGGGCTGATCATCTCCGCGGCGCCGAGCGTGTCCAACAACCTCGGGGTGGCCGAGGTCGTGTCGCTGGCCGCGTCCGTCGCGCTGATCGGGCTGCTCGGACGGCTCGCCGCCCGGCTGCGCGGGGCCGCCGCGTCCGTCGCCCTCGGATCCCTGGCCGGGTTGTCCTTCGGCGCCGTGGCCGTCGCGTCGCGCCCACTCGCCAACTCCGGATCGGCCGCCGAGTTCGTCACCAATCCCCTGCTGTACATCCTGCTGGCGCACTCAGTGGTGGGCCAGCTACTGCTCGGCCTGGCCATGCAGCGCGGATCGACCACCGCGGCCGTCGCGGCCATGGACGCGGCCTCGGCGATCCCCGCGGCGGCGGTCGGGCTGCTCGTGCTCGGCGACAAGATCACCCCAGGGCTGGAGTGGCTGGCGGCCATCGGGTTCGTCGCCACGCTCAGTGCGGTGATCGGCCTGACCCGGTACGCCCGTCCGCAGGAGCAGCGGCCCGACGTGCTGCGCGATCCCCGGCGGCCGCCGCTCAGCCCGGCAGGTCGTACCGCAGCTGATGCCGATCACCAGGAAGGATCGTCGTGGCCACCCGCACGGGGCCGCGCTCGGCGTAGCTGATCCGCACGTGCGCGAGTACGGGTACGCCGTGCCCGATCTCCAGCCGGAGCGCCTCGGCCGGATCCGGCATGCGGGTGGTGATCTCGTCGGCCGTGCGGACCGTCTTGTGGCCCAGCTCGGCGAGCAGCGCGGCGGTGCCACGGTGGTAGGGGCGCGGATCCAGCAGCGGGGTGCCCTGGGCGAACGAGAGCGCGTAGTACGACTCGGCGAGCGCGGACGGGGCACCGTCGACCAGGTACAGCCGGCGCCGTGCGACCAGGCTCTCCCCCGCGGGGACCTCCAGCCGCTCGGCCACGAACCCGGGCGCCGCGACGATCCCGACCTCGATCGTCTGGTCCGGGACCCGGCCCTGGGCGGCGGTCTGCTCGGCGAAGTCGTCGGTGCCGGCCAGGCGGCGGCCCACCGCGGACAGGCTGACCCGGTGGGTCCAGACGAGTTGCTCGCGGCGGCGCACCAGCCGGCCTGCCCGGGCCCGTCCCGCGGTGATCAGCCCCTCGTGGGCGAGCGCGGTGAGAGCCATCCGGGCGGTGTTGCGGGAGACGGAGTATCGCTGAGACAGATCCATCTCGGTGGGCACCTTGCCACCCGGAGGAAGGACGCCCTCGCGGATCGCCGCGCGCAGATCACCGGCAATCTGCTGGTAGAGCGGGTTGTCGCCGCCGTCGACGGCAGCCATCGGCGTGCCTCCCCGTTGGATGTGCGGCCGCCCAGGAACGTAGCAGCCGCGTCGACGGGGCCCTGAACGATCCTTCAGGTTTATTGTCGGAACAATAAGGCCCGTAGGTATCGTTAGCGTACGACTTACCAGGCCCGGCCGACAGCGTGTTTCGGCCTGGTTCGCACCGCACCACCCCGCGCAGCCGCACCACCGCCCCACGCGGAAAATCCGGCGACACGAGGGACCTCGCGGAGGACAGTCGCAAACAGAGCGTCCCCCTGGGAGGCCAGGTGGGCGCTTCAGCCGGATGGATCGAGCGCCCGGTGGCGCCGGGCGCTCGGGAGTCCCCTGGGAGAGGGGAGGCCCGTGATGGGGCGCGTGTTGAGGGTCCTCGGAACAGTCCTCGTATTGCTGGTCGTCATGTTGTTCCGCGGCACCCGGTTAGCCGCGATCGCCGCAGGCGTCGGCGGTGCGTACCTGCGCCGGGTGTGGGTGACCAGCCCGAGCCGGTCGGGCACGCTGGGACGAAAGGCCGGGGCGCCGCGATGGGTCAGGGCCGCGACCGGGCGCGTGGCCGGGAACTCGCTGACGCCGGTCGGCGAGGAGCGCACCGGCAGCTTGTTCGATCCGCCAGCCAGCAAACCGCTGCCGGGGATCAGCCGCTGGTGGTGACGCAGTTCCCGGGCGGCTGCGCGGGTGCGCCGGCCGCCCGGGCGCACCGGACAGGCGGATCCCGTCAGCGGGTGAGCGAGCGGTCGAGGAACAGCGACCAGGTGGTCTTGGGGTTCGACGTCGTGACCTCGACCCGGTAGGTGTTGCGTCCCTGCTTCGGCGCGACGAGCTGGTTCTGCTGCTCGGGCGCCGCCGGGGTGCACTTGTAGTCGAACTTCTTGCCGGATCCGAGCGAGACGCTCGCCGTGCCCGCGCCCTTGCACGCGAACCGGACGAGGAAGTCGCCCTCGGTCTCGAACTCGTGGAACTTGCCCTCCGTGGCGGACGTGCTGTGGAAGAGCGGCTCGCTGCCGGGGCGCGGGGTCTGGGCGGCCGACGGCTGGCCCGCCGAGTCGTCGGCGGGCTTGCTCGATGTGGTGCCGGCGGCCTGCGTGTCGGTGGTGGTGTCGTTCCAGAAGCAGCCAGCGGCGCTGAGCAGCGTGGCGGCGAGCACGGCCGAGGCGGCCAGTGATCGCGCGGGCGACCTCATACGAAAACTCTCCTCGGTGACCTTCGGGACCCGGCGTGGGGACCGGGCGGGTGGGGCCGGGCGAGCGCCCCGGGGCGGAGTGGACCGGTCCCGGCCCGCGCGCACCGTCCGGGATCCCGCAATGGTGGGAGACCAATCGGCAATCCGTCAAACCGGCTGGCAGTGGCCGGACTTCTCAGGTGATCTCGCGAAAGCCTCCGGTGAGCAACATCTGGATCTGCATGTCGACGTTCTTCACGAGCCCGTCCGCGGCCAGATCGAGAATCACCATTCCGTACGGATCGTAGATGACCCGCTCGATACGGCACGCCCCCAGCATTTCTCCACGATAAATGGTGGGAACGACGACACCCTCCCCCATTCTGGGGACGTGCGGATAGGGCACGTCGGCCTCAAAGACAAAGCGCCGCATGCCTCCCGAAGTGGGATCCTCCACCGCGAACCGGTACGCCACCAGCACGCTTCGAAGTCTGCCACGCTCGCATGGCTACTGTCCGCTACCCGAATGGCTCACAAGCGTGGCCTTCACGGCTCGCACTGTCGCATTCGCAGTAGTAAGGACCACGCTGGGCAACGAGGCAATTACTTCCCTCATTCACCCAGCGTGGCCCTTGCGATTACTGCTAGCCAGCTTTGGCCCTGGCCACTCGTTAGAGAATTCCGACCGGCACGGCGCCGGTGCGGATCCGCTGTGGATGGTGGCCGACCGGAATGCGCGCGATCTCCCGCTCCTGCCCATAGGAGATGATCGAGACCGTGTCGCTCAGGCTGTTCGACACGTAGCAGTTCGTGCCGTCCGCACTGGTGTAGGCCCAGTAGGGCTGGTCGCCGGTGCCGAACTGGGCGTCGACGGTCAGCGACGGCCGGGACAGGATCGCCACGTAGTCCGAGATGGTGCCCGCGTCGCACAGCTTCGTGCCGTCGCCCGAGAGGGCCAGGCCGTGGTGGGCAGAGTCGAACGGGTAGTCCTCGCGCTTCATTTTCGCGGCCTCGTCGCTGAGCGGCATGTTCACCGTGCGGGTGATCTTGCCGCTGGCCATGTCGAACTCGACGAAACCGTTGAGGAACGAGAGCTGCGCGTACATGGTCTTGCCGTCCGGAGTCACCACGAACGGCCGGATCCCGTGGTCGAACGAGTACACCCGCTCGATCTCCAGCGTCGAGGCGTTGACCACCGTGAGCTTGCGCTCGCCCTTGAGGCCCTCCAGCCAGTCCGGAACGGGGACCGTGCCGATGCTGGCGTTGTAGATGTGGCGCCCGTCGGCGGAGAACTGGTTCTCGTGCGGGTAGTCGCCGGTCGCGAAGGATCCGGTGATCTGGCCGGTCGCCGTGTCGAGGATCTGCGCCTTCTTGGCGGTCAGCGCGGAGACCACGAGCCGCCGGCCGTCCGGGGAGATCGTGACGTGGTCCGAGCGCAGGCCGTCGATCTTGGTGCGCCACACCTGCTGGCGGGTCTCGAGGCTGATCGCCACGACGTCGGCGAGGTTGGACCGCGAGACGTACATGGTGCGGCCGTCGGGGCTGATCGCGAGGTCGTCCACGTACTGGTAGTCGACGGTCTGGCTGTGGACCAGCTCGTAGCCGATCCGCTCGGCGACCGTCATCTGGTCCAGGCGTTGCTGGAGGTCGGGGATCACGTTGATGTCGGCGATCCGCGCGAAGGTGTGCGCGTCGATGACCGTGACCGTGCCGCCGAAGTTGTTGCCCACGAAGATCAGGTCGCGGGTGGCGACGGAGGGCACCTGGGCCGTCGCGGGCTGGGCCAGCAGGCCTAAGACGACGACGCCGGCGGCGACGATCGCACCGAGGATCAGGGGGATTCTGCGCGGGATCGGCATTGAGCTGTCCCTTCCGCTCGCTGGAGGGAAATGCCTGAACGAGAGACGGGCTCGCGTTACTGGGCAGTAAAGTACAGCGCTTTGCCCCACATCGGAAGTAACTGTGCACCGCAGTTGGCCCCGCGGACGAAACAGTCCGGAAACGGCTCAGACTTCAGGGGTGCTGGTCAGCGCGGTGAGCACCGCCGAGACCTCGACGATCGACGGGCGAGCCGCCGGATCCGCGCGCAGGCAGTTCTCGGTGATCCCGGCGAGCGCGTCCGGGAGCCGGCGGTAGTGGCCCAGCGGCCGTGCCGGGCGGTGTAGCTGCAGGTACTCCCCGGCGTCCCACAACCGCTGGTCCTCGTCGTCCAGCGCCGCGAACGGCGGGGTTCCGGCGGCCAGTTCGTACAGGGTCGCGCCGAGGCCCCACACGTCCGAGGCGGCGGTCAGCGGAGCCCCGGTGGCCTGCTCGGGAGCCAGGTACTCGCGGGTCCCCAGGCCGCGCGGGGCCAGCCCGGGCGCCCGGCCGAGACTCAGGCCGGCCAGCACGGCGATCCCGCACTCGACGATCACGTTGCGCGGGCGCACGTCCAGGTGCAGGAAGCCCTTGCCGTGTAGGTAGAACAGCGCGGAACTGAGGTGTGCCCCGAAGTGCGCGATGTCCAGCGCGCTGGGCGGACGTTCCCGCTGGTGGATCAGGCGGTCCAGCCGCAGGCCAGGCAACCTCTGGAGGACCACGACCGGCTGCGGATCCGTCCGGACGTCGAGCACCCGGACCAGGTTGGGGTGGGCGAGCGCGGCGAGGATCCGGCCCTCGGAGAGCAGCTGGTCGGCCACCCGGGTCACGCCGAGGCGATCCGGCCGGACGACCTTCGCGACGCAGCCGCACATCCGCTCGGCGCTGAAGACCTCGTACACGTCCAGCGCGGATCCCCTGCTCAGGTGCTCGATCACGGTGTATCCGCCGGTGATCGGGTACCCGCCCGGGAGCACGGGCGGGGGAACCCGCGCCACCTCAGCATGGGACATGCACGCCTCGCCTCCTCGACCACAGTCTGCTCCTAGAAGCGGATGATCGCGGTCCGCTGCGGATCCCCGAGCGACTCGGGTCGCTGCCTCGGCATCGGGATCCTGGGCACGTTCGGCGGGCTGGTCTGCGGCTGCGGCAGGTCGGGCTGGCGGGGCGCGGGCTGATCAGGGTCTGGCTGCCGGGGCGCGGGATGGTCCGGGTCCGGCTGGCGGGGTGTGGGCTTGCCCGGCTCGCCCGGGTCGCCCGGGTCGTGGCCGGACAGCCGCCACAGCCGCGCGTACAGGCCGTCCCGGCGCAGCAGTTGACGGTGCGTTCCGCGCTCGGCGATCCGGCCCTGGTCGAGTACCAGGATCTCGGTGGCCTCGCGGACGGTCGCCAGGTCGTGCGAGATCACGATCGCCGCCCGCCCGGCGAGCAGCCGGCGGAACGGCTCGGCCACCCGGTCGGCGGATCGCGCGTCCAGCCCGGACGTCGGCTCGTCGAGCAGCAGCACCGGGGCACCGCGGATCATGGCCCGCGCGATCGCGATCCGCTGGGCCTGCCCGCCGGACAGCCGCCGCCCCCGCTCGCCGACCCTGGTGTCGTAGCCGTCCCCGAGCGCCGCCACGAAGGCGCTCGCGTCGGCGGCGGCCGCGGCGGCCTCGACCTGCTCGTCGGTCGCGCCGGGCCGCCCGTAGGCGATGTTCTCCCGGACCGTCCCGTCGAAGACCAGCGTCTCCTGGAACAGCGTGGCGATGCCCTCCCGCAGCGAGGAGAGGGTGAGCTGGCCGATCGGGACGCCGTCGTAGGTGATCCGTCCCGCGCCGGGCTCGTAGAACCGCAGCAGCAGCTTGGCCAGCGTCGACTTGCCCGCCCCACTCGCTCCCACGACCGCGACGACCTGGCCGGGCGCGACCGAGAACGAGATCCCCGCGAGTGCCTCGCCCGCCGCGCCGGGGTAGCTGAAGTGCACGTCGTGGAAGGCGATCCGGCCGCGGGGGCGCAGGAGGGGGTGCGCTCCGGGGCGATCCGCGACGGCGGGCCGGGCGTCGAGCAGTTCGGCCACCCGCTCGGCCCCCGCGGACGCCGAGTACGCGGTCGTGACGAATCCGCCCAGGTTGCGCACCGGCCCGTAGAGCTGGCTCAGGTAGGCGAGGAACGCGAGCAGCCCGCCGATCGTCAGCCGTCCCTGGCTCATCAGCCACGCTCCGGTGCCGATCACCGTGAGCACGCCGGCCAGCTCGATGAGGTCGACCGACGGGCTGTACAGCGCGCGCAGGCGGGCCGCGACCATCTCGGCGCGGTACTTGCGCTCGGCCTGGTGCCGGAAGCGGCCGGTCTCGGCGTCCTCCTGGCCGTACGCCTGGACGAGCGAGATGTTGCCGAGGTTCTGTTCGAGGACGCTGCCGATGGATCCGGCGAGCCGCTGGCGCTCGCGGGAGACGGTCTTGATCCGGCCGGAGAAGAAGCGTGCCGTGAGCCAGAACAACGGGATCACGACCAGCGAGACCAGCGCGAGCTGCCACTGGAGCAGGAACAGCGCGGCCGTGAAGAACACGATCTGCAGGACGAACGTGAGGGTGTCGGCGAAGCCCGAGACCAGGAACGTCTCGATCGCGGCGACGTCGCTGTTCATTCGCGAGAGCAGGTCACCCAGCCGGCTGTGCTGGAAGAAGTCCGGCGAGAGCGTTTGGAGGTGCCGCACGACCGCGGTCCGCAGGTCGACGAGGAAGCGCTGGCTAAGCCAGGTTCCAACGATCCGGTCGACGCCGGCGACGGCTCCGCCGGCGAGGGTCAGGCCCACGTACAACGCGGCGATGGGCAGGAATCTCGCGAATTGCCGTGGGACCAGTACGTCGTCGATCAGAATCTTGTAGAGCCAGATCTCGGCGGTACTGATAAGCGGTCCGACAATCGCGAACAGGAATACGGGAACGAGCCACCATTTGCGCTTGGCCGCGAATGGCCAGAAGCGCCGGAACAGCTGCCGAATTCGCAGCGCCGGAGTCTCCGGATCAGCGATGGCGGGGCTCCTCTCGTCAGCACGATTGACCGGCAGGCGGCCGACAGACCGGGGGGCGCCACCTGGGCGCCCCGCCGGTCCTCATCGGACTGTGCTGATCACCAGTCGCCGCACGACGAATCCCTGTCGTCGCAGGACGACCGGTCGTCACAGGAGTTGTCGCAGCTGTCGTCGCAGGACCGATCGCGATGGCCCCACCGCCGGGAGTCGTGCCACTTGCGCCCGGACTCGCGGTCCTTGTGCCTCCGTGCAGACATCTCTGCCCCCTTCGAACAATCCCCCGCGAGCGGCCCCTCCGCCCGCGCTGGTGACATCACCATGAGGACTGCCGCTACCAATCCTTCACACCGATTCGCCGAGAATTCTCCGGCCAATTTCCCCTGGTACCCCCCAGCCAGAAGAACAATCGCCGAAACGGCACTGTCCACTGTGTCCGTGGACAAAAGTCTGCCCCACATAGTGCCCCGGCGGACATTGACCCGGACCGGTCCCGCTGTGACGCTCGCGATTCCTATTTCGTTTCATCGTCCGGAGGTAAAATGCACCAGCCTCGATCACACTGGCCGCGCGTTCTCGCGGTCTCGGCCAGCGCGGTGCTCGCCGCCGCACCGGCCACGGCGGCCCACGCCGACAGCACCGGCAACGCCGCGCCGGCCTGGCCCGCGTTCGCGCTCAGCCGGGTCAGCCTCGCCGCGGACGGGTCCCAGGCCGTCGGCCACAGCTTCTTCGCCAGCATCTCGGGCACCGGCCGGTACGTGGCGTACCGCACCAACGCGCTGAACGCCGGCGGTCCACAGACGGTGGTGCGGGACGTGCTGACGGGCCACACCAGCCCGGTGATCCTGCGGCCCGACGGCGGCCCGTCGCAGGCCACCGAGATCATCCGCACCAGCGTGTCGGCCGACGGCCGGTACGTGGCGTTCTGCTCGATGGCCGGGGACCTCGTACCCGGTACCGTGCCGTTCCGGGCAATCCGGGTGTTCGTCCGCGACACCAGGACCGGCACGACCACGCTCGCGAGCGTCGACTCCAAGGGCGCCGAGTTCCCGGCGGACTCCGCCCCGGCGATCCTGTCCGGAGACGGCCGTTCGGTCGCGTTCACCAGCGCCGGGCGGGTGTACGTGCGCCAGCTCGACACCGCCACGACCGTCGAGGCGAGCATCGCCCCGCCGGGCGAGGACTGGCGCTGGGGTGCCGCGTCGGGCTTCCCGTCGCTGTCGGCCGACGGCAGGTCTGTGGCCTTCACGCACCAGGACGGCGGCCAGCCCGCGGTGTACGTCCGCGACCTGGTGGCTTCGGTGACGACCAGGGCCAGCGTCACCACCACCGGGGATCCGGCGATGGGGTCACAGCCGTCGCTCTCGCCCGACGGGCGGTACGTGGCGTTCGTATCGTCGGCGCCGAAGGTCACCCCGGGCACGGTGACGTCCGACCAGGTCTACCGGCGGGATCTCCTGCTGCGCAAGACAGTCCGGGTCAGTGTCACCCCCGCTGGGGCGGCCGCGAACGCGGAGAGCTCCGATCCGTCGATCGCCGCCGGGGGCCGGTACGTGGTGTTCGCCTCCGGTGCGAGCGACCTGGTGCCGGGCGACACGAACTACGACCGGGACATCTTCGTGCGGGACGTCCAGGCCGGCACCACGGTCCGGATCAACGTCGCGCCCAACGGCAGCCAGGCCAACTCGGCCACGGGCTGGGCCCAGCCGCTGATCTCGGCGGACGGCACCTCGGTGGTGTTCTCCTCGTTCGCCTCGAACCTCGTGCCGGGTGACACCAACGGATTCGAGGACGTTTTCGTCGCGTCCGCCCGCTGAGTTCGCACTGGCCGGCGCGGGGCCGGCCAGGTGAGGAACAGCCGATCCGGCGCGGGGCCGGATGGGGCCTATCCGAACAGCCAGTGTGCGGTGGTGAGCCACGCTCCCACGATCGCCGCCAGCACGAGTCCGCCCGCGGCCGGCAGCGCCCAGGGCGGTGTGTCGTCGCGGCTGAGCACCAGCATCTTGACCGTGAACGCTCCATAGAGGACACAGCCTGCGATCCCGTGCAGCAGCACCGGCACGCTCGTGGCCTGAAGGCCGAGCGCGTACAGGCAGTGCACCGCCACCGGGATCGTCGCGGCGAACGCGGCCCGGCCCATCCAGCGGTGCGCTGTGGTGATCCAGCCGGGCGCGGCGATCCTGCCCAGTACGGCGGGCACCTTTCCGTAGATGACCAGCGCAGACCCGCCCTGCGCCAGCGCGAGTACCACGGCCAGGACTGTGAGCCCCACCTTGAGTTCGCCGCCGGTTCCGCCCCACAGGTTCAGGCTGACCGGACGCGCCGCGTGCATCCGCCCGAACACCCCGAGCGCGACGCTGACCACGGCCCCGGCCAGCAGCGGGATCGCGAGCGCCGCGACCCGGACCACCGGCGCCGGCTCCTCCGCGCTCTGCTCCAGGGCCGCGAGTTCGGCCTCGACGGCTTCCTCGGACTCCTCGTGCCCAGGCACGGCGTCCGGCACCGCGGGCACGTCCTGGGCCCGGACGTGTGGAGTGTCCGGGGGCAGCGGTCCGGCTGCCACGTCAGGATCCGGTGACCGTCACGGCGGTGACCTGCTGGCCGCCGACGGTGGCTAAGTGAGTCGACGGATCCAGCTTGGGGGCCGCGCTGTGGAGGCCACCGACGGTCACGGTGCCGACCTGGCCACCGTCCGCCATCACGATCCAGCCGCCGGTGATCGCGCCACCCGCGCCCGGCGCCGTGCGGTACAGCCCGCCCGGGGGCGCGACGCTCGGCGCGGCGAAGCTCCAGCGCATGCCCTGGATCGAGACCGATCCGGTGACCTTGCCGCCGGAGAACTGGCCGGTCAGCGTGGCGCCTTGGGGGCTGGTCAGCGAGAACGCGCCGTTGGCAGCCGAGCCCTGCAGCCAGGCGTCGACGTTCTTGCCGTCGCTGAGATAGGCGACGGCCTTGCCGTCCCGCACGGCGATCGCCACGGCGCCGGGCGCGCCGGTGGTGCGGGCCGCGTAGGTGCCGGCCGGGGCCGCCGATCCGGTGTGGAGACTGGCGTCGCCGCTGCCGCGCCGGTCGCGGTCGCGGGAGACCGCGTTCACGACGATCGCGAGCAGGACCCCGGCGAGCGCGAGCCCTGCGATCAGCGTGAGCAGGGGCCCTTTGCGGTTCATGCCGTCTCCCTGGATGAGCGTCCATTGCGAACGCACCCGGTTATACCGGCCGCCGTCCACTCCGCCGCCCGCCGAGTCGCGGATCCGACTACGGCTCCACAGTCGACCGGTCCGCTCCCCCCTCCTCGAAGTGCGGTAATCCTGATCGGTCCCGACCGGCCGGAGTTACCGCACTTCGGGGCGGTGGCGGGCGTGCGCGGCTAGTCCCAGGGATCCCAAGAAACCCAATGGTCACAACCTGAAACACCCTCTTTACTTTGACCGTCTGCGTCGGCACACTTGCTCCGCGTTCTGACAACGTTGTCTTTGCGTCTCGCTCCTCCCCGACCCCACGACTCGTCCCGGCTGACCTCCGGGAGAGGGAGCCGACCATGTCGTTAGCCCGCGCCGCGCTGCTCGGCACCGTCGCCACGATGGTGATCGCCACAGCCCCCGCACCGTCTTTCGCCGAAGGCCCGACGTCTGCCGAGACAGCCCGAGCCACCGCCGAACCGGCGCGGGCCGCGCCGGGATCCGCTGCCGCTTCGGATCTGGCTGAGCTGTCCACTGTCGGCAAACCCGCCTGGACCCAGACCTGGGGAGCCGCGCAGGCCGCCGCCGTACCCAACGTGACCAGCGGATTCGCCGGGTTCACGATCCGCAACGCCGTGCACACCTCGGTGCCGGGCAACAAGGTGCGGGTGCACCTGTCGAACCGCCTCGGCACCCTGCCCGTGCTGATGGGGCACGTCACCGTGTCGATCTCGGCGCGCACCGGCGGCAAGGCGGACGGATCGGTGCAGTACAGCAACGGATCCGTCGCGCCGGGCACCATGCACGACGTGCTGTTCGCCGGGAGGCCGTCGGTGACGATCCCGGCGGGGGCCGAGGTGGTGAGCGACGCGGTGGCGCTCGCCGTACCCGCGGACCAGGACCTCTACGTCACCGTGTTCACGCCGAAGCCGTCCGGGACCGTGACCTACCACCCGGCCACGATGCAGACGAACACCTACTTCGACGACGGCACGGACCACGCCGCCGACATCGCGCCCTCGGGATTCCCCAAGGAGACCTACGTCTGGCACTACGTCAGCGGCGTCGACGTCTCCGGCGGACCTGGCACGGTGGTGGCGATCGGCGACTCGATCACCGATGGGGTGAACTCCAGCTGGGCGGCCAACCGCCGCTGGACCGACTACCTCGCCACCCGGCTGCGCGGCCAGAAGAAGGTGCCGCGCTACGGGGTGTCGAACGCGGCGATCAGCGGCAACCGGATCCTGCTCGACGGCGCCTACCCGAACTACACGATCTACGAGACCACCGGCAAGAGCGCGCTGGCCCGCCTCGGCTACGACGTGCTGGACCGGCCCGGAGCCCGCACCGTGATCGTCTTCGAGGGCATCAACGACATCCAGCAGGAGCCCCACCAGGCGGACCCCGAGCAGATCATCGCCGGGCTGGCCCAGCTCGCCCAGCAGGCCCACGACCGCGGGCTGCGGGTCGTCGGCGCGACGATCATGGCCTGGAACGGCTGGTACTCCTACACGCCCCAGCTGGAGGCGACCCGCCAGGCCGTGAACTCGTGGATCCGCACCAGCAAGACCTTCCAGGCCGTCGCGGACTTCGACGCGGCGACCCGCGATCCGGCGGACCAGAGCCGGATCCTGCCCGCGTTCGACAGCGGCGACCACCTGCACCCGAACGACGCCGGTGACGCCGCGATCGCCGCCGCCGTCCCGCTCAAGAAACTGTGAAGCTCCGGAGGGCCGCCTGAGGTGGAAGCAGGCGGCCCTCCGGTCTACCTCAGGCGACTTCTCCGCGGGCGCGCGCGGCCAGCACGGGGATCTGGTCGATCTTGGCGCGGTCGAGGTGATCCCAGATCAGGCCCGGCGGACGGGGCTGCGGGCCGCACTCGATCACCTCGTCGGGCGTGACGATCAGGTCGACCCGGACGTCGTGCTCGGTCTCGGGCAGCGACCCGTCGATCACCTGCAGCGAGTGGACTGTCGTGACGATCTTCGTGTGCTCGCCGACGAGCCCCACCTCGGTGAGCAGCGCGACTTCGAGATCGGAGTAGCCGGCGCCGTTGCCGATCCGGACCCCGTGGCGGTTCACCGCGACGCTGCCGCACACCAGGATGTCGACGGGTTGCAGGTCGCCGATCGCCACCTTCCGCGAGAGGACCTCGGCACCCGCGGCGGTCGCGGCGCGCGAGGGCGAGACGTCCGAGCGTTCCAGCAGGTAGAACGGATTGGCGTCGGCCAGCCGCGGCACGCTCATGTAGACGACCTTGTTGGCGGCGAGCGCCCGGGTGCGCACCGGTAGCTGCGCGTCGGCGGCGTTGACCTTGAGCACTCTCGCCTCGTCCCACACCGGGAGCGAGGCGAGATGGTCGGCGGCGTCCCTGGCTCCGGCGAAGCGGGGGATGTGGCCGTGCGTTCCTGGCGCGATCTGCTGTCGTTCGAGCAGGCCCCAGACCATCTCCCGGACGGTCTGCTTGGCCGTGTTGCTGTCAGTCCGCACTGGACTCTCCCCAGCTCGTGTCAGCCGGAGCGGGACCGCTTCCCGTGGGGGGGACGGTGACGGGGCGGAGCCCGTCCCCGCACGCGGCACTCCGCTCACTGAACCCCCATGATGCCCTTGTCACGTCGCGATTACTCAACGTTCGGCAAAGTTCTCATGGTTCCGCGGCCGGGCGAGTCGTCGGCTCGGTCGCGAAGTGCGGAAACCGCGCCGGTCCTGGCCGGTCGCGGTTACCGCACTTCGGGGAGGCAGGGCGCGGGCGGGCGGGGGCACCGCGGCGGGCGACCGCCCAGGGCGGGGAACAAGTGCGGGCGCCCGCCGCGTGAGATCCCACCGTGACAACGGCGGATCGCGGGGGGAAGCGCGCGCACTACCCAGACACCCGCCGGGCCCACGTACTTAGTGGCGCCCACCCCCTAAGGTGAGTGCGCCGAACGACCGTCACGCGTCACGAATCCGGGAGCAGGGTTGCTATGCGGCTCTTCTGTTCCACGCTGATCGGGCGGGCGGAGGAGCGATCCGTGCTCGATTCGGCGGTCCAGGCCGCCCAGCGCGGGCGCGGCGGGACCGTCTTCGTCGCCGGCGAGCCGGGGATCGGCAAGAGCCGCCTGGCCGCCGAGGCCCAACAGCTCGCGCAGGCGCGTGGCCTGCGGATCCTGCGCGGCCGGGCCACGCCGTCCGCACCGCAGTTCCGGCCGCTCACCGAGGCGCTGTTCTCCGTTCTCCGGCACGCCGACCAGGCCGCGCACCCCGACCTCGGCCCGTTCCGTCCCGCCCTGTCCCGGCTGGTGCCCGAGTGGCGGATGGAACGCCCGGCCGGCCAGGACGACTCCGTCGTGGTGCTCGCCGAGGCCGTGGTCCGGCTGCTGGCCTCGCTCGGCGACGGGCGCGGCTGCCTCATGCTGCTCGAAGACCTGCAAGACGCCGACGAGGACACGGTCGCCGTCGCCGAGTACCTCACCGACAACCTCGCCGGACTGCCCGTGCTGCTCGTGGCCACGGTCCGCAGCGAGCAGAGCAGCGGGTACGCGCTGGCCCAGGCCGCGGCGGCCCGGCGATCCGCGACGCTGCTCGAACTGCCCAGGCTCGCCGATTCCGAGGTGCGCGAACTCGTCGCCGGGTGCCTGTCCGCCGATCCGGGGGACGTCCCGCCCGGCGCGCTCACCCGGCTGCTCGGGGCCGCCGACGGGATCCCGTTTCACGTCGAGGAACTGCTCGCCGGACTCGCCGATGGCGGATCCCTCGTGCGCGACGGCGAACGGTGGCTCGACGGGCAGCCCGCGAGCGGCCAGGTGCCGGCGACGGTCCGGGCCAGTGTGGCCGCCCGGGTCGGCCGCCTCGGGCCGCGCGGACGCGACCTGTTGCAGGCCGCGGCGATCCTCGGACGCCAGTTCCCCGCTTCGATCGCGGCCGCCGTCGCCGGGATCGGGCCGCGCGAACTGCTGGCCGAGATCCGCGCCGCGGTCGACGCCCAGCTGCTCACGCCCGGCTGGGACGCCGACAGCTACTCCTTCCGGCACGCCCTCACGGCCGAGGCGCTGCGCAGCGCGCTGTTGCCCGCCGAGCGCGCCGACCTGGCGAGGCGCGCCGCCGAGGCCATCGAACAAGCCCATCCGGACGTCCCCGACAGCTGGGCACCACTCGCCGCGACCCTGTGGCGCGAGGCCGGGAACGTCGAGCGCGCCGCCCAGCTCTACTGCGCCGCCGGACGGCGGGCGCTGGCCCAGGGCGCGGTGGCGACGGCGACCGGCCTCCTCGAAGACGGCCGGGCACTCGCCCCCACCGGATCCGCTGCCGCCCTCGACCTCACCGAGGCCCTCCTCGACGCCTTGGTCGTCGCAGGCGAAATCGAGCGGGCAACGGAACTCGGCGGGGACCTCCGCGACCGGTCGGACCGGGAGCGCACCGCCGCCGTCCGATTACGGCTCGCACGGGCCGCCGTCGCCTCGGGCCACTGGGCAGAGGGACTGCGGGAGATCGGCCGGA
>JAOPVE010000462.1 GCA_025963185.1 Actinomycetes bacterium
TCCGGGCTCGCTACTTCGTGAGGCCGGCCCTGCGGAGTGCGTCGGCCATCGCGCTGTTCACCGGCTCGTTCCGGCCGCCACGCTGACCTCCGCCACCGCCACCAGCACCACCGCTCGTACCGCCACCGCTCGTGCTGCCACTGGTCCCGCCGCGCCCCTGACCGCCACCGGCACCACCACGGTCCGGACGACCCTGGCCGCCACCCTGACCGGACCGCTGACCGCCGCCCTGACCCGCCCCGCGCGGACCACCGGAGGCGGCCTTCGGCTGACCACCCGAGCCACTCTTCGGCTGACCCCCACGACCGCCACCCCGGCGCTCACCGCCACCGGACCGCTCACCACCCGACCGCTCACCGGCCGGCCGGTCGGCACCAGCCCGCGCGGCAGCCTCGTCGTCGAGCCGGAGCGTGAGCCCGATGCGCTTGCGGGGGATGTCGACGTCGAGGACCTTGACCTTGACGATGTCCCCGGGCTTCACGACCTCCCGCGGATCGTTCACGAAGTTGTACGAGAGTGCCGAGACGTGCACGAGCCCGTCCTGGTGGACGCCGATGTCGACGAAGGCACCGAACGCGGCGACGTTCGTGACGACTCCCTCGAGCAGCATCCCGGGCACGAGGTCGTCGAGCTTTTCGACCCCGTCCGCGAAGGCTGCGGTCTTGAACGCGGGACGGGGGTCGCGGCCGGGCTTCTCCAGCTCGCTGAGGATGTCAGTCACCGTGGGGAGGCCGACGGTCTCGTCCACGAAGTCCTGTGGCTTGACCTTGCGGAGCGCCGTGGCGTTACCGATCAGCTCCTTGAGGCCGGTGCCGGCGGCGTCGAGGATCCGCCGGACCACCGGGTAGGACTCGGGGTGGACGCTGGACGAGTCGAGGGGGTCGTCGGCGCCGGGGATCCGCAAGAAGCCCGCGCACTGCTCGAACGCCTTGGGGCCGAGCCGCGCGACGTTCTTGATCTCGGACCGTGACCGGAACGGCCCGTTCGAGTCGCGGTGCAGGACGATGTTCTCGGCGAGCCCGGACCCGATGCCCGACACCCTGGTCAGCAGCGGCGCGGACGCGGTGTTCACGTCGACCCCGACCGCGTTCACACAGTCTTCGACCACGGCGTCGAGCGAGCGGGCGAGCTTGAACTCGGCGAGGTCGTGCTGGTACTGGCCGACGCCGATCGACTTCGGATCGATCTTCACCAGCTCGGCCAGCGGATCCTGGAGCCGCCGCGCGATCGACACGGCACCACGGATCGACACGTCCAGGTCGGGGAGCTCGGCGGAGGCGTACGCGGACGCCGAGTACACCGACGCCCCGGCCTCGGAGACCATCACCTTGGTGAGGTTGAGCTGCGGGAACGCGGCGATGAGATCCGCGGCGAGCTTGTCCGTTTCACGTGAAGCAGTGCCGTTCCCGATGGCCACCAGCTCGACCGCGTGCTGCTTGGCGAGCCGGCCCAGGACCGCGAGCGCGTCGTCCCAGCGGCGCTGCGGCACGTGCGGGTAGATCGTCTCGATGGCCACGACCTTGCCGGTGCCGTCGACTACGGCGACCTTCACGCCGGTGCGGAAGCCCGGGTCGAGGCCCATCGTTGGGCGGGCCCCGGCGGGCGCGGCGAGCAGCAGGTCGCGCAGGTTCGCGGCGAACACGCCGACGGCCGCGTCCTCGGCCTGCTGCCACAGCCGGGTGCGCAGGTCGACGTCGAGGCGGACCACGATGCGCGTGCGCCAGGCCCAGCGGACCGTGTCCGACAGCCACTTGTCACCGGCGCGGCCCTGGTCGGAGATGCCGAATCTGGCCGCGATCTGCCGCTCGTAGTGGCTGGTCACCGGCGCCTCGGCCGGATCGGTGTCGTCGGGCTGGAGCACGACGTCGAGGACGTCCTCCTTCTCGCCGCGGAACAGCGCGAGGACCCGGTGCGACGGGAGCTTGGTCAGCGGCTCGGAGAACGCGAAGTAGTCGGCGAACTTGGCGCCCTCGGTCTCCTTGCCCTCGCGGACCCGCGAGACCGCCAGCCCCTGCTTCCACATCTGCTCGCGCAGCTCACCGATCAGATCGGCGTCTTCGCCGAACTTCTCGACCAGGATCGAGCGGGCGCCGTCGAGAGCGGCTGCCGCGTCGGCGACCCCGGCCTCGGCGTTGAGGAACGCCTCGGCGGCCACCGCAGGGTCCTGAGACGGATCGCCCAGCAGCAGCTCGGCCAGCGGTTCGAGCCCAGCCTCCCGGGCCACCTGCGCCTTCGTGCGCCGCTTCGGCTTGAACGGGAGGTAGATGTCCTCCAGCCGGGCCTTCGAGTCGGCGGCGAGGATCTGCGCCTCGAGCACGTCGTCCAGCTTGCCCTGCGAGCGGACCGAGTCGAGCACCGCCGCGCGCCGTTCCTCCAGCTCACGCAGGTACCGCAGGCGCTCTTCGAGGGTACGCAGCTGGGTGTCGTCGAGCGTGCCGGTGACCTCCTTGCGGTACCGGGCGATGAACGGGACCGTGGCCCCGCCGTCGAGTAGGTCGACCGCCGCGCTCACCTGGCCGGTGCGCACCCCGATCTCGTCGGCGATGCGCTGGTTGATCGACACGCTGATCGGATTCGTCACGGGTGCATCTTGCCGGGCCGCCCCGACAATTGTCGCGCCGCCTCCACACGGCCCAGGTCAGAAGGGCGGGTCAGAAGGGCGGATCAGACCGCTAACTCCGCCGGGCCGTCCGCCGGGACCTCGGCAACGCCGACCGCCGGATCGCCCCCGGTCGCGGACTCGTCGGTCGCCACGTCGGCCACCGCCACCGTGACGTTGTCGGGCGCGCCGCCCGCGAGCGCCAGCTCGACCAGCTTGGCCGCGCACGCCTGCACCCCCGGCACCTCGCGCAGGACGGCCGCGATCGCCTCGTCACTGACCGCCGCGGGCAGCCCGTCGCTGCACACCAGGTACCGGTCGCCCGCCCTGGCCTCGCGCTGTTCGAGGGTGGGCTCGACGGCCGATCCCTGCAGGACCCGGGTCACCACCGAGCGGTGCGGGTGGGTGTCCGCCTCCTCCTCGGAGATGCAGCCCTCGTCCACGAGCCACTGGACGTACGTGTCGTCCCTGGTGATCTGGGAGAACTCGCCGTCACTGAGTACATAGGCCCGCGAGTCGCCCGCGTGCGCCAGCGCCAGGGTTCCGCCGGCCAGCAGGAGGGCGGTGAGCGTCGTGCCCATCCCGGTGCGCGCCGGATCGGCCTCGACCGACTCGGCGATCAGCTGGGACGCGGCGGCGACGGCATCGCGCAGCGCCAGCACCGGATCCGCGATCTCCAGCTCGTCCAGCGGGGCCACGGCATGGATCGCCAGCGCGCTCGCCACCTCGCCCGCGGCCGCCCCGCCGACCCCGTCCGCCACCGCGAGCAACCGGGGACCGGCGTACACCGAGTCCTCGTTCTGCGGCCGGACCAGGCCGCGGTCACTCAGGGCCGCATAACGCAGGGTGCACGCATCACTCATGATGGAAGCATGCCCGGTGAGAGGCCCGGGTGTCTGTACGAACTTGTGCGTACGTCGGCGACGAGTCGGGAGGGAGGCGCCGTCCATGGCAGCACTGCCGCTCTGCGGGCGGGCCGACGAGCTTGCCGTAATGGCTCTGAGCTGGGAAAACGTAGTCGCGGATGGGTCTGGGCCGCAGGTCGTCGTGCTGACCGGCGAGGGTGGGTCCGGCAAGAGCCGTCTCGTCGCCGAGGCCGCCGCGGCGCTGCGTCCGGCCCCCGCCGTGGTGCTCGCCGGGCGCGCCCGGGCCCACTCCCCGGCCCCCTACGACTGGATCGCCTCGGCGCTCTCCGGCCGCGACGCACGCTCAGCGGCGGTCCCCGGCGACGCGCTCGCGTGGCTGACCCAGCGGCCCGACGCGCCCGCCCGCCGGTTCGTGCCCGACGCGCTGCTCCGGGTGGCCTCGGATCTGGTCCGTTCGCTGGTCGGGGCCGGTCCGGGGGTGCTCGTGATCGAGGATCTGCACGATCTCGATCCGGCGAGCCTGGCCCTGGTCGACGAGCTGGCCGCGCAGCCGCTGCCCGCGCTGATCCTCGTCACCAGCCGCTCGTCGGACGAGGCCGCGTTTCCCGAGCTCGCCGGGCGGGTCCTCGCGCGGCTCTCGGGCACCCCGCGGTCCACCCGCCTGCATCTCGCGCCGCTGACCACCGAGGACGTCGGCGCCGCGCTCGCCGCGGCCTTCGGCGGCCCGGTCCCGCCCGGGACGCCCGCCGCGGCCCACCACCGCACCGGCGGAAACGCCTTCTGGATCGCCGAGCTGATCTCCGCCGCCCGATCCGCCGGACCGGGGGCCGTGGCCACCGGACCGCTCCCCAAGCACATCGCCAGCCTCGTCACGGATCGCCTCGCGCCCGAGCGGCCGGAGACCGTCGACGTGGCGACCGCGGCGGCGCTCCTCGGCGACCGGCTCGGCACCGAACTACTCACCCACGTGTGCGGACCGGGCGCCGAGCACGAGATCCGGCGGCTGGTCCACCTCGGGCTGCTCGCGATCGGGCCGGACGGCGAGCCCAAGTTCCGCTATCCGCTGCTGCGCGAGGCCGTTGCCGGGACGGCGCTCGGCGCGACCAGGGCGGCCGTGTCCGCGAAGGCGAGCGAGCACGAGCTCGCCGCGACCACCGACGAGGCCGCCGCCACACACGTCGAACTGGCCCGCTGTCTGCTCGAACTCGGCCGCCCCGAGGAGGCCCGGCGGCACACGGAGCGCGCCGCGGCGCTCCTGCGGGCCGGGCGCGACGAGCCGGATCCGGACCTGACCGCCCGCGAGCGCCAGGTGCTGGGCTGCATGGCCTCGGGCATGTCGAACCAGCAGGTGGCCCGGTCGCTGGGCATCTCGATCCGGACCGTGACCGTGCACGTGTCCCGGGTCCTGCGCAAGACGGGCTCGGCGTCCCGCACGGAGGCCGCCGTGTGGGCGGTCCGGACGGGAACGCTCTAGGTGCTCGCCGGCACGCACGACTTCGTCACGGACGGCGAGCAGTCCGCGGCCGCGCTCGTGCTGGACCCGGAGTCCGCCCCGGTAATCGCGAGCGGCATCGCCTCGTGGGACGACACAATCGAGCTGCACTGGGTCGACGCGCCGGGCGTCGCGCCCCTGTTGGTGGCGCGCCAGGTGCTCGCCGCGGGAGTGGCGGAGGTCTAGGTGGAGGTTCGGCGGCGGGCGGCGGTCCGGGTGGTGTGTGTGGACTGTGATGGACGGCTGTTGTTGCTGCACTGGCACGATCCGGTCGACGGGGCCGAGCACTGGGAGCCGCCCGGCGGCGGGATCGAGCCCGGCGAGTCGCCGTACGAGGCCGCCCGGCGGGAACTGACCGAGGAGACGGGGCTCGACCCGGACGCGATCCGCGAGCAGTTCGTCACCGTCGAGCGGGATCTCGTGTGGAAGGGGCGGCGCATGCTCGGCCCCGAGCAGTTCTTCCTTGCCCGGTACCCGGCGAGCGCGCCCGAGTTGGTGCCCGAGGGCCTGCTGCCCGACGAGGTCGAGAACCTGGCCGGCCTGGCCTGGCACACCCCGGGGGAGATCCGGGCGCTGGCCGAAGTTCAGCCGCCGGAACTGCTCGCGGTGCTGGCCGAGCTGGAGTCCGGCGAGCTGGAATCCATGCTGGACTGATCAGGAGATCGCCAGGAGCAGCGCGAGGATCGCCACCGCCTCGCCGATCCCGCCGAGGATCACCGCGAGCAACCCGGGCAGCCACAGGGATCCGTACTGGCCGCGCTCCGGGCCGAGCCCCCCGACGATCCGGATCTGCACGAGCGCCACCAGCACCGCCGGCGCCCGCAGCGCGAACCGGATCCCGCCCGCCATGTCGTGCACCAGCGCGGCGACCACGAACACCACCACGGGGACCGTCAGCAGGAACCCCAGCGCGCCCGTGAGCAGGATCAGCCGCCGCTCCCGTGGTCCGGCGCCGAGGCGGCCCGCGTCGAGATAGGCGATCGCGGTGACTGCGAGCGATCCGCCGAGCAGGGCAACGTAGACCAACGAGTACGGGCGCCACGGCCGCCGTCCCGGGGCGCGCGGGACTCTCGCCACCGGATCGATCAGGTCGTCACTCACCGTGCCTCCCCGGTCGGGATCCGCAGCATAACGATGCCTGTTAGCAGGTCCAGGTGGGACCGGTTCGGCCAAATGGCGGAGGGCCGGGGCGGCTTGGCCCCGATAGGGTCACGGTCTGGGAACACGTTCTGGCCCGGCACGCGCCCGAGTTGGGCCAGTTGGGCGCGCGATGCCCCTCCGGGCAGGCATGCTGAGTGCACCCGCGGTCTCCAACGAAGCTCTCGGTCGAGGTCATCCACTCCAATGGCAGCGAATCCGGGCCACGGCGACGCCGTGCCCAGTCCCCGCACCGGCATCGTCGGTGCGGTCGCGCTCGCCGTTTTCATCACCGGACTGGACCTCGCGGACGGCAACAGTCCCGCGTTCGTCGGCCTCCTGATCGGGCCCCCGTTCCTCGCCGCCGCGTTCGCCGGGCACCGGGCCGTCGTCTCCGTCGGGGTCCTCTGCACGATCTGCGGCTTCGTGATCGGCTACCAGAGCCCGGACAAGTTCGATCACGACCAGGTGATCCGGATGGTCGCGATCGTGCTGGCCACCGGGCTCGCGGCGGCGGTCTCGACGATCCGGCACCGCACGTCGGAGCGGGTCGCCACGCTGAGCAAGCTCGCCGTCGTCGCGCAGCAGGCGATCCTCCGGCCGATCGGCCCGCGGGTCGGGGGGCTCGCGGTGGCGGTCCGGTACGTGTCCGCTAGCGCCGAGGCGGACATCGGCGGTGACCTGTATGAGGCGCTGAACACTCCGTACGGGGTCCGGCTGCTGATCGGGGACGTGCGCGGCAAGGGCCTGGACGCGGTCCGGCTCGCCAGCATCGTCCTGGGCTCCTACCGGCACGTGGCGCACGAGCGAGCCGACCTGCGCGCGATCGTGTCCGACCTGGACAGGGCCGTGGCCCGCTCGGTCGGCTACGAGGACTTCGTCACCGCCGCGCTGGTCGAGGAACGCGGCGGCACCCTCACGGTCCTCAACTGCGGCCACCCGCCGCCCCTGCTCCTGCGCGGCGGCCAGGTCATCGCCCTGGACCCGCCCGCACCCGCACCGCCGCTCGGCTTCCTGCCCGTCGCCCGCCCGCGGGTGGAGCGGCTCGAACCCGGCGACCGGCTACTCCTCTACACCGACGGGCTGGCCGAGGCCCGGCGCGACGGCGAGTTCTTCCCGATCCAAGACAGGGCCTGGCGGATCCTCGGGCACGGCACCGTCGAAGACGGTCTCACCTCGCTCGAGAACGCGCTGAAAGACTGGGTCCACGGCGTGCTCGACGACGACATCGCCCTGGTCCTGCTCGAATACACCGGCGCGAGCGGCACACCCGAGCCCGCGGCCCCCGCCTGGGAATGGGACGAGGCCCTCGGCGACTGAGGCCGTACTGGCTTGGGTGGCGCGACGTGCCGGTAACGTGCCGGGCATGGATCCCGTTGACGAGCTGCGGATCGCCGAGCGCCGCCTCCAGGCCGCCCAGCTCGCCGGGAACGTCGAGGAACTGGACCGGCTGATCGACGACCGGCTCGTCTACACCGGCCCTCCGGACGGACGCTGCTACACCAAGGCCGACGACCTGGCGAACCACCGGTCCGGGCTCCAGTCGATGACGAGGGTGGCCGAGGAAGACCTGCGCATCCTCGTCGACGGGCGCACCGGGGTGACATGGTTCCTGGGCACCCTCGAAGGATCCTTCGCCGGCGATCCCTTCTCGGCCCGCCTCCGCTACACCCGCACCTGGATCCACGACGACACCCTCGGCTGGCGCATCATCGCAGCCCACGCCAGCCCGGCCTAACCACCCTCCTGTACCGAAGCGCGGTAACTCCAGCCGGTCCTGACCGGTCGCAGGTACCGCACTTCGGGGAAGCGTGGGGTGGGCCGGGGTGGGTGGCTCGTTGTGGCGGGAGCTTCCGGCTCGCGCCACCGGATGGGGTTCGAGGGGTACGGGGCGGGGTGGGGTGGCGGTCGTCAGGATGGGTTTGGTGGTCGTGATGTGCCTGATTTGCGG
>JAOPVE010000497.1 GCA_025963185.1 Actinomycetes bacterium
ACTCCGGCCGGTCCCGACCGGCAGCAGTAACCGCACTTCGGGGAACGGACACCGGGCGCGGGGCTGCGGGAACGGACACCGGGGCTGGGGGCGCGGGGCGCGCGGGTTCAGCGCGGGCGGGTGGGGCGGAGAAGGGCGCTGGCAGTTCGCAGCCGGCCAGCGCCCTTCTCCCCGCCAGCCGGCGAGCGCCCCTTGTCGGCGGGCACTCGCGTGACTGGTGGGGCCATAGTGATGCAGCTTGTCTTGTGGTCTCTACCGTCCTGTTCTTAAGTGCTTCTCAAGACTCCGTTAGCGGCGGGCTGCCCCGGGCATACCCGCGTGGTGGGTATCGGCCCCGCTCGGGAGGTCTCATGGGCACGCGCGCTCTGGTCACCAACGACGACGGGATCTCCTCCGACGGGCTGCGGATCCTCGCCCTCGCCGCCGAGGGGGCCGGGCTCGACGTCACACTCGCCGCACCGGACCGGGAGGCCAGCGGATCCGGCGCCGGGCTCACCGCGGTCCAGACGGACGGCCGGATCGTCGTCACCGAGCACCCACTCGACGGGCTCGCGAGCGCCCGCGCGTACGCCGTCGCCGCGCTGCCCGGCTTCATCGCCGCCGTGGGCACGCGGGGGGCGTTCGGCGATCCGCCGGAGGTTGTGCTCTCGGGGATCAACCGGGGGCCGAACACCGGCCACGCCGTGATCCACTCGGGAACGGTCGGGGCGGCGCTCACGGCGGCGGCGAACGGCTGCCCGGGGATCGCCGTCTCGCTCGACCTCGGGCCGGATCCGGACGCGCCGCCGCACTGGGACACCGCGGCCCGGGTCCTCGTGGCCGTACTGCCCGCCGTTCTGGGAGCGGACGAGCCGGTGGTCCTCAACGTCAACGTTCCCGACGTGACCGTGAGCGAGCTGGCCGGGATCCGGCAGGCGCGGCTGTCCCGGTTCGGCGCCGCCGAGATGCGGGTCGTGGAGATGCGGATCGGCGAGGAAGGCTCGGGGTTCGTGCGGGTCACCCAGGTCGAGACCGGCGCCGAGCCGGAGGAGGGGACCGACGTCGCTCTGCTCGCCGCCGGATTCGCGACCGTCACGGCGATCCGGGGCATCTGCGAGCTCGAAGGACAGCTGGCGATTCCGGGACGCCTGGGGCGAACGTGACGCCACCAGGTTTGGAAGAAAACGCGACGGGGCACCTAGAGGCTGTCCCGCTAACGAATACCCTGGGTAGGGAGCCGGCATGATCGTCTTAGGAATCATCCTTCTCGTACTTGGCGTCCTGCTTCACGTGGGCATCCTCACCACACTGGGGATCATCCTGCTCATCGTGGGCGCCGTCCTCTTCATTCTCGGCTCGGTCGGCCGTCCGGTGGCGGGCCGCAGGCACTATTGGTAACCATCACGAGACGTGACTGACCCCAGCGGCCGGCCCCGGTTCTCCCCCATAGGGAGCCGGGGCCGGCCGCTGTCGCGTCGCCAACTCCCCGGACGGACCTGGGCACATCGCCATACGCCGGCGCGCCGTGGCCGAACGGGTGAACCGGATCGGCCCGCGCCCCCGTATCCCCATTCGAGCGGCAACCAGCGGCGGACCCGGACGCGCGAGCAGCGCGCCCGGGTTGCTGCCCCACCAGCCCTGCGCTCGTAGCGCTGCCGTCGAACGAGGAAGGACGTCCCAGATGCGGATGCGGCAAGACAACGCCTCCGGCTCGGCGCACGACTACGTGCCCCGAGGACGCCGGCGTGGCCGTACCTGGCGGATCACGGCTCTGCCCCTCGCCGCGCTCATCATCGCGGCCGTGGGCAGCTGGGGATACCTGCAACAGGGCAAGCCCGACATGCCCAAGATCGACGTCTCGCTGATCCGCCCGGCCGCCGGTGGCGCCGGAGTGGCGGCGGGGATCGTCGACCCGAACGGGCCGGTCCAGCAGACCAAGTACGGCCCCCTCACCGCGGCTGACCGCGACTTCCTCTCCAAGGTCCGGCTCGCCGGGCTGTGGGAGGGTCCCGCCGGGCGCAAGGCCCAGGAGCGGTCGTCGAGCCAGCTCGTCAAGATCGCCGGGCAGCACCTGATCGCGGGTCACGCCGACCTCGACGCCAAGGACATCGCGATCTCCCGCGAGTTCAACGTCCCGCTGCCGGTCGAGCCCAACGCGCTCCAGACCGGCTGGCTGAACGAGATGGACAACGCGAAGACCCCGCAGGAGTTCGACAAGGTCTTCGCCAACCGGCTGCGCAACGCGCACGGCAAGGTCTACGTGCTGCTCTCGGGGATCCGGGCGGGTACGCGCAACACGATGATCCGCTCGTTCGCGCAGTACTGCATGAACACGGTGCTCGACCACATGACGGTCCTCGAAAGGACCGGCGACGTCGACTTCAGCACGCTGCCCAAGCCCCCGGCTCCCGCCGACGCCACCCCGGCCGACCTCAAGAACGTCCAGCAGACCAAGTACGGGCCGCTGAGCGCCTCCGACCGCGACATGCTCTGGCGGGTCAAGCTCGCCGGGCTGTGGGAGAAGCCGTCCGGCCTGCAGGCGCAGCAGCGCTCGCAGAACGCGCTGGTCAAGACTGCCGGGGAGCACCTGATCGCCGGGCACACCGACCTGGACGCCAAGGACATCGCGATCGCCCGCGAGTTCAACTTCCAGCTGCCGACCGAGCCCAACAACGACCAGAAGAGCTGGATGGCCGAGATGGCGGCGGCCCAGTCGCCGACGGCCTACGACTCGGTGTTCGCCAACCGGCTGCGGGCCGCGCACGGCAAGGTGTTCCAGCTTCTGGCGGCCGAGCGTGCGGGCAGTGAGAACGCCATGATCCGCTCGTTCGCCCAGTACGCCATGAACACGGTGCTCGACCACATGACGGTGCTGGAGAAGACGTCCATGGTCGACTTCAACCAGATCCCGCCGCCAGCGAAGCCGGTGCTGCTGGCCTCGACTGCCCCGGCTAAGCACGTCAACCTCGTGATGCTGGTGACGATGCTGATCGTGGCCGCCGTGATCAGCGTGGTAGTGCTCCGCGAGCTCTACGGCCGCCGGTCTGGACCCCAGTCCTGAGCCACTGACGTACCGAAGTGCGGTAACCGCAGCCGGTCCCGACCGGCCGCGGTTACCGCACT
>JAOPVE010000518.1 GCA_025963185.1 Actinomycetes bacterium
GGCGCAGCGCCGAATGTAGGGGCGCACAATTCGGCCGTCAACCGGCTCGCTTTCATCTCCGGTTTTCCGGTTGTTGCGAAGTGGACGGCAGGCTGTGGATCGCTCTGCTAACGTCCCGCCCCACGAATTCCCATTCCTTCTCCTCCGCCGGAGGAAACATGCGCCGCGTGCTCGCCCTGACGTTATTCACGCTGACCCTGGTCGGGGCCGCGCCCGGCGCAGCCCACGCCACCGGGCCGGAGGACCTGCCGCTCTCCCACACCACCGCGGTCGGCGTCCACAACGCCTACGAGAAGGCCAAGTTCCCCTACCTCGCGGACGCGCTCGACTCCGGATCCTCGCTCCTGGAGCTCGACGTCTGGTCGATGCCGACGGTCAAGGCGTGGCGGGTCGGCCACGATCTCCCGCTGATCGCGAACAACAACAACTGTGCGAACGGCGGACTGCGCGCGGGCAGCCGCGACCAGGACCTCAAGGTCTGCCTGGACAACCTGCGGGACTGGCAGGCGGCTCACCCGCAGCACCCGCTGCTGATCGTCAAGGTGGAGATGAAGAACGGCTTCAACGGGCAGATCGGCCTCGGGGCGCCCCAGCTCGACGCGCTGATCACGAGCAAGCTGGGCGACACGGTGTTCCGCCCGGCCGACCTCCTGCACAACAACGGCAAGAATTTCGCGGATCTGGACTCGGCCGCCAAGGCCGACAACTGGCCCACCCGGTCCGAGTTGCGCGGCAAGGTGATGTTCGAGGTCATCAACGGCACCTTCGAAATGGGTAACCCGTTCGACCATTACTGGACCGACGCCGAACTCGCCGACCACCTGCGCTCGCTCAGCGCGACGGGGAACATCGCCGACGCCGCGACCTGGCCGTCGGCGCTGGGGGCGACCGCGGGCGATCCGCGGGTGAGCAAGTACGCCGATGCCGGGCGGCGTCCGTGGTTCGTGGTCTTCGACGGGGCGGCGACGTCCTATGTGGGCGGCGGGATCGATCCGGCCTGGTACGACGCGAACCACTACTTCCTCATCATGACCGGCGCGGACTCCGTTGCGCCGCCGATCGACTCCCAGCACCCGACCACTGCCGAGGCCAGGGCCCGGATCGCCCAGCTCGCGGCGGCCCACGCATCCCTGGTGACCAGCGACTGGCTCACGTCGACCGGTGTTCTCGCCGACGTTCTGGCGCGCGGCTGATAACCCTGGGGGCGCGGAGAAAACATCGCGGAATTAGCCGGCGGCCGTCCCGGAAGGGCCGGTCGCCGGCGTATTCCAGGGCAGAAATCGCGGGGATCGCGTAGCCCGCGCGACCCCGGACCGTTACGCCGACGAAACCCCGGATCCCTCTCAATTCTGGACGTACCAGCACGTCACGGACCCTCGGAGAGCGCTCTCCGTTTACCTGCGCTTCCCATTGACGCGCCATACCCCTGGGCCTAGATTCCTCGCGATATCCCCATTTTCAAGAGAGGTCTACACCTATGCGCCGACGGGTCACGCGTAGGCAGGCCACGGCCGCATTAGCGGTCGGCGTGCTGGTCGTTTCGCTCAGTTCTTCCCTGCCCGCCTTCGGCGATCAGGCCGGCCTGCCCGTCGTGACGGACTACGAGGGCACCCTCCCCATCACCACCACCAGCCCGGGCATCTTCCCGTTCGGCAACGACACGGCGAGCAACCCCACGCTGACCCAGGTGAGCGCCCCCGACGTCCCGGGCGCGAGCGGCGACAACCACGCGCTCGACGTCAAGTACAAGATCAGCGCGTACGGCGGCTACAGCCACAACTTCTCTGCCTCCGAGGACTGGACCGCGTTCGGCGGCTTCAGCTTCTGGGTCAAGGGATCGAGCACCGGCAACAAGATCCAGTTCGAGATCAAGGACGGCGGCACCGACGGCGAGCACAGCGAGCTGTTCGAGGGCTTCTTCACCGACGACTCCTCGACCTGGAAGCAGGTCAAGCTGCCCTTCACCGAGTTCGTGAAGCGCACGAGCTACCAGCCCTCCCCCGCGCCGACCGACGGAAACCTCGACCTCACCAATATGTGGGGTTTCTCGCTCAACATCCCGCCCGGCGAGGGCACGTTCGACATCGACAACGTGGTCCTGTTCGGTACGGCGAGCCCGCGCGCCTCGGTCGTCAAGGACGCCTTCGTCACGGATCCGGGCGGCACCGTGCAGGTGCCCGTCACGGCCACCCAGCCCGGCGGCGGTCCGCTCGCCAACGACGTCACGGTCAGCTACAAGATCGGCGGCGGCACCGCGCAGCCCGGCACCGACTACACCGCCACCGACGGATCGGTCACGTTCCCGGCCGGCACCGCGTCCGGCACCGTGAAGACCATCGAAGTCAAGACGCTGCCCAGCACGGCGGCGTCGGTCGGCAAGACGATCCCGGTCAAGATCACCGCGACCGGTGCGGCCGTCACGGCGTCCGAGGCGACCGTCGTGATCAACGCGCACGGCCTGCCCTACCTCGACCCCAAGCTCCCCGTCGCCGCGCGCGTCGCGGACCTGATGTCGCGGATGAGCGTCGCCGACAAGGTCGGCCAGATGACCCAGGCCGAGCGCAACGCGGTCGGCACCGGATCCGAGATCGTCAAGTACCGGCTCGGATCCCTGCTCTCCGGCGGCGGATCCGTCCCGACGCCGAACACGCCCGAGGCCTGGGCGGACATGATCGACAACTTCCAGCTGCACGCCGCGGCGACCCCGCTGCAGATCCCGCTGATCTACGGCATCGACTCGGTACACGGCGACAACAACCTGCTCGGGGCGACCGTCTTCCCGCACAACATCGGCATGGGCGCGACCCGCGACCCCGCCCTGGTCAAGGAGGACGGCCGCATCACCGCGACCGAGACTCGCGCGACCGGCGTCCCGTGGGCCTTCTCCCCCTGCCTGTGCGTGGCGCGTGACGACCGCTGGGGCCGCACCTACGAGTCCTTCTCCGAGGACCCGGCGCTCGTCTCGCAGCTCGAGACGATCATCGACGGCCTCCAGAACGGCGGGAACGTGGCGTCCAACACCGCCGTGCTCGCCACCGCCAAGCACTTCTTCGGCGATGGCGGCACGACCTACGGATCCTCGACGACCGGCTCCTACAAGCTCGACCAGGGCGTGACCTCGGGAACGCAGGCGGAGCTGGACGCGATCCACCTCGCCCCGTTCAAGACCGCGGTGGCCAAGGACGTGCGGACGGTCATGCCGTCGTACTCCAGCCTGCAGATCGTCGGCAAGGACACCAAACCGATCAAGATGCACGCCAGGGCCGACCAGATCACCGGCACGCTGAAGGGCAAGCTCGGCTTCAAGGGCTTCGTCATCAGCGACTGGGCCGCGATCGACCAGATCGAGCCCGACTACAAGACCGACGTCAAGATCGGCGTCAACGCCGGGATCGACATGGTCATGGTGCCGACGAAGATCGCCGACTTCACCCAGTTCCTCACCGAGCTGGTGGCCTCCGGTGACGTACCGCAGGCCCGGATCGACGACGCCGTCTCGCGGATCCTCACCCAGAAGTTCGATCTCGGCCTGTTCGAGAAGGCGACGGCGGACCGCACGCACATCAAGGAGATCGGCAGTGCGGCGCACCGGGCGGTGGCCCGCCAGGCCGCGGCCGAGTCGCAGGTGCTGCTGAAGAACACCGGCGTGCTCCCGCTGAAGAAGAACGCCAAGGTCTACGTGGCCGGATCCGCGGCGGACGACCTCGGCAACCAGACCGGCGGCTGGACGCTGAGCTGGCAGGGCCAGTCCGGCAACGGGCCGGTGGGCACGTCGATCCTCGCGGGCGTCAAGCAGGTCGCGCCCGGTGCGACGGTCACCTACAGCAAGGACGCGTCGGCGCCGGTCAAGGGCAGCGACGTGGGCCTGGTCGTCGTCGGCGAGACCCCGTACGCCGAGGGGGTGGGCGACGTCGGCAACGGCAAGACCCTCCAGCTCTCGACGGCCGACCGCACCGCCGTCGACACGGTGTGCAAGGCGACCAAGTGCGTGGTGCTCGTGATCTCCGGACGTCCGCTGGACATCACCGGGATCGCTCCCGAGGCCAAGGCGATCGTCGCCGGGTTCCTGCCCGGCACCGAGGGCGCCGGCGTCGCGGACGTGCTGTTCGGCGCCAAGCCGTTCACCGGCCGCCTGCCGATGACCTGGATCAAGGCCGAGAGCCAGGAGCCGCTGAACGTCGGCGACAAGGGCTACCTGCCGCTGTTCCCCTACGGCTGGGGTCTGCGGACGGACAGCACCAAGGCGCGCCTGACCACCGTCCGCGACCAGCTGGCCAAGGGCGACGCGCAGGCCAAGGCCGCCGCGACCGCGCTGACCAAGGCGCTGGCCGCGGCCAACTGGAACGCCAATGGATCGGCGAAGAACGGCAAGGCGGTGCTCGCGGCGCTCAAGACGGCGGGCACGGCGCTGGACAAGTCGGCCAAGGACACGTTCGCCCAGCGTGACGCGGTCGGCTCTGCCGCCCGTGACGTCGTGCAGCAGGCGGCGATCGCCAAGGGCGGCGGCAGTGTCACCAAGGTCGCGAAGGCGACCTCGGACGCCGAGCACGCGCTGATGTCGGACCAGGTGGCCCAGGCGGTCACCCTGTTCACGCAGGCGTTCGGCTCGCTGTAGCAGCTAGGACGAGAACGGCCCGGGACGGCTTCGGCCTCCCGGGCCGTTCTCTTGTGCGCCGTTGCTCTTCGCGCCGTTGCCGTCAGGCTGTCCTGACGTACGGTGGATCTATGACACCCGAAACGCTGGAACGGACCGTCACCCTGGCCACGGCGGTCGCCCGCTTCGACGAACTCCGCACCCGCGACTCGCTCGCGAGCGCGGCAGCCGACTACGCAAGGGAGTTCGCGGCCGACCCCGCCGCCGGTCCGGCCGACCTGGGTCCGCCGCCGCTCACCGCCGCCGAAGCCCTGGAGATGCTGGCGCTCGGCGAGGTCATCGCGCGCAAGGCCGCGTACGGGCGCCAGCTCGGGGTGCGGTCCGCGCGGGCGGCCGGCGCCTCGTGGTCACAGGTCGGGGACGCGATCGGGGTGAGCAAGCAGTCGGCGTGGGAGGCGCACAGCCGCTGGCTCGGCGATGACGCTGTGGAGCCGGCCGATGACTGAACTCATCGTGTCGTTGGGGGTGGTTGCCTGCCGCACGTACGGTGGAGACCGTTCTCGGGGGAACGCGCCTGGCCGGCTGTGACACCTGGGAGTGGCTGTGGATCTGCGGTCCCGATCGTTACGTCTCTGGGCCGCCGCGATCGCCACCCTGGCGACCGGTGCCGCTGTGCTCGCCGCCGTCATCGGGCCGGCCTCGGCCCAGGAGTCGCCCGCCCCCATCACCGCCCCACCGCTGCCGTCGGTCTACACCGCCTCGACCAACTACTCCCTGACCGTCAACGGCACCGAGGTGCCAGTGGTCAACTACTCAGGGTACGACTACGCACAGTTCTCGATGGGATCGGGCGCCGCCACGGTCGCCGTCACCAAGCTCAACAAGACGAACGTGGGCGTGGCCTCGATCAGCCCACAGAAGCTGGGCATCGTCGCGAGCCTGTCCGGCAGTACGGCCACCTTCACGATGCCCGAGCCGGACTACCTCATCGTCAAGCTCGACGGACGGCGCCAGCTCGTGCTCACCGCCGATCCCGAGGAGACCGCCAAGCCCGCCAGCTCCGGCGACGGCATCTTCAATGTCACGGCGGCTCCCTTCAACGCGGATGCGTCCGGCGGCACCGTCACCACCCAGGCGATCCAGGCCGCGATCGACGCCGCCGGGCAGTTCGGCACGGCCAGCGGATCCCAGGGCACGGTCTACATCCCCAACGGCGTCTACCTCGCCGGCAACCTCGTGCTGCCCAGCAACACCGCGGTCTACCTCGAACCCGGCGCGGTCCTGCGCGTCACGCCCGACAAGAGCCTGTACTCGGTGGACGCCTTCAAGAGCTCGCAGAACCGCGACCTGACCTGGTTCGTCCACACCGAGATCGGCTCGTCCAACATCAAGCTCTACGGCCGCGGCACGATCGACGGCAACGGCATGGCCGCCACCAAGGCCGGATTCGGCACCGACGTCATCGTCCCCGTCGGGACCAGCAACTTCACGCTCGACGGGCTGACGATCCGCGAAGGCGCGTCGTGGACCGTCATCCCGGTCCGCTCGCACGACCTGGCGTTCCGCAACATGAAGATCTACAACCGGTTCGACATGGGCGAGAACGACGCGTTCGACGTCAACGAGTCGCAGAACGTCACGGTGGAGCGATCCGTGGGGGTGGCGCTCGACGATCCGTTCTCGACCAAGTCCTGGGGCAAGGCGAAGCCCGGCGCCAGGGACATCACGTTCAAGTGGCCCGGCGATCCGCAGGAGGTCCGGAACGTCACCTTCGACGGGATCCTGTCGTGGACCTTCTGCTACGGACTCAAGGTCGGCCAGGGCGTCTTCGAGAACCAGCAGGACGTGACGTTCAAGAACAGCGTGGTCTACGACGCCGCCGTCGGCATCGGGATCCATCACAAGTACGGGCACGGGGCGGTCACCGGCGTGACGTTCGAGAACATCGACATCGAGCGGCTCGACTTCAGCAACGACAACAACCGCACCTGGGCCGCGCTGTTCGTCGTGGACGGCACCAAGGACGGGTCCGGCCCGATCAGCGACGTGACGATCCGCAACGTGACCGTCCGCGACCGGGGTCAGACTCCCGCGCTGGTCAGCGGGCTCAGCGCCACGGCCGGCGTCGGCTCGGTGACGTTCGACGAGATCCGGATGCCCGGCAAGCCCGGCTTCGCCACCTCACTCGCCGATCTCGGCGTGACCGGCCCGGCGTTCGCGACCGCCGTGACAGTCCTCCCCGCCGCCCCACCCTCCCCCTCGCCGTCGCCGTCGCCGCTGCCGACGGACGAGCCTTCCGCCGTCACCGATGGAAGATCGCGATGAGGATCGCCGTGACGACCACACTCAGCAACAGGGAGCCCAGGCACCCGATCCGGTTCGAAAAGAAGAAGAACATGGCGCCCTGATCCCCACCTCACCCCACCCAAAACACGCACCCACCGAGAACCAGCCCAGTTACCGCACTTCCGCGGGGATGCGACCGCACCGCCGAGTAACCGGCCCGCACGCGTCGGGCCCACGCCGAGAACGGCGGGGGCCCGGCGCGTGAAACGCCTACTTCCAGCGCTGGTCGGCGTGGCCTTCCCAGCTCCACTGCACGACCGGCGCGCCGTTCTGGGTGCTGCCGGCGCCCACTCCGATGATCAGGCCCGAGTTCGCGTTCAGGATGGCGTAGCCGTTGCCGTCCCCCGTGGCGAGGACACTCCAGAACTGATCGTCGTGGTTGAGGCAGTCCCAGATCACGAGCTGCACGCCGGCCGCCTGGGATCCACCGGGAACCCCGAGACACTTGTTCGGGTTGGCCTTGTTGCGGAAGTGATAGTAGTTGCCGTCCGCGGTCGGCACCGTCGACCACTGCTGGTCCGGGTGATTGATGCAGTCGAACTGGACGATCTTGGTTCCGTTGGTCATGTCGCCGCCGCCAACCCCGAGGCACTTGCCCGAGTTGACGTTGACCCAGCTCCAGTAGGAACCGTCGGCCATGGCCGGGGCGGTCGGTGCGATGGCAGCAAGTGTGCCGAGCGCGGCCGTAACAAGCACAGTGGTCAGGCGTCGTCGTAACGTCACGAGATTCTCCTTGTGATCGGTGCTGGGCTGCTGTTACGGCTGGGATGTCGCCGCCGGGACGGTAGGCGTGCCCGTTCGCCGTTTGTTTGCAGTTGCGGATCCGCCGCGAGGTGGCTGGGTCAGTCACCGGCGGCGCACCGCCGGGCGCTGCCCAGGCCTCGGGCAGCGGAGCCCCTGCCGTGGGGCCCGCCGCCCACTCCACAATCAGCGCTGGCTTGGGGCGTGGGCAAGCGAAAACGGCTGGCCGGGACGAGGCAGGGAACGCGCGGGAAGGCCAGGGACGAGGAAGGGGCCACGGCCGGGGGGCGCTGTGACGTCCGCTGCCGGGCCTTTGCCTTGGCATGGGCTGCGACGATGTTGCCCGGCGCTTCACGTATCGCCGCGCGGCCGCAGATACTGGAGGTTTGGTGGCAAAGTCCGGCTGGCAGGGCCCATCAGAACAGTTACGGCAGGAGTTCACGAGCGCGCTGATTCAGCTGGCTGAGCAGCTCCAGTGCCTCCGGGATGCCACCCCGCTGACGCTGCAGAAGCTGTCCCGGGCCACGAACGTCAGCGTTTCGGCGCTGTCCCGGTACTTCACCGGCCAGGCGCTGCCACCGCTGGAGACTGTGGAGATGATCGGTCAGCTGTGCGGCGGCGACCTGACGCAGCTGCGGGAGCTGTGGGAGGCCGCAGCCGCCGGCCGCCGGCGGCTGCGAGCGGTCACCCACATGCCGATCGGGGAAATCCCCGCCGGTCCAGTACCGGCGGCCGGGGATGAGGACAAGCCGGCACTGGCCGGGCAGTTGTGGCGGCCCATCCACCTGCCCGACAACCCGTTCCGGCGGCGGCCGGTGAGGTATTCCGCGCTGGCCATGACGGTCGCTGCCCTGATGACGCTGACCGGCATCACCGTGCATGCCCTCACCGTCACCAATGAGGCCGCCGGCGGGGAAACCCCGTCTGCGGCAGCGGCACTGCCCACGGCCGGGCCGCTGCCGGGTGCGCCTGCGGCCGGAGCTTCGCCCGCGCCACGCAGCAGCGCCCCGGCGACGGCACCTGGTCCCGCAGTACCGGTCCCGCCGGCAGGCACCAGCGCCACCGGCAATCCGCCGCCGTCACTGCTCCCGCCTGGGCCCAGCCCCGCACCGGCAGCCACGGCCGGCCCCTTGCCTGCGCCCCGCCCAAAGCCGGTGCCGCCCGGCCCGGCGGGCCCCGCGGATCCTGGCCCGCCCACCGCGACCGGGGAAACCGTGTCGCTGGTCAGCACGACCGATCCGGTCACCCCGTTCGTGGTCGATGTCGATAACTGGTCCACAGTCAGCGGGACGCCGCTGCACCTGTGGTCCTGGCGCGAGGACGTCGAGAACGACATCCGTACCCAGATCTGGGAACCCGAGGTGTTCACGGCCCAGCCCAATCAGCCGGCCCGGCAACGGCTCCGGGACCTCTACAACGGCCTGTGCCTGGCCAGAGGAGACCTGAGCAACGGCGGGCCGGTGATCCAATCCGTCTGCGACCGCTCCCCTGCCCAGCAGTGGTACTCCGACGCCAGCGGGCGGCTGCGCAGCGCCGCCGACGGCCGCTGCCTCGACATCCGGGACGGGATGACACAGGGGTCCGCGCTGCAGGTGTGGGATTGCCGATCCCCCCGGCGGCAGGGCTGGAAATTCACCGCCCGCACCCACTGGTGACGCCCGGCCGGGCATAGAGCCCGGGGACCCCGTCCCCGCCAGCGGCATCGCTTTACCCTGCGGCGAGAGCCTGCCCGGGCACACCGCGCGGGCACGCAACCGCACCGGCGGACGGCGGCGGCCACCTCCGGAAGTGCGGTAACTACAACCGGCCAGGACCGGCAGGAGTACCCCACTTCGGCGGGGATGCGCCCGCGTTCCCGGACGGCCACCATCAGCTGCGCCCGGCCGCCCGCCACTCTCTACCGGAGGGTGGACGGACCGTCATGACCAGGGCCGGCGCGATCGCCCGCGGTGTGCTGCACTCTTGGCCTATGGAGACAGGACCGTCCGTGGACATCGCATCGCGCTCCAGCGCCGAATCGCTGCCCTTCCACCGGCTCGCGCGCAACGAGGCGTTCCGCTGGTGGCGCCCGGTCGCCGCCGCACTGTTAGCAGTGGGGACCGCGGTACTGGCGGTGATCGTGTTGACGTTCGCCGCGCTCGCCGCCGGATCCTTCACCACGCTCCCCCGCACCGCCGGCGGCTTCGGGCTGGGAGCCGCGGGAGACACCGGGGTGACGCTGGTGATGATCGCCGCGCTGATCCCCGCGGTGCTGTTCTGGACCAGGGTGATCGGCCGCCGCCCGGCGGGCACCGTCTCCTCGGTCACCGGGCGGCTGCGCTGGAGCTGGCTGGGCACCTGCCTGCTCGTCGCGATCGCCGCGGTCGTCCTGATGCTGATCGGCATGCAGGTGATGATGTCGGCGACCGGTGGGAGCGTGATCAGCGGCAAGGCTCACTTTCCCGGCCGGGCCGCCTTCCTCGCGACGCTCGCCATGCTGGTCGTGCTGGTCCCGTTACAGGCGGCGGGCGAGGAGTACCTGTTCCGCGGGCTGGCGCTCCAGACGCTCGGCGCGTTCCTGCGGAATCCGGCGATCCCGATCGTGGTCCAGGCCCTGCTTTTCGCCGCCGCCCATGGCTGGGGCACGCCCTGGGGCTTCGCGGCGCTCACGGTATCTGGGCTGGTCGCGGGCGTACTCGCGATCCGGACCGGGGGGATCGAGTCCTACATCGGCTTCCATGTCGCGAACAACCTGATCGCCTTCACGCTCGCGGCCGCCGCGGGCCAGCTCGCCAACGAGAGCACCGCCGCGGACATGCCGTGGCAGATGACGATCGTCTCCGTCGTCGTCGATGTGGCCTACGCGCTGGTCATCCTGGTCCTCGCCCGGCGGCGGGGCCTGGCCGTCACGGCGAGCCCGGCGCCCGTGACGCCGCCGATCGCGGATCCGTGGCAGCCCATTCCGGTGCCCGCGTCGAGCCCGGACATCGCCTGACGCGTCAGTCGGCCTCCGGATCGGACAGGTCGGCGACCGTGGCGCCGAGTGCGGCCAGCGCCTCGTCGGCGGCGACGGCCACCGCGGTGCCGTGCTCGCCAGCGCCGAGGGTGATCGTGCGGCCCGCCATGCGCTCGTCCGCGAAGACGGGCCAGGCCGTCGAGGATCCGAACGGAGTGATCGTGCCCCGCTCGTACCCCGTCGCGTCCTTCGCCGCGGCCGCGTCCGGCATCGAGAGCCGGCTGACCCCGAGCAGCGCGCGCAACTTCGGCCACGAGATCACCCGGTCGCCCGGGACCAGCACGAACAGGTAGTCGCCGTCGCCCCGGCGCACGACGATCGTCTTCACGACGTCGGGCACCTCGGCCCCGCGCGCCTCCGCCGCTTCCGCGAGGCTGCGGACCGGCCCGTGGCGGATCACCCGGTGGCCCAGCTCCGCCGCGGTCATCGCCTCCAGCGCCGGATTCACCATTGCCGGAGCCTACCGGCGGGTCCCACGGCCGGCCGCGCTCACGAGCCCACGGCGAGTCAGGCGGCGGGCGCGCCAGGTCCCGCGGCCTCGCCCTAGCCTTTCGCGGTGCCACCGGCCGACGCCTGGGCGCGCTTAGGAGCCGGGCCCGCCGCACCGCCGGTGCCCACCGCCGCGTGCCTCGCCTGCGCGATCGCCTTGTCGATGCGGGCCGAGAGGGCGGCAATCTCGGCGGCCCTCGCCTTGATGTCACGCTCGGCGTTGCGCAGTTTCGCGATCGCGGGATTGTTCGCGCCGTCCTTGCCCAGCGCCCACTGCACCTGGTCGCGCAGCTTGCCGAGCTTGCCCGCGCCCGTCTGGGCCTGGCGCTGGGCGGCCGCGAGCTTGGCCTTGGCCTGTTCGAGCGAGGTGATGATGTTCCCCGGATCGGCCATGTCAGCGGCTGCCGATCGTGCGGAACTGCCGGATCGTCGCGTCCAGGTCGGGGATCGCCGCCTGTGCCGACGTGAACGCGGCCGTGACCGCCGGACCGTGCCCCGCGATGTCACCGGCGAGCGCCTTATCCTGCACGTCGTCGAGGACCGCGTTCACCAGCGCCGCCGCCTCCACGAGGGTCGCCTCCGCCTGGCGGCCGAACTCCGCGAGCCGCGGCAACTCGGTCTTGACGGTATTCAGCCGGCTCGTCACTTCCCGTACGGACATCCGCGCTCCCCCCAGTGTTCGTCTGCTCCGACGCTACCCGCCGGCTGCGACGGTTTCGGGCGGGTCCGCGGATCGATCCTCTGTGGCGTATCAGTCGCCCGAGAAGCCCCAGAAGATCCGGTCCACGTCGAGGTCCGGCTCGTCGGGGACGCAGTAATCCCAGTACGACGCGCCCATGCGACCTCGCTCACCCACCGGCGGCCGGACCGATCCTGAGCCGTTTCCCGGGGATCCACTATGGACGCCGCCCGCAAGCGCCTGCCCGTCGGCGTCGGCCTCACGCCGCCAGCGGTTCAGCGGTATCGAGGTGGTGCGGGCGGTTGCGCTCGGCCCAGCGGGCGACCGGCGGGACGAGCGCTCCGGCGACCGCGAACATCGCGCCGAGGAGCAGCCAGCCAGGCGCTCCCCAGCCGACCGTGAGCGTCGTGACGACGATCGGCGCGGCGATGCTGGCCAGGGCATATCCCATGTCGAAGGCTCCCTGGTACTGGCCCTGCGCGTGCTCGGGAGCGAGCGCGAACGACAGTCCCCACGATCCGGCGGCCTGCAAGAGCTCACCGAGGACGTGGGTGAAAGCGGCGGCCACGAGCACGACCACGGCGATCCACGCGGACCGTCCGCCGGAGAACGCGAACAACGCACACCCCACTGCGAGCAACGCCCCGGATCGCCGATGCGCGCGAGCCGCGACGGCGACACTCTCGGTGCCACGACTCGCCCGCACCTGCAACAGCACCACGGTGATGCCGTTGACCAGGAACAAGACGGCGACGATCCACGAGGGGGCGTTCGTGCGCAGCGTCACCCACAACGGCATGGCGATCGCGAACAACCCGTAGTGGACCGCCAGCACCCCGTGCAGCGCCGTGTAGACCAGGAACGGGCGGTCGCGCAGGGCGACCAGGCGCGGCCCGGGATGGGTGACGGGAACCGGGGCTAGGTGGGGCAACCGCAGGGTCAGCGCGGCGACGACCGCGAACGAGGCCGCGTCCCCGAGGATCATCGCCATGTACGCGCCGCGGGTGTCGATCTGCAGCGCGATCCCCGCGAGGACCGTGCCCGCCGAGATCCCGACGTTGGTGATCGCCCGCAACTGCGCTCGCAGCCGGACCCGGCGATCCGGCGGGAGCAGTCCCGCCACGACGGCGCCCCGGGCCGCGCTCGCACCACGGCCGCACGCCGCGCTCACGCAGCTCAGGACGAGGAACGGCCAGAAGGACCGCGTGAACGCGAGGCAGCCAACTGTGCCGACCTGCGCCACCTGCAGCGCGGCCAGCACCTCACGCGGGCCGATCCGGTCGGCGAGGTGGCCCAACGGGGTGCTCGTCAGGAAGCTGACCACCGCAGCGGCGGCGAGGCCGATGCTGACCTCCCGCACTGAGAGCCCCACCGAGCGGGTGAAGAAGATCGCACTCAGCGACAGGGTCAGGCCCTTGCCGAGCGTGTCGGCGAGGGTGCCGGCGGCCAGCACACGCGCTGGTCCGGGGTCGGGCAGTAATCGCTGGGTGTGCCTGGTCAACGCCCCCGTGATGAACATGCGGCCACGGTATCGATCCACCGCACCTCGCCAGCCAGCGCTTTTCCGGCCTCGCGGGCCTCAGGAAGCGGGCTCGGGCTCGGCGAGCACGTCGACCGCCCGGCCGTCCGGATCGCGGATCACCTGCCGGCCTGGTGCGCGGCCACCGCTAACCGATGTCGACGCCGCACCGGTGCTTGATGTTGGCCGTCATCGCCGGGAGCTGAGCGAGGGTCTTCGTCGCGATCGCCGCGTCGCCCTTGAGTCCGCCGAGTGCGGTGTGGCGGGTGAGGGTGGCCGTGGAGGTCCAGAAGGCGCGGTCGGTGTCCGGGGCGACGGCCACCACGCGGTCGAGCGCCGTGGCGTAGCGGGTCAGCGCCTTCTTGCTGGCCGCGTCGAGGTCTCCTCCCCCGGCGGGCCGGGCCGCGATCGCGTGGGTGATCTCGGTGCAGTACGCCGATCCGCTGACGGGTCTCGCTTGTGGCGCGAGGGTGGGTGCCGGTGTGGCGGGTGCGCCGCCCGCGGTCGGGAGCACGGCTGGGGGCTGGTTGCCGTCGCCGCCCACGCAGCCGCTCAGCGCGACCGCGAGCGCCGCCGACATGGCGACAGCGGCCAGGCCTCGTCCAACCACGTGGGTCCCCGTTCTGTGTGGTGATGCCGCCGACAGCGTAGGAACCCACCACAAGCGACACGCTTTCGCGGATCGTGCGGCGGCGAAACACTGTCGCGAATTCCACGCCCGGGGTGCGACCATCCGGGCATGCAGCGACGCCGCGAGCCGATGATGCGCCCCTTCCCGGGGTTCCTCGGCGTGCGCTGA
The DNA here is from genome assembly GCA_025963185.1 of Actinomycetes bacterium. GTDB lineage: Bacteria > Actinomycetota > Actinomycetes > Mycobacteriales > Cryptosporangiaceae > RYN-140. The sequence goes on from JAOPVE010000518.1 coordinate 14,163, forward strand.
CTCGTTCACCACCGACCAGACCCTGCCGTGCGGGGTCTGGTGTTGGCGTCTCCCGTCCGCGCAGGACGAAGGCGAGACCGCCATGACCCGCTTCTACGTCACCACGGCCATCCCGTACGTCAACGCCGCGCCCCACCTCGGGCACGCGCTGGAGCTCGTCCAGGCGGACGTGCTCGCCCGCCACCGGCGGCTCCGCGGGCAGGAGGTGCGCTTCCTGACCGGCACGGACGACAACGCGCTGAAGAACGTCGCCGCGGCCCGCGCCGCCGGGGTGGGTGTCGCCGAATTCGTCGCCGCCAACGCGGCCCGGTTCGCCGCGCTGCGCGATCCGCTGGATCTGTCGTTCGACGACTTCATCCGGACCAGCGCCGATCCCCGCCACCGCGCCGGAGTCCACCGGCTGTGGGACCAGTGCGCGAACTCGGGCGACCTCTACCGCCGGACCTACACCGGGCTGTACTGCCCCGGCTGCGAGCAGTTCTGGGATCCGTCCGAGCTGCCCGGCGGGCTATGTCCCGAGCACGGCCGGGCGCCGGATCCCGTCGCGGAGCGCAACTGGTTCTTCCAGCTCTCGCGGTACGGGGGCGAGATCCTGGCCGCGCTGGAGTCCGGGCGGGTGCGGATCGAGCCGGCGGCGCGGCGCAACGAGGTGCTCGCGTTCGTCCGGGGCGGGCTGAGGGACTTCAGCGTGTCCCGTCCGGCCGCGCGGGCGGAGGGGTGGGGCATACCCGTTCCCGGGGATCCGGATCAGGTGGTCTACGTCTGGTGGGACGCGCTCGCGAACTACGTCACCGCGCTCGGCTACGGCAGCGGGGACCGGGACTACGCGCGCTGGTGGGCCGGATCCGGCGAGCGCGTCCACGTGATCGGCAAGGGCATCGTGCGCTTCCACGCCGTCTACTGGCTCGCGCTGCTGCTCTCGGCGGGCCAGCCGTTGCCGACCGCGGTGTTCGTGCATGACTACCTCACCGCGGACGGGGTGAAGCTGTCCAAGAGCGCGGGCAATGCTGTCGATCCACTCGCCGTGGCCGGCCGGTACGGCGTGGACGCGCTGCGCTGGTGGCTGCTCCGGGACGTGGCGGCGACCGGCGACACCGACTTCACCGAGCACCGGCTCGTGAGGCGGGCCAACCAGGACCTGGCCCACGGGATCGGCAACCTGGTCAACCGGACCGTCAGCCTGGTCCACCGGTACCGCGGCGGGCGGGTCCCCGAGCCGTCAGCGAACACGGCCGCGGACCTGCCCGGCGCGATCGACCGTGCCCTGTCCACGTTCGACTTCCGTGCGGCGACGGGCGCGCTCCGCGGGCTGGTCGGCACGGTCAACCGCGTCATCGAGACCGAACGCCCGTGGGAGCTGGCCCGGGCGGAACAGGCCGGGGACCGGGTGGCCGGCGCGCGGCTCGACACGGTCCTCGGCGGTGTGGTCCGGGACTGCCGGATCCTGGCCCGCGAGCTGGAACCGTTCCTGCCCACCGGCGCGCGTCTGCTCTGCCGCCAGCTCGGGACCCCGCTCGGCGCACCCGAGCCGGTCTTCCCTCGCTGGCCGTGAACCCCTACTGACCTGGGACGACCTCGTGGATGTGGTCGGCGACCAGCCCATGCGCCTCGCGGTGCACGGCGATGGCGGACTCGGCGTCCGGCGCTTCGACGAGGCAGAACGCCTTGCCTTGTGCCTCGTCCACCCAGTAGCTCATGTAGTTGACGCCGTAGGCGCCCTGCGTCTTCA
>JAOPVE010000534.1 GCA_025963185.1 Actinomycetes bacterium
GGGCGCACCGGCCGCGCCCCGGTGGCCTCGGTGGCTGGCCCGGCCGGGGCGGCGTCCGTGCGCTGGCCCGGGTCCTGCGCGGGCAACGGCACCGTCGGGGACGGGGGATCGATCACGCCTGCAACTCCTGACACCGGCGTAGTGAGCGCCGCGGGGCGCGCTCGGAGACAGCCCGCCGATGCTCAACGATCGGGTGTTGCGGGGGTGACGGGCGTGCCGATCCGCGGCCGAATGTCGGGCCGGCGAGATACCGTGGGAAGTCACCGGACAAGGGGAGTGCCATGACCACTAACGATGGCGGGGGCCAGGCGCAGACCGGGCGGAACCGCGAGGAAACTGACGAGACCACGGCGCCGGAGGCGAACCCCGAGGCCGCCGAGCGCCAGGAGAAACTGACCGAAGACGTCGACGCGATGCTGGACGAGATCGACTCGGTGCTGGAAGAGAACGCCGAGGAGTTCGTCCGCGGATATGTGCAGAAGGGCGGCCAGTAGCCGCTCGCGGGTGCCCGGCGGCCGGTTCACCGGCCGCCGGCTGCCTGACCGGGCCCTCGCGCGGGCACGCTGACCAGTGGTTCTGCGCGGAGGGCGAACAGCGCACTGCGGCCATAGTGGCCGCGGGTAAGGTTCGACAGGGCGCCGGCGCTCCATGGCCGGCGGCGATTACGATCTCCCGCCCCGGGGCGGGTACGCAGACGTCGAGGGGGACACACGTGGCAGCAGGTCTCGAGCGATCCGGGCGCCTCCCGCAGGCCTACCTCACCCCGGGCTCGTCCTCGTTCACGGAGCTGCTGGCCGCGACGGCGCCGGAGATGCTGCCGGGCCGCCGCGCGCTGCCGCCCGGGGTTGCCGACCTCGCTCCGCACGGCACGACGATCGTGGCGGCCACCTTCGACGGCGGCGTGGTCATGGCCGGCGACCGGCGCGCCACCATGGGCAACATCATCGCGAGCCGCGACATGCAGAAGGTGTACCCGGCCGACGCGTACTCGTGCGTGGGCATCGCGGGCACGGCCGGCATCGCGATCGAGATGGTCCGGCTGTACTCGGTCGAGCTCGAGCACTACGAGAAGATCGAGGGCGCCGTCCTGTCGCTGGCCGGAAAGGCCAACCGGCTCTCGTCGATGATCCGGGGCAACCTCGGTGCCGCCATGCAGGGCCTGGCCGTGGTCCCGCTGTTCGCCGGGTTCGACCTCGACGCGCCGGTTGGGTCGAGCGCGGGCCGCATCTTCAGCTACGACGTGACCGGCGGGTGCTACGAGGAGAAGCAGTTCCACTCGGTGGGCTCGGGCTCGCTGTTCGCCAAGTCCGCGATGAAGAAGCGCTACCGCGACGGGTCGACGGCGGAGGACACGGTCCGGCTGCTGGCCGAGGCGCTCTACGACGCCGCCGACGACGACTCGGCGACCGGCGGCCCCGACATGACCCGCGGCATCTACCCGGTCGTCATGGTGGTCGACGCCGACGGGGTCCGGCGGCTGCCCGACGAGGAGGTCGCGGCCGTGGTCGCCACCGTCGTCGAGGGCAGGATGGTCAACCCCGGCGGCTGACGGCGGCCCGCCCGCCGATCCGGGGCCGCACCCAGCCGCCGCCCCGCTGAGCCGACCCGCTGACCCGAAGATTTCCTTCCGACCGAGGAGAAGCCGACACCGTGGCCATGCAGTTCTACGCCTCGCCCGAACAGGTCATGCGCGACCGCTCGGAGTACGCCCGCAAGGGCATCTCGCGCGGCCGCAGCGTCGTGGTGTTCAGCTACGAGGGCGGGGTCCTGTTCGTGGCCGAGAACCCCTCCAACGCGCTGCACAAGGTCAGCGAGATCTACGACCGCATCGCGTTCGCCGCCGTCGGCAAGTACAACGAGTTCGAGAACCTGCGGGTGGCCGGGGTCCGCCTGGCCGACATGCGCGGCTACTCCTACGACCGGCGTGACGTCACGGCCCGCGGCCTGGCCAACGCCTACGCGCAGACGCTCGGGGCGATCTTCACCGAGCAGTCCAAGCCGTACGAGGTGGAGATCTGCGTCGCGCAGGTCGGCGCCTCGGCGGAGGAGGACGAGCTGTACCGGCTGACCTACGACGGATCCGTCGGCGACGAGCCCGGGTACGTGGCGATGGGCGGGCAGTCCGAGGCGATCGCCACGGTCCTGCGCAAGGGGCACCGCACCGAGCTGGGCCTGGCTGACGCGATCGCGCTCGCGGTCTCGGCGCTCGCCAGCGTCGGCGGCGAGAACGGCCAGCCGCGCACGCTGACCGCCCCGCAGCTGGAGGTCGCGGTCCTCGAACGCACCCGTCCGGGCAGGGCGTTCCGCCGGATCGTCGGCGCGCGGCTGGACGAGCTGGTCACCTCCGCGGGCACCACCCCCGCCGAGGACGCCACCGAGGCACCGCCGGCCACCGAGCCCACCCCGCCCGCGGCGGGCGGCGAGTCCTGATCCGTCCCGGTCCGCCCCTCGCGCTCGCGAGTGTTCACCCGCGGCGACTGCGCGGTTGCCCGGTGCTCGCGCCAGATGGCGGCTAGGGTCAAGGTATGGAGCGGCGGATCTTCGGTCTCGAGACCGAATACGGGGTCACCTGCACGTTCAGGGGGCAGCGCAGGCTGTCCCCTGACGAGGTAGCGCGGTACCTCTTCCGGCGGGTGGTGTCGTGGGGACGGTCCAGCAACGTCTTCCTGCGCAACGGCGCGCGCCTCTACCTCGACGTCGGCTCCCACCCCGAGTACGCCACCCCCGAGTGCGACTCGATCGACGATCTGGTGGTCCACGACCGGGCCGGTGAGCGCATCCTCGAAGGCCTGCTCGTCGACGCCGAGCGCCGGCTCCGCGACGAGGGCATCGCCGGGGACATCTACTTGTTCAAGAACAACACCGACTCGGCGGGCAACTCCTACGGCTGCCACGAGAACTACCTGGTCAGCCGCCATGGCGAGTTCGCGCGGCTCGCCGACGTGCTGATCCCGTTCCTCGTCACCCGCCAGCTCATCTGCGGGGCCGGCAAGGTGCTGCAGACTCCCCGCGGCGCCGTGTTCTGCCTGTCCCAGCGCGCCGAGCACATCTGGGAGGGCGTGTCGAGCGCCACCACCCGGTCCCGGCCGATCATCAACACCCGCGACGAGCCGCACGCCGACGCCGAGCGGTTCCGCCGCCTGCACGTCATCGTCGGCGACTCGAACATGAACGAGGTCACGACGCTGCTCAAGACCGGCAGCGCCGACCTGGTGCTGCGCATGATCGAGGCCGGTGTGGTGCTGCGGGACATGACGCTGGAGAACCCGATCCGGGCGATCCGCGAGGTCTCGCACGACGTGACCGGGCAGCGCAAGGTGCGCCTGGCGACCGGGCGCGAGATCAGCGCCCTGGAGATCCAGCAGGAGTACTTCACCAAGGCCAGCGAGTTCGTGGACCGGCACGGCGGCGGTCCGATCGCCAAGCGTGTGATCGAGTTGTGGGGCCGGGTGCTCGACGCGGTCGAGAGCGAGAACCTGTCCACGGTGGAGCGCGAGATCGACTGGGTCACCAAGCTGCGGCTCATCGACCGCTACCAGACCCGCCACGGTGTCGCGCTCTCGCACCCGAAGATCGCCCAGCTCGACCTCGCCTACCACGACATCCGCCGCGGCCGCGGGGTGTTCGCCCTGATGGAGCGCCGTGGCGCGGTCGACCGGATCAGCCGCGACCTGGACGTATTTGCCGCCAAGTCGATCCCGCCGCAGACCACCAGGGCCAAGCTGCGCGGGGAGTTCATCCGCCGCGCCCAGGAGCGCCGCCGGGACTTCACCGTCGACTGGGTCCACCTCAAGCTCAACGACCAGGCCCAGCGGACGGTCCTGTGCAAGGACCCGTTCCGCTCGGTCGACGAGCGCGTGGACCGGCTCATCGCGAGCATGTAGCTGCCGTCCCTTCGCGCGGCGCGGCCGTTCTCGAAGTGCGCCCGTTCTCGAAGTGCGGTAACTGGCGCCGGTCCTGACCGGCCGCAGTTACCGCACTTCGCGTGGGAGGGGTCAGCGGGCGGGGTCAGAGCAGGGTGGCGGCGTGGCGGCCGGCGGCGGCGCTGGCGAGGAAGTAGTCGTGGTCCTCGTCGAGCCCGCGGCCCATGGTCGAGAGCCGCACCGGGGAGTCCCGCAGTGCCGCGTCCAGGCCGTCCGTGGGCACCTCGACGATCCGGTGCAGGTGGGCGAGCGGGGTGAGGTCGTCGCTCAGGCCCGCGGCCAGCTCGGCGGGTACCGGCAGGTCGGCGGCCGCCAGCGCGACCCGTCCGTATGCCGTCAGCGAGTGGTGCGACACGCCCTGGTGCCTCGGCCGCGGATCGGCGCCGGAGATCCGCAGCGATCCGACCGCCCGGCCCCCCAGCGCCGCCGCGGCGTTCACGGCCTCGCCCGCCGCGACCCCCGAGAAGCCCCACGGCGTCCCCGTGCCGACGTTGCCCGGCCCCTGGCAGACCACGGTGATCTCCGCGTCCAGCACGTGCCGCGCCGCGAGCAGCGCCGTGTGGACCGTCACGGCCTCCAGATCGCCGCCAAGCGCCTGCCCGGCGGTCACCGTCCCGCAGAGCGCGGGGGCGAGGTCGCTGACGGTCCGGGAGAACCAGATCGGGAGAGCGGCCCCGTCGGTCATCACGTACGCGATCCGGGTGGACGGGCGGGTCGCCTGGATGCCCGCGACGATCGCCGGGAGCGCCGAGTGCAGATCCGCGGTGACGACGGGCATGGCCTCGATCGAGTCCGCCGCGGCGATCGTGGCGTGGTGCGGCGAATCCTGCTCGTCGACCCCGAGGACGATCGCCTGGTGCGGGGTGTACCGCGCCTTCACCACATGCCCGGGCCCCCGCGGATCGGCGGGCAGCCGCCCGGGGATCGCGATCACCAGCGCGTACCCGCCGGTCCCGAGGCCCATCGCCAGCGCGGTCGTGTTGAGCAGCACGGAGTCCCCGGCCTCGGGCTCGCCGACGAGCGCCGGATACGCGAGCGCCCGGGCGGACTCGCCGTCGATGTCGACCTGCAGCTCGGCGGCCCCGGCCCAGCGGCGCCCGACGGAGAGGATCGTTCCCGATCGCCAGCGAATCACCGCAACACCGTACGGGCTCGGCGCCCAGCCCCGCGCCATTCCCGAACTGCGGTAACCGCGGCCGGTCCGGACCGGCCGCAGGTACCGCACTTCGCGGAGGGAGGTCGGCGCGCGGGGAGCGCGTGCGGGCGCGGGTGGTGCGGGCGGGAAACCGTTGCTGCACAAGAAATCGGTGAACAACGGGCAACGACACCGGCCCGCAGGTAAACGCTGGCCCCCGCAGTCGGATAGCGTCATGTCCCGTGTCCCGACGACGCACCGAACGCCTGGTGAACCTGGTCATCTGCCTGCTCTCGACGAACCGCTACCTCACCGCGGGCCAGATCGCGCGGATCGTGCCGGGGTACGAGCACGACGAGGGTGATCCGAAGTCGCACGAGGCGTTCCAGCGGATGTTCGAGCGCGACAAGGCGGAGCTGCGCGACCTCGGGGTGCCGCTGGAGACGGGCACGACGAGCGCGTTCGACACCGAGCCCGGGTACCGGATCGCCAAGCGCGACTACGAGCTGCCCGAGATCCACCTCGAACCCGACGAGGCCGCCGCCGTCGGGCTGGCCGCGCGGCTGTGGCAGCACGCGGGCATCGCGTCCTCGGCCTCGTCGGGGCTGCTGAAATTGCAGGCCGGGGGAGCGGACGTCGATCCGCGGGTGACCCTGGGCATCGAGCCGGTGGTCACGGCGGAACCGGCGCTGGAGGCGATGTTCGCGGCGATCCACGAACGGCGCGCGGTGACGTTCGACTACCGCACCCCGCAGGCCGACACCCCGGCGCGGCGGCACCTGCAGCCGTGGGGCGCGGTGTCCTGGCGCGGCCGCTGGTACGTGGTGGGTTTCGATACGGACCGGGGCGCGAGCCGCAGTTTCCGGCTGTCCAGGGTCGCGGGAGCGGTCACGGCGCGCGGCCCGGCGGGGGCATTCACCCCGCCGGAGGGCGTGAGCCTGCTCGACCAGGTCGCCAGTTTCGCGGGCCGGCCCGAGCGGCGGCGGCCGGCCCAGGTGCGGGTC
>JAOPVE010000211.1 GCA_025963185.1 Actinomycetes bacterium
AAGGCCGCCGAGGCTGAGTACGCCGGCGAGCCCGACCCGTACAAGGCGCCCCGCGAGGACGACGACGCGCTCGACGAGGCCGAGCCCGAGCCCGAGCCCGCGTCCGGCCCCGTCCCTCCGCGCGCCCAGCGCTGAGCCCCGGCGCGACGGCCGGGGCAGCGAATGAGTGACCCGAAGAACCGTGTCCCCGTGACGAGCGGGCTCGTGATCGTCGACAAGCCGGCCGGGATGACCTCGCACGACGTGGTCGGCAAGATGCGCCGGATCGCGCGCACCCGCAAGGTCGGGCACGCCGGGACCCTGGATCCGATGGCGACCGGCGTGCTGGTCATCGGGGTCGAGCGCGCGACCAAGCTGCTCGGCCACCTGGCCCTGACGGTCAAGGAGTACACGGCGACGATCCGGCTGGGGCAGTCGACCGTGACCGACGACGCCGAGGGCGAGATCCTCGCGGCCAGCCCGGCGGACGGCGTCACCGAGGACGCCGTGCGAGCGGGGATCGCCGCGCTGACCGGCGAGATCGCGCAGGTGCCGTCCTCGGTGTCGGCGATCAAGGTGAACGGGCAGCGGTCCTACGCGCGGGTCCGGGCGGGGGAGCAGGTCGAACTCGCCGCCCGGCCGGTGACGGTGTCGCGGTTCGAGATCCGCGGGCTGGCCCGTCCCGAGTCCGGGCTGCTCGACGTGGACGTGCTGGTCGAGTGCTCGTCGGGCACCTACATCCGCGCGCTCGCCCGTGATCTCGGCGCGGCGCTCGGCGTCGGCGGCCACCTGACCGCCCTGCGCCGGACCCGGGTCGGCCCGTTCGCCCTCGACGCGGCCCACACCCTCGACGACCTCGCCGAACTTCCGGACCCGGTGGCCGTTCGCCTCTCCGCCGCGGTCGCCGGATCGTTCCCGCGCCGGGACGTTGGACCCGACGAGGCACTGGTCCTCGGGCACGGCGGGCGGCTCACCCCGGCGGGGATCGAGGGCACGTACGGCGTGTTCGGCCCGGACGGGGAGGTCATCGCCCTGGTCGCCGAGCGGTCCGGTGCGGCCAGGCCCGAGGTCGTGCTCAACCCCGTTCCCTGACCGGCTGGCCGGGTGCGCGGCGGCCGGCCGTCGGTGCCGGTCTCCTGGGTTCGATTGCCGGGAGTGACGCGTCGCCGCCGCCGGATCTTGTTACGGTTCGCCTGGGATCTAGACCACTCTGGAGTGCGTGTGCGGCTGCTCGGTCTGCCGGCTGGCTACCGCGCCCCGCGCTGGGGTCCCGGGGCCCCTGCCCGGCCGAGCCAGCGCTCGCGAACCGCGGAGTTACGATCCGCCGCCGACGCCGCCCGTCCGGGTGCGCCCCGGGTGTGGGCCCTGAGCGACCTGGCCCTGTGGTGCGCGGACGCCGATCCGCGGTACGCCATCGACGTCAGCGAGGTCCTCACCCGCGAGACCCGGCTGCTCGGCAACCGGCGGCTGAAGACCTGGGCCCAGTACGTCCACACCGTGGCGGTGATGCGGGCCGAGCGGGAGTTCGCGGATCCGTACCGGGTGCTCAGCGGCCTTCGCCAGCAGTTCACGGCACTGGGCTGGCCGGTCGCCGCCGCCTGGTGCGACTACTCCGGCGGGATCGCGCTGGAGCACCTCGGGGATCCGGGGGGCGCCACGGTCCTGATCGACCGGTCCGTGCCGGTGTTCCGCGAGCACGGCGACCGGATCGGCGAGGCCCGCGCCCTCAACGCCCTCGGCTACGGCGAGAGCAGCCTGGGCCGCCACGAGCACGCGCAGGTCTGCTACCAGCAGGCCGCGGACCTGGCGATCGCCGGTGGCTGCCCGGCCGCGCTCTCGGTGGCCCGCCTCAACGGCGCCGAAAACGCCACGGATCTCGGCCGGGTCGCACTCGACGAGCACCGGCCCGACGCCGCCCGCCGCTGGTTCGACCTCGCCGAGGCGGAACTGGTGAAGCTGGCCGAGCTGGCCTCGGTCCTCGGGCACCGGGTCTTACAGCCGATCGTCGCGGCCTGTTACGGGGCGGTTCTGCACTACCTCGGGCGGCACGGCGAGGCGCTCGCCGCGTGCGACCGCGCCCTCCAGCTCGCCGAGACGTGTGACTCCCCGAAGGCGATCGCGAGCGCGCGCGGCTTCGCCGGGCAGGTCTACCTCGCCCTCGGCGACCCGGATCGCGCGAGCGCGCTGCTCACCGCGGCCCTGGAGCACTACGGCGCCTGGGGGCTGCACATGGACACGGCCCGCACGCTGCGTGCGCTCGTGGACGCCAAGGAGGCGCTCGGCGCGGTCGGCGAGGCGTACGCGCTGCACAAGCGGCTGCTCGCCGTCGAGCTGTCGCTGCGGGACGCCAACGTGCAGCGTGAGAACGAGGTGATCGCGGCCCGGCTGGAACGGGCGGGAGAGCTGGCCACCCAGCACTCCCGCCTGTCGAGGCAGAACACCCGGCTGGAGGCCGAACGGCGGGCGCTGGAACGGCTCGCGCACACCGACTCCCTGACCGGGCTGGCGAACCGGCGGCATTTCGACGCCCAGCTCGCCCGCCTGGCGATCCGGTCGGAACTCAGCGGGCGCCCGCTCGCCCTCGTCCTCATCGACGTGGACCATTTCAAGCGGGTCAACGACCAGTTCAGCCACGTGGCCGGGGACGCGGTGCTGGGCAGGGTCGCCAAGGCGATCACCGCGCACTGCACGGATCGCCAGCTCGCGGCCCGGATCGGGGGGGAGGAGTTCGCCGTCCTGCTGCCCGGGCGGGGCGCCGCCGAGGCCGCGGCCACCGCCGAGCGGATCCGTGGGACGGTCGCCCGCCTCGTCCTGGACGACCTCGCCGACGGGCTGCGGATCACCGTCTCGGCCGGGGTGGCGTGCGGTCCGCCCGGGGGTGCGATCAGCGGGCTGTTCTCCGCCGCCGACGCTGCCCTGTACGAGGCGAAGCAGTCCGGCCGCGACCGGGTGGTCCGCTCGGCGTATCCGGTGGCCACATGACGTGGACGGCCACGCTGCGCGCCAGGGCGGCCGCGGCCCGGGGTGAACACGCCCGGCTGGCGGCCCGGCTCGACCTGGTGAACTGGCTCGCCGACGCGGATCCGCGGGCGGCGGGGGAGGCCGCCGAGGGGCTGCGGGAGGCCGCGGACCGGACCGGGGATCCGGACCTGTCGGCGCGCACCTGCCGGGTCCTCGGCCACACCTGGCTCTACACCGACACCCGCCGCGCCTACGACGAGCTCGCCGAGGGCCGCCGCCGCTACGCCGAGCTGCCGAGCGTCGGCGGGGTGGCCTGGTGCGACCTGCTCACCGGGATCGCGCTGGAGTA
>JAOPVE010000025.1 GCA_025963185.1 Actinomycetes bacterium
CAGTCCGGCCCCGAGTGGGGGGCGCTGGGGCGGTGCCTCGGCCGGCGGGATCCCCGCGGATCGCCGCAGCTCGGCCGCGTACTCCTCGGGGCTGCCGAGCCGGCTTTCGAGCGACGTGCTGGTCCCGGCTGGCCCGCTGGTCTCAGCGACGACGTCCGCGAGATGGGTGTGCAGGTCCTCGGTGAGTTCGTCGCGCTCGTCGGCGGGCAGGTCGGCGAGGGCGGCCCGGACCCGCTCGGTGTACCGCTCCATCTCGGCGCGCTGATCGTCCTCGCCGGTCGTGCCGTTCTCGCCGGTCATGCCAGTACCTCCCCCGGGATCCGCACCAGTCCGGACATGGTGCCCGCGAACGCGCACCACTTCTTCGATGAGTCGGCGAGCTGGCGCCGGCCGCTGTCGGTGATGCCGTAGTACTTGCGGTGCGGTCCCTCGTCGCTGGGCACGACGTATGAGCTCAGGCTGCCCGCCTGGTAGAGCCTGCGCAGCGTGCCGTACACGGACGCGTCCCCGACCTCGTCGAGCCCCGCCGAGCGCAGCCTGCGGACGATGTCGTAGCCGTACCCGTCCGTCTCGCGGAGCACGGCCAGGACCGCGAGGTCGAGCACGCCCTTGAGCAACTGTGTGGTGTCCACGGGACCTCCTTCCGCATCGGACAGTACCGCGCTATCCGAAGTACCGTCAACGACGAAGTACCGTCGCAACGAGAGAGCCGCCCCGCGCGGGTGGCGGGGCGGCTCTCTGGCGTTCGACGGGGTCAGGACAGCGCGGTGGTCAGGCGATCGCGGTGAGGGTCGAGGACTGGTCGTCGACGGATCCGTACTTGCCGTAGAGGGAGCTGATCCGGGCCTGGGCTCCCGATCCCTGCCAGGCCTGCGACGGGTCGAGGCCCTGGCGGGCGAGGACCAGCCGGGACGAGTCCTCCGGGCGCTGCGGCGGCCCGGCGAGCACCTTGTCGGCCAGGCTGGACGCCTGGCCGGCGGAGAGCGACGCGTCAGCCTTGGTCAGCGCCTCGGTGATCGTGGTCTTGAGGTCCTCGGCGCTCACGCCCTTGGCGCTGGCCACCGCCTCCAGGCCACTGCCCGCCGAGAGCTGGGTGCGCAGCTCGTCCTGGCTGTAGCCGAGCGAGCCCGCGACGGCGTCCAGCGCGGTACCGATCGCAGCCTGGCTGGCCCCACGGTCGCCGTCGCCGTGACCGCCGCCGTGCCGGTGCCCGCCGCCACCGGGCGGTGGTCCCGGCGGCGGGCCAGCGGGCCGGCCCTGCGGACCCGCGACCAGCCGCTGGGCGAATTCGGACGCCTGGCTGCCAGTCAGCGAGGTGTCAGCCTTGCCGATCGCGTCGCTGACCGCCGAGGACAGCGTGCTGGTGCTGACTCCCTTGCTGTCGGCGATGTCGGTCAGGCTCTGGCCCTTGCGCAGCGCCTGGCGCAGCTCGCCGGACGACAGGCCCAGGGCGCTGGCGGCCGCGTCCATCCCGGCCTTGAACCCCGCCCGCGACCCCCCACCGCTCCGGGCTGCCCCCTGCTGCCCGAAACGCTGTTGCTGCTGGACGCCGTAGGAGGCGCCACTGCTGATAGAGCTCACATTCATAGGATCTCCTTCCCGCTCACCCAGCCCATCGGGCGCCCGGGCGCGATCCGGCAGGAATTCCCGATCCCTCCCAGGAACTTCTCAGAAACCCCGCCGCCCAACCGCCCCCTATCACCGCAAACGTGACAGCCCAGACACCCGGAGTGCGTGCCGCTACGCCGGTCCCAGGCGGCAAAACGGCACACACTTCCGTGGGATCGCCGGCTTTCGGCTCGCGGGGTGGGGCGGCCGGTGGCGGTTCTGAATCGATGCAGGGTACTAGGGGTACTACCGGGAACGGTGGGGGCGGAATGAACTTCGAGGGGACGGGGAACGTAGAGGCCCAGCACCGCCGTGGTCCGACCGCCAGGCGCCGTCCAGCGTCGCTCGCGGAGGATCCATGCACCGGCACGAAGAACGCCACGACACCGCGGTCGTACTGCGGTGGGTGGCGTTCGTGGCCGTGGCGCTGCTGGCGGCCGCCGCGCTGTGGTCCGCGTTCCGGCCGGCTGGGCGGGGCCGCGCGGTGATCGGCGAGGGAGCACCGGGGACCGTCCCGGGGAGCTACCTCGTCTCGCTCGAGGACACGACGCTGACCCCGAGTGCGGTGACCAGCGTGTCGGACGAGCTGGCCCGCACGTACGGCGGGACGATCCGGCACCGGTTCACGGCGGCGATGCGCGGGTTCTCGATCACGATGAAGGCGACCGAGGCTGGGAAGCTGGCGAGCGATCCGCAGGTGGCGTACGTCCAGGCCAACCGGCGGTTCCGGATCTCGTCGCTCTACCCACAAGCCGCCGTGCCCCCACAAGCTGCCGTGCCGCCCGCGCGGGCGACCGCGGGCGCGGGCGCGGCGAATGTGACGGTGTACGTGCTCGACACCGGGATCATGCTCGACCACACCGAGTTCGGCGGCCGGGCGGTGAGCGGGATCGACACGGTCGACGAGGACGGCGACGCCACGGACTGCAACGGCCACGGCACCCACGTGGCCGGAGTGATCGGCGGCGCCAGGTACGGGATCGCGAAGAACGTGCACCTGGTGGCGGTCCGGGTGCTGGACTGCGCGGGGATCGGCACGGACGCGACCGTCATCGCCGGGATCGACTGGGTCACCGGGCGGGCCGCCCCGCCTGCCGTGGTCAACCTGAGCCTGGCCGGACCGGTCGGCCCGACGCTGCACTGGGTCATCAAGAACTCGATCGACTCCGGGATCACGTACGTGCTGGCGGCGGGCAACTCGTCGGGGGACGCCTGCCAGACGTCCCCGGCGCACGTCCCGGACGCGATCACGGTCGCCGCGGTGGATCGCAGCGATAAGCGGGCACTGTTCTCCAACTACGGCAGCTGCGTGGACCTGTTCGCGCCGGGCACCGGGGTCACGGCGGCCTCGATCGGCAGTCCCACCGCGCTCGCGACCCGCAGCGGCACCTCGGTGGCCGCCGCGGAGGTGACCGGCGCGGCGGCGCTGTTCCTGGGGAAGGAGCCGCAGGCGAGTCCCGCGCAGGTGCGGGCGGCACTGATCGCCGAGGCGAAGACCGGCAAGGTCGTGAACCCGGGCTCCGGATCGCCGAACCGCCTGCTCGTGGCCGCCGGCGCCCAGCAGGGACCGCCGGCGCCGGAGCGGCCGCCGATGCCGGATCCGTCGCCGTTGCCCGCCCCGTCGCCGCGCCCGAGCCGGCCGCCGCGCCCCGCGCCGGATCCGCGGGCGTGTGGCCCGTTCAGCCAGACGAGGCGGATCTACCTTCCGGCCCAGGGCATGGCCCAGTCGGCGATCTCGGTGCGGTGCGCGGGGAACGCGTCGAAGGACACCCTGGTGCGGCTCGCGATCACGCACCCGCGCGCGGGCGAGCTGGCCGTGACGCTGGTGGCCCCGGACGGCCGCCAGTACCCATTGCTCGGACCGGATCCGGCGAGTGTGAGCGCGGACGTGATCACGCTGGTCAAGGTCGACGCCTCGGCCTCGCCGCGCACCGGCACCTGGCGGCTCGTCATCGTCGACACGGTCGCCGGCAACGCGGGCACCCTCGTCTCGTGGTACCTGCGGCCGTGACGCGCTACCGGCTGGCGCCGAGAGCCCGGGAGATGGTCAGGCCGGCCTGCGCGACCCGAGGACCGAGGGCGCGGACCCGCGAGGTGGTGATCCGCGAGGACAGGCCGGACACCGACAGCGCCGCGGCGACCCGGCCGGTGTTGTCGAAGATCGGCGCGCCGACGCAGCGGACCTCCGTCTCGTTCTCGCGGTCGTCGATGGCGTAGCCGCGCTCGCGGATCCGGGCCAGTTCGGCGCGGAACTGCTCGGGGCCGGTGATGGTGTGGGCGGTCCGGCGGGGCAGCCCGGCCTCGATCGCGGCGGTGACCACCTCGTCGGGCACCCAGGCCAGGATCGCCTTGCCGACGGCCGTGCAGTAGGCGGGGGCGCGGCTGCCGATCCGCGAGCCCATCCTCAGGTTCGTCTCGTTCTCGACCTTGTCGATGTAGACGACGTGCGGCGCGTCGTAGACGACCAGGTGGACGGTCTCGCCGGCGTCGCGCATGAGCCGGCGGGACTCCTCCCCGGCGGTGGTCCGCAGGTCGAGGGTCGCGAGGTAGGACTGGCCCAGCTGGAGTGCCCCGTGGCCGAGCCGGAACCAGCCGGTCTCGGTATCACGGGCCAGCAGGCCGGCCTCGGCGAGCGGGGCGGCCAGGCGCAGCACGGTGCTCTTGGGCATGGCGAGGGCGTCGGCGAGCTGGCCGAGCGGCACGCCCCGCCCGGCTCCGGCGTGGTCACGGACATGGCCGAGGATCGACAGCGCCCGCCGCAGCGACGAGCTCTGGTTGCGTTCGGGCTGGCCGCGGGTGGGCGAGGGTGTCGTCACGGCTGGCCTTCCGCCGGTGTCCGGGTGGGTGGCCGGGGACGTTACGGCCTCCGGCGATCCGGTACCAGTTCGGCAACATCACGTTGTGCAGTGCAGAACCTTGCCGGTCCGCGCTTGATCCGCCACGGTCCGCTTCCCTAGCGTGGCCCCACATCCCTACACACGGTGCGAACCGGTGGGAATCCCCTCGATCCCGGGTGAACGTCGCGTTACCCGGCCAGGAGCTGACGTGAACATCGCACGCTGGGCCGCGATCGCCGTCACGGCCGCCTTAACCGCCGGCTGTGCCCCCTCCACAGCGGACCCCACGACCAGCGCGGACGCGAAGACCGGCACGCTGACCGTCTGGCTCTACGACGAGGCCGACCGGTCCCCCAAGGAGAAGGTGCTCGCCGACGCGGTCCACGAGTTCACCGGGCAGCACAAGGACGTCAAGGTCGAGATCAGCTACATCCCTACGGATCCCGGCCCGCGCGCGGAGAAGATGAAGGGCGCGTTCAACGATCCGGCGAGCGCACCGGACCTCGCCGAGTTCGGCAACACCGACCTGGCCGGCTACGTCGCCGCGGGGGCGATGGCCGACCTGACCAGCGCGATCGGATCCTGGGACGCGGCCAAGGACCTCCCGCAGGACGTCAAGGACGCCGCGACCGTGAACGGCAAGATGTACGGCCTGCCGTGGTGGGTCGGCGTCCGCGCCCTCTACTACCGCACGGACGTGTTCACCGAGCTCGGTATCACCCCGCCCACCTCGTACGCCCAGCTGGTCGACGCGGCCAGGAAGGTGCGCAAGGCCAAGCCCAAGATGCTGGGCATCGCGGTCGGCGGCAAGTACGTGTTCGGCGCGCTGCCGTTCATCTGGGACGCCGGCGGTGACCTCGCCACCGAGAGCGGCGGCAAGTACAAGGCCGCGATCGCCTCGGACGCGTCCAAGGCCGGGGTGAAGAACTACGCCGCGCTGTTCGCGGGCGACATCTGCCCGCCCGAGCAGTGCGCGGACCTGACCGGCGGGAAGACCGTCGACGCGTTCGCCGCTGGCCTGGCCGGCATGGCGATCCTGCCGAACTCCAGCCGCGGCAAGGTCGACGCCGGCGCGACGAAGGGCAAGTACGGCGTGGTGCCACTGCCGGGTGCCAAGCCCGGATCCATCGCGCCCGCCTTCGCCGGGGGCAACGACCTCGGGGTGCTCAAGTCGGCCAAACACCGCACCCTGGCGATCGCGTTCGCGGAGCTGCTGGCGAGCAAGAAGTACCAGCTCGCGATGTACGACGCGATGGGCAACCTGCCGACGCTGAGCGGGGCGCGCGGCGCCGTCGTCACCAAGGACAAGTTCCTGGCGCCGTTCGTGAACACCATGTCGGCGGGCACCCGGTTCGTGCCCAACACCCCGGCCTGGACCACGATCGACGCCCAGACCGTCGTCCCGACCATGCTGCAGAAGGTCGTGGCCCACAAGGCCACTGTGGACGCCGCGACGGCCGAGGCCGAGACGGCCATGAACGCCGCGTTCGGCGGGTAGCTCTCGTGGTTTCCACCGCTCCGCCGGCGGCCGTGGACGCGGTCCGCGGCCGCCGGAGCACCGCCCCGCCCCGGCGCCGCCGCGGGGGCCGCTGGACGCCGTTGTGGCTGCTCCTGCCCGCCGCGGCGGTGATGCTGCCGCTGTTCGCCTACCCGCTGTACCAGCTGGGGCTGCTCTCGGTGCTCGACTTCGGCCAGGAGCAGGTCTCCGGCGGGGTACCCACCCGGTACGTGGGCCTGGACAACTACCGCACGCTGCTGGCGAGCCCCAAGTTCTGGGACGTGCTGGTCCAGACCGTGGTGTTCGCGGCGGGCTGCGTCGGCGCGACCCTGCTGGTGGGCGGCCTGCTCGCAGTGCTGATGACCCGGGTGTGGGCGGCGGTCCGGGTGGTGCTCTCGTTCTCCGCGCTGGCCGCGTGGGCCGCCCCGGCGATGACCGGATCCACGGTGTGGATGTTCCTGTTCGACACCAACCTCGGCCTGGTCAACCACGCGCTCGGGCTCGGTCCGCACAATTGGACCTACGGGAAGCTCTCGGCGTTCGCGCTGGTCGGCGCCGTGGTCGTCTGGCACTCGTTCCCGTTCGTGATGATCACCCTCTACGCGGGCATGCAGTCGGTGCCCGGCGAGGTGCTGGAGGCCGCCACTCTGGACGGTGCGAGCGCGCTCACCGCGTTCCGCCGGGTCACGCTGCCCCTGCTGCGGCCGCTGGTGACGATCGTCGTCATCCAGTCCGTCATCTGGGATTTCAAGGTCTTCACCCAGGTCTACGTGATGACCGGCGGCGGCGGGATCGCCGGGCAGAACCTCGTGCTGAACGTGTACGCCTACGAGCAGGCGTTCGCGGCGAGCGACTACAGCCTGGGCGCGGCGATCGGCGTCGTGATGAGCCTGGTGCTGCTGGTACTCACCGTGGTCTACGTCCGCGCGCTGCACCGCAGGGACGGGCGGCTGTGACGCGCGCCGCCTGGCGGGCCGCCGCCAACCTCACCGGGCTCGCCGTGGCCGCCGTCGTGGTGTTCCCTATTTACTGGATGGTGCTCTCGGCACTGAAGCCGTCCGGTGAAATCCAGGCCGCGGATCCCTTGCCATGGACCGGCCACCCGACCCTGGACCACTTCCGCAGCGCCCTCGGTGTCTCGGGATTCGCGCGGTACTTCGCGAACAGCGCGATCGTCGCCTCGGTCGTCGTCGTCGCCTCGGCACTGATCGCGTTCCTCGCGGCGGTCGCGCTGACCCGGTTCCAGTTCCGCTTCCGGACGGTCCTGCTCGTGATGTTCCTCGTCGCGCAGATGGTGCCCGTGGAGGCGCTGACGATCCCGCTGTTCTTCCTGATCCGGGACCTCGGGCGGGTGGCGCCGATGGCCGGGCTGAACACGCTCGGATCCCTGATGCTCGTGCACCTGGCGTTCTCGCTGCCGTTCGCGATCTGGATGCTGCGCGGCTTCGTCGCGGCGGTCCCCGAGTCGGTACTCGAAGCGGCCCGGATCGACGGGGCGAGCCAGTCCGGCGTGCTCTGGCGGATCCTGTTCCCGCTGGCCGCCCCGGGGATCGCGGCCACCAGCGTGTTCTCGTTCATCACCAGCTGGAACGACTTCGTCTTCGCCAAGACCTTCATCATCGGCACCGAGCACCAGACCCTGCCGGCCGCCCTGCTGGTGTTCTTCAAGCCCGACGAGAACGACTGGGGCGGGATCATGGCCGCCTCCACGCTGATGACCCTGCCAGTGCTGGTGTTCTTCGTCCTGGTCCAGCGGCGGCTCGTCGCGGGCCTCGGCGGCGCCGTCAAAGACTGATCCGCCGGACCGACCCGAACCGAAACTCGTTACCGTCCGTATCTCCGCATGAACAGTTCCTGCAGGTCGGTCGAGCGGAGGGCACTCGTGGAGTTACGTAGAGTCGGGATGAGGGTGGCGGCCACTACTGGCGCGGCATTCGCGGTATTGGCGATGTCGGGCGGTCCGGCGCTCGCGCACGTGAAAGTGAGCGCGGACAAGCCCGAGGCCGGGGCGGTCGGCGTGACCGTCACGTTCAGCGCCGGGGCCGAGTCCAAGACCGCCGGGATCGCCTCGTTGCGCACGATCCTTCCCCAGGGCATCACGCCCGCGGACGTCACCTACGTGTCCGGTCCGCCCGGTTGGTCGCTCTCGCAGCAGCCCGACGGCTTCTCGGTGACCGGCCCGCCGCTCCAGGTGGGCGAGGACGCGGCGTACGCGGTCCGGCTGGCCAAGATCCCGGCGGGCTGGACGACGCTTCCGCTCAAGACCGTGCAGCGCTACGGCGACGGCGAGGAAGAGCAGTGGCTCGACACGACCAAGAGCGTGGCGAAGGAGGAGCCGAACGCGGCGCCCGCCCTCGCGCTCCAGGCGGCCGCAGGGGCGCAGCCGGCGGATCCGGCCCAGCCCGCCCCGGCCCAGAACAACGCGGCGCAGACCCAGCCGCAAAGCGGGTTCGGCCAGTATCCGACGACGGTGTGGATCGCCGCGGGTGGTGCGGTCGCGATCGCGCTGGCGCTGATCCTGTGGGTCCGCTCGCGGATGATCTGACGAGCGGGCAGTCCCCGGACAGGGTGACGGCGGTGTCACCAGTGGCCTAACTGGTGACACCGCCGTCTGGGAAGGGGTGCAATGACTAGGGTTCGCGCGCCCCACACACCGAACCTGTGCACTGACCCCGACATCTCCTTGCGACGATAACGCCGCCAGGCCGATCTGGTTCCCCCTGCTACCTATCCCCCTAGGAGCGTCGCCACTGTACAGGCGGCGCGTCCCCCGTTCCCGGCCTGCGTCCCCTCGCTCGCCGCCGGTCGTACCGGGACGGCACCGCGCGCGGTGCCGTCCTTCCAGCGAGCCACTCGCTCCATCCCCCGATTGGAGCGGGCGGCCTGAGCCCTCGCTCTACGCGGTCCCTTGCGGGTGGCCGCGGACGGAGAGCCCGGTACTGGCAGGGTGAGTGGTAATAAACCCGGCGGGAACACCGGACCACCTGCCTCTCACCCCGGACGGAACTCGTGGGCCACT
>JAOPVE010000089.1 GCA_025963185.1 Actinomycetes bacterium
CGCCAGCGGACCGGCCTGCCAGCCCGACCGGCCGCCCGCGTACGGGGTCCCGAACGTGCCGTCGGCGGATCCGAGCGTGAGCGGGATCTCCAGCCCGTCCGGGCCGCTCGCGTGGACGATCCCGCCCTGCAGGTAGCCGGACACGGTGCCCCCGGTCAGGGCCGACTGCCAGGCCGTGGCCCGGGCCAGTGCGGCGCCGAGGTCCGCGATCCGGTCGCTGACCAGGGGGGTGTTGTCGGCGAACGCGGTCCGGTACGTGGCGAGCACGCCGTCGAGGACGGGGTAGGCGATCCGGTCCCCGGTGAGGTTGGACTGGTGCACGAAGTGCGGCCGGGGATCGTTGGAGAGCACGTGCGCGAGGACCCCGGAGACCTCGGTGGGCACGATCTGGGCGGCGAAGCCGGTCGCCTGGTCCAGCGGGGCGATGCAGGTGGTGGTCGCGGGGTTGTCCTCGCAGATCCCGCTGCCGCCGTCGGCCCTGCTGGTGTAGAGCCAGTTGTACTCGCTGACCTCCTCGGCCTGGGTCGCCGCGTTGTAGAAGATGTTGACCGGGTGCCGGGGCAGGGTCAGGGTGTCGCCGATCGCGCGCTGGGCGGGTTCGCGGGAGGCGTCGCTGCCGGTCCAGCGCACTCCGGCCGCCGCGAGTGCGGGGGCGAGGTTGGGGTTGTCGGCGGGCTGCTGGGGCAGGATCCGCAGGCCGGAGTGTTCCCCGGTGACGAGCTCGGACGGGTCCACGAGGATCCCGCGGACCCGCGCCCAGGCGATGTTGGCGCTGACCTGGCTGGCGATGTCGGCCTCGCTGACGTACTGCACCTCGCCGCCGGGGCCGGTGGTGCAGCGCCAGGGCCGGATCGTGTAGTCCGGCACGCAGCCGAGGAACGCGTGGTCGAGGGTGTGGTTGGCCCAGCGGAAGGCGTTCCGGCCGGCCAGCAGGGCGACGGCCAGCGGATCCTGGCCGGTCCCGGCGGCCTCGTCGCTGCCGCCGCCGTTGTACAGCAGGTCCAGGGTGAACGCGTGCGTGGCCTGCCAGGCGATCGCGGTGCCCACGTCCGCGGGGCCCATCCGGATCTCGGCGGTCGTGACCGGCGGCTGCCCCGGTGCGGTCACGCAGTCCTCGCCGGGGGTGCAGTGCCCGGCCGGGCTCCACCGGCTGTCGGGCAGGAAGACGTCGTCGACGTGTACCGACAGGTAGTTGCGGTAGTGGCCGAGGTAGGTGCCGCCGGTGGCCCAGCCGACGATGCCGTGGGCGAGGAGCTGGAACTGGCGCTGCGCGGGGTTGGCGGCGAAGTTCAGCGCCAGTTCGCTGCGGCCGTCCGCGGTGAGAATTCCGGCGAGGACGCCCGGGGCGCCCCCACCGGGCGCGGCGGCGGTCAGCACCGGCTCGAACTGCGCGCCCGGCAGCGGCGAGCTGATCGCACCCCAGGTCTCCTGCACGGACGGGCTCACGTCCTCGAACGGCACCGGTCCGCGCAGGTAGCCGAACGGCCCGGCGAGCGCCGCGGGAGTCAGGGAGGCGGCGGTGCCGTCGAGCGGACCGGCGTAAGAGGGCCAGTTCTGGCCGGTCGCCGGGCTCGGGTACACGTACGAGTCGACCTGGCGGACGCCGAACTGCCGCTCGAAGGCGTGCAGCGCGGTCAGTTCGGCCGGATCGGTGAACGGGTTCTCACTCGGCAGCACCACGGCCTGGAACCGGGCGTGCGGGACCCCGGCGTCGTCGCTGGCGAGGAACGCGGCCGTGATCGCCGGGCGCCCGGGGTCGGTCAGCGAGACCACCGTGTGCGGGACGCCCTCGGCGGCGAGCTGGGCCACGATCGCGTCGGAGGCACCGCTGGCGTCGGTCACGGCCAGCACCCGCAGGTCCGTGATCGGCTGGGCATCCGCGGCCACCGCCGGAGCAGCCGGAACGGCGGCGCCGCACAAGACGATCAGTGCGCCGGCAATTAATCGTCGATGGTTCACAGAACCCTCCTCGTCGCCTATTCGAGCGACTGGAGCCTATTTGGCGGGGCGATGCAATACGTGTCACTGAACCGACAACACGATGCTCATCTTTGCGGCGGGACCGGTCCCGGGACCGCAATACCCGAGGTCACCCAATTACGCCGGCCCGTCACGACGCCGGCCCGGAATATTGCCGCCGTCAATGACCCGGCGATTCAGCGCCGTCCTGGCGCACCAGCGGCCACAGCGCTACCGCGTCGTCCCGGCTCAGCGCGTTGAGCCGTTTGTAGATGTGGTGCACGTGGTTCTTGACGGTCTTGCCGGAGATCGTGAGCCGGTCGGCGATCTGCCCGTTGGACAGCCCGTCCGCCAGCAGTTTGAGCACCTCCCGCTCGCGGCGGGTCAGTGCGGCGCCGACGGCGGGCGCGGGCGGGGCCTGTGCGTGCACGTACCGGATCAGCGCGGCAGCGGCGGGCGGCGAGACGTACGCGCGCCCGGCCGCGGTACCCAGCACCGCGTCCAGCAGGTCCTGCCGCCCGAAGTACCCGTGCACCAGATACCCGCTGGCACCTGCGGTGATCAGGTGAATCACGGTGTCCGGATCGGACAGTCCCGCCACGATGAGGGTTCTGGCGGACGATCCGGCCCGGCGCAGTTCGGCGAGCGCGCCTAATGCCCCGGCGCCGGGCGGCCGCAGGTTGAGCAGCAGGACGTCGGGCTCGAACTCGGCCACGGACCGGACGGCCTGCACCCCGTCCCCGGACTCGCCCGCGACACAGATCCGCGGATCGCCGTCGAACAGCGCGCGCAGCCCGAGCCGCAGCACCGGGTTGTCGTCGGCGATCAGCACGCTCACCGGTGGGGTCTGGACGGCTCGCCCGGCCGGGGGGACGGCGACCCGCGGGCGGAGCCTTCGGCGGCTGGGGTTCTCCTGGGAAACGAGCACGCCAACCCCCTGTGAAAGGTAACGGAAGATTCATGGCGCGGTCACCGCCGGGACGCAACAGACACTGGAATAGCTAGCGTCCGTGCCCCGCACATTCACCACGACATTCACCCTGCCGGTCTATTCAGCCACACATCCGACATTAGCGTGCGCGGCAAATTGCGGGAGTGGAATGCGGCTGATGTTTCTCAGTAGTTCGCGGGGTCGCCGACCGCGGCGAGGATTTCCAGCATCTCCTCGGCGACCCCAGGCCGCGCCGCGACCATGGACGGGCTGCCCAGGTGGTGCGGCAACCCCGCCAGGTCCGTGACGGATCCGCCCGCGGCGCGGACGAGACAGTCGCCGGGCGCGGTGTCCCACGCCTTGTTGCCGAAGCTCACGGCCGCGGCGAACACCCCGGCGGCGACCCACGCGAACTCCAGCGCGGACGTGCCCATGATCCGCACCCGCATGGCCCGGGCGGACACGGCGTGGAACAGGGCCATCCGGTAGCCGGTCGGGTAGCGGCCACCCGCGAGCCCGACGTGCCCGAACGCGACCACGGTCTGGGACATCGGGGCCGGTGCCAGCGGCGGCAGTGCGACGCCGTTGCGCCGGACCGGCCCGGAGCGGACCGCGATGTACCGCTCGTCGAGCAGCGGCAGCCAGGTCAGGCCGAGCTGCGGGACCCCGTCGATCAGCAGGGCGAGGTTGGTGCCGGTCAGCGGGATCCGCTGGGAGAAGTTGGCCGTTCCGTCGACCGGGTCGAGCACCCACACGGTGCCGGTGGCGAGGTCCGCCCCGCCGAACTCCTCGCCGTGGACGCCGATGCCGGTGCGGGCCAGCAGGGCGGCGCCGATCCGCCGTTCGAGGGCCAGGTCGACCGCCGTGGCGTAGTCGCCGATGCCCTTGGTGACCTCCTCGGCGGCGCCGAGCCCGGCGAGGAACTCCGGTTCGCATTCGGTGAGGATCTGGGCGGCGACCACGCCGAGCTGTTCGAGGTCGGTGGTAGCCAAGGTCACGCCGGGACGCCTTCCCCGGACCGCGGCGCGGCCAGCCAGCCGGGTTCCAGGGTGCCCTCGGCGACGATGACGGCGGGACCGGCGAGCAGGCAGGTCGTGCCGGTCAGGGTGACGGTCACCCGGCCGCCGGGGACGTCGACGGCGACCACACCGCGCTCGTGCCCGGCCGCGCGCAGGACCGCGGCGCCCACCGCGCAGGCTCCGGTGCCGCAGGACCGAGTCTCCCCCACGCCCCGCTCGCTGACCCGCATGCGCACGTGCAGGGTGGCGCCACCGGGCGGATCGCCGGGCAGCACCTCGACCAGCTCCAGGTTCACCCCGGCGGGGAACACCGCCGGGTCGGACTCGGGGACCCCGGTGAGGTCGAGCTCGGCGACCGGGCGGCCGGACGGCGCGACCAGGTGCGGGTTGCCCATGGACACGACCGTGCCGGTGTACCGGACCCCGGCGAGCACCGCCGCGGACTCGCCCCCGAACAGCGGCGGGCCCATGTCCACCACGACGTCCCCGGACGCCGGGACCTGCACGTTCTTCACGCCAGCTCTGGTGCCGACGGCGAGCGGCCCCGGACCGGCCAGCCCGGCGTCGACCAGGTACCGGGCGAACACCCGGACCCCGTTGCCGCACATCTCGGCGATGGATCCGTCGGCGTTGCGGTAGTCCATGAACCACTCGGCCTCGGGCGGGAGCCCGGCGGCCTCCGGCTCGTGCGCCGACCGGACCGCCCGCAGCACCCCGTCGGCCCCGATGCCCGTCCGCCGGTCGCACAGCGCGGCGACCTCCCGCGGGCTCAGGCGCAGCTCACCGCCGGGGTCAGGGAGGATGACGAAGTCGTTCTCCGTGCCGTGGCCCTTGAGGAATCGCTGACCCGGGGGGCGCGGCGTGGAGTCGGTGGTCACCTCACGATCGTACGGGGCCGCGCGACGGAGCACGGAATCGTGCCGATCCGCACCCCCGGACGGCCGATCCCGCTCAGCCCGGGCGGACCACCCCGGCCGCTCCGCCGCCCCTGCGGACCGGCTCGGCGGCCGCCGTCAGCCGTCCGCCCGGACCGAATTCGACGCCCGCGGCCGCGCCGATCTCGGGCAGCGAGCCCGGGGCCAGCACGAACACGTGGCCTCGGGCGGTCAGGGCTGCCCCGGCCGGAGATCCGCTGAAGGCCGGCTCGGCCTGGGTAGTGGCGGTGTTCCGCTGGGAGGCCCTGGGGGCGGCGATGGCGTCTTCGAGGGTGAGGCCGCGGTCGATCCGGCCCAGGAGCACCTGCAGGACCGTGGTGATGATCGTGGCGCCGCCCGGGGATCCGGTGGCGAACCACGGGGATCCGCCGCGCAGGACGATCGTCGGGGCCATGCTGCTGCGCGGGCGCTTGCCGGGCGCGGGCAGGTTCGGATCGCCCGGCGCCGGGCCGAACGTGAAGTCCGTCATCTCGTTGTTGAGCAGGAAGCCCCGGCCGGGGACCGTGATGCCCGATCCGCCGGTCTGCTCGATGGTCAGCGTGTACGAGGCGACGTTGCCCCAGCGGTCCGCGGTCACGAGGTGGGTCGTGGACAGGCCCTCGTGGTACTCGGGCCCGGCGGCCACGGCCGGGCCTGGGCAGGGGGTGTAGGTGCCGTCCGGGGATCCGGGGGCCTGCACGGGCAGCACCGATCCGGGCTTGATCAGGCAGGCCCGCTCCCCCGCGAAGCCGGGCGAGAGCAGCTGGTGCAGCGGCACGTCGATCTGGTCCGGGTCGCCGACGTAGGCGTTCCGGTCGGCGAAGGCGAGCTTGCTGGCCTCCAGGAAGTAGTGCAGGTAGTCGGTCTCGCTCATCGCCGGGACGTCCGCGGTCGCCAGGATGTTCAGGGCCTCGCCGACCGTCGATCCGCCGGAGGACGGCGGTCCCATCGAGTACACGTCCGCGCCGCCGTGGCTGACCTTGGTGGGAGCGCGGAACGGGGCGTAGTAGGCCGCCAGGTCCTCGGTGGTCATCAGTCCGGGGCGGACGTTGCGGGTCGCGGCCGGATCCACGGGGGGCTTCTGGGCGGTCCTGGCGATCTCGCGGCCGAGCTGGCCGGTGTAGAGCTCGTCCACCCCGCGGCGGGCGAGCAGGTCGTAGGTGCGGGCGAGGTCGGGGTTGCGCAGGCGCGATCCGACCACGGGGAGCTGGCCGCCGGGCAGGTAGATCGCGCTGGTCGCGGGGAAGTCGCGGAACCGGGCCTCGTTGTCGGCGGTCTGCTGGCGGAACGTCGCGTCCACGGTGAAGCCCCGGCGGGCGAGCGCGGCGGCGGGCCTGAGCGCGGTCGCGAGCGATCCGTGGCCCCACCGGGCCAGCGCGGTCGCCCAGGTGCGCGGGGAGCCGGGGACGCCGACGCTCAGCCCGCTCGTGACCGCCTGGTCGAAGGGGATCGGCACGCCGCCGGGCGAGAACACGTCCGCGGTGAAGGCCGCCGGCGCGGTCTCCCGGCCGTCGATCGTGAGTACGCGGTGGGTGGCCGCGTCGTAGTAGACGAAGAAGCCGCCGCCGCCGATCCCCGAGGAGTACGGCTCGGTCACGCCGAGGGCGGCCGCCGTGGCGATCGCGGCGTCCGCCGCCGTGCCGCCGTGCCGCAGCGCGTCGAGGCCGATCGCCGTGGCGTCGGCGTCCACGCTGGACACCGCCCCGCCGAAGCCCGTGGCCACCGGGGACTTCGGCGGGCTGTGCGACTCGGTGGGAGCGGTCACGGGCGCGGCGGCGGCGGGTGCGGCCGTACCGCCGATGAGGACGAGGGTGGCGATCAGGGACGCGGCACGCTGGCGCATGGAGCCCTCCCGGAGAGGCGAGTGGACACTGCGGGCTGGACAACTGTGGCTGTGACGACTGCGACTGATACTGCGGATCAATCTTCCGCATACGCCCGGCTACCGCCAGCTATCGGCCGTTCTCAGGGCATCCGCCACGAGGCCCGGCGCGGACGCGTCCAGCCAGCGGACCCGGCCGTCGCGCCGGAACCAGGACCGTTGCCGCCGCACGAACCGCCGGGTCGCGAGCTGGGTCCGCTCGACCGCCTCGGCCTCGGTCAGCTCGCCGTCGAGCTGGGCCAAGGCCTGCGCATAGCCCAGGGCACGGCTCGCCGTGGCGCCCTCGCGCAGCCCCTCGGCGTCCAGCGTCCGGACCTCGGCCAGCAGCCCGGCCTCCCACATCCGCACGGCCCGCAGGTCGCAGCGGGCGTCCAGTTCGGCCGGATCCCGGTCCAGACCGATCTGGATCGCCGGGTAGTGCGGCACCGGATCCGGTAGGGAGGCCGCGAACGGCCGTCCCGTCAGGCCGATCACCTCCAGTGCCCGGACGATCCGGCGCCCGTTGCTCGGCAGGATCGCCGCCGCCGCCGCCGGATCGACCGCCGCGAGCCTCGCGTGCAGCGCCCCCGGGCCGTGCTCGCCGAGTTCGGCCTCCAGCGCCGCCCGCGCGGCCGGATCCGTCCCGGGAAACTCCATCGTGTCCAGCACGGCCCGCACGTACAGCCCGGATCCGCCGACGAGCACCGGGACCTTCCCCGCGGCGAGCAGGGCGTCGATCGCCTCCCGGGCGGCCCGCTGGTACTCGGCCACGCTCGCCGTCTCGGTGACGGGCCACAGGTCGAGCACGTGGTGGGTGATCCCGCCCCGCTCGTCCTCGGTCAGCTTGGCCGTGCCGATGTCCATGCCCCGGTAGAGCTGCATCGAGTCGGCGTTGACGACCTCGCCGCCCAGCTCGCGGGCCAGCGCGATGCCCAGATCGGACTTCCCGGTGGCGGTCGGCCCGACCACGGCGATCACGGCCGGCGGCACGGTCACTCCGGCAGCCCAATCACTCGCTCGGGCAGCCCCGTCACTTGCTCGGGCAGCCCCGTCACTTGCTCGGGCAGCCACGTGGCGGCGAAGTAGCCGACGCCGTAGGGGGCCTCGTAGTAGAGCAGGTCCGCCTTGACCGGGCCGGTGCCCGCCGCTCCCGCGAGGACCTGCCACGGTGCCCGCCCGGCCGCCCACAGGTCCCTGGCCAGTTCCGGATCCAGCCCGCGCAGCGCCCCGGGATCCCCCGCTCGGAGCGCCTCGGCCACGGCGTCGTCGAACGCGATCCCCCGCGGATCGGTGTACCCGGGCGACTGCTCGCCGCGGCGGGCCGATCCGTCGCCCATCACCAGCAGCGCGGTGCGCACGGGGTACGCGGCGAGCCGCTCGCCGAGCGCCGTGGCCTCGGCCGGGGTGGCCCGCTCGGTGAGTGCCCGCGCGCGGATCCGCCCGGTGTATCCCGCCCGGCGGAGCAGCCAGACCCCCACCGAGATCGACAGCGGGAGTTCCGGATCCCCGTCCGGGGACTGCCCGTCCGGGCACAGCGCGACGGTGACCGGGACGCCGAAACCCGCGAAGGTGCCCCACGCGCCGGGACGCGCCGAGCCGGGATTCGGCCCGGTGCCCACCACGACGAGCTCATCGGCGCTAGCGTCGAGCACAGCCCTGACCGCGGCCAGGCAGGCGCGCCGCAGCGGCTCTGCCTCGGCCGCGGCTCCGGCCGCGATCTCGGGCACGAGCAGCGGAGGGTGGGGGCACACTGCGGCGGCGGCGAGCACGGGACGAGACTACGGTGCTGCGGCGGACGCACCGCTCCAATGGTCACGGTTCGGCTGCGGCGACTCCAAAGTACGTGCGTGGACCTGTGAGAATGCCCAGAGCGCTTCTACTGGGACGGAACGAGGATGGTCATGGACACGATCGGCAGCGACAACACCGCCTTCGGGCGGGTCGACGCGGACGGCACGGTCTACGTGCGCACCGCGGCGGGTGAGCGTGCCGTGGGGTCATGGCAGGCGGGCTCAGCCGAAGAGGGCCTCGCCCACTTCGCCCGCCGCTACGACGACCTGGTCACCGAGGTCGAACTGCTGGAGACCCGGCTGGCCAGCGGAGCCGCGGACCCGCAGCACACTCAGACGTCCGTCCAGCGGCTCCAGGAGTCGCTGCCCGAGATCCACGCGGTCGGCGACCTCGACGCCGTCGCCGTGCGGCTCACCGCGCTCGCGGAGAAGGTCGCGATCAAGGCCGGCGAGCAGAAAGCCGCCAGGGCCGCCGCGCGTGAGCAGGCCGTCGCCCGCAAGCAGGAGCTGGTCACCGAGGCCGAGCTGATCGCCGCGGACTCGACGCAGTGGAAGACCGCGGGCGACCGGATGCGCGAGATCCTCGACGAGTGGAAGACGATCAAGGGCGTCGACCGCAAGACCGACACCGAGCTGTGGAAGCGCTACGCCGCCGCCAGGGACGCGTTCAGCCGGCGCCGTGGCAGCCACTTCGCCGGCCTGGACGCCCAGCGCAAGCAGGCCCAGACATACAAGGAAGAGCTGTGCGCCGAGGCCGAGACGCTGTCCAGCTCCACTGACTGGACCGAGACCGCCAACAAACTCAAGCAGCTGATGGCCGACTGGAAGGCCGCCGGGCGCGCCCCCAAGGAGGCCGAGGAGTCGCTCTGGAAGCGGTTCCGGGCCGCCCAGGACGCGTTCTTCGCGCGCAGGTCCGAGGTGTACACCGAGCGCGACGCCGAGTACCGCGGCAACCAGGAGCAGAAGGAAGCGCTGCTCGCCGAGGCCGAGGCGCTCGTCGCCGGCGACTTCGACGTCAAGAGCGCCCAGAGCACGCTGCGGGACATCCACCGCCGCTGGGAGGACATCGGCCGGGTGCCCCGGGAGGCGATGGGCCCACTGGACCGGCGGCTGCGCGCCGTCGAGGAGGACATCCGCGACGCCGCCGACGCCGAATGGCGCCGCTCGGCCGCGGAGTCCAACCCGCTGCTGGAGCAGATGCGTGCCCAGGTGGCCGAGGCCGAGCAGAAGCTGGAGAAGGCGCGGGCCGCGGGCGACGCGCGCCGCGTCGCCGACGCGCAGAAGGCGCTGGATTCCAAGCGCCAGTTCCTGCAGTTCGCCGAGAAGACCAGCTGACCGATGACTGAGAGCGCCTTACCTCGCCGCGAACGTCCCCCGGCCGGCCTCGGGCCGATCCCCGCCGAGCACAGCCTGGGTCCCTTGCCGCCAACGCCCGCGTACCCGCTCGACGATCCGGAGCCCGTCTCAGCGAGCCGGCCGCTGGCCGCCGACTTCCCGTCCGCCGCCGGCCTGGGCCGCGAGCCGGGGTTCCGCTCGTTCGACATGCCCGGTCCCGCTGCCCCTGCTGTGCCGTCCGGGCCACCCGCCCCGCCCGCGCCGGGCTGGCAGGGTGCGTCCGGGGCCTGGCCGGTTCCGCCCGCGGGTAGCTGGGACGCGCCGCCGCCGGTCGCCGATCCGCCGGTACCCGGTGGGTGGTTCGGTGACGAAGCACCGCCCGGCCCTGGTCCCCTGGCCGCCGAGCACGGTCCGGTCGCTCCCAGTGGGCCGCTGGCTGGCCAGCCGCTGCCGGCTGCACCGCTGCCTGGTCCGCGGCAATCCGCCGAGGGCCGTCCGTTCGGGCCCGGCGAGCGGTCCGGCTGGGGTCCTGCCGATGTTGCGGATCGCCGGGAGGCCCAGGCCGCGTACCAGGTTTCCGGGCGGCCGGGCGCGAGTCCGTCCCAGGCCGAGTGGTTCGCGCCGCGGCCCGAGGGCTTCGCCGAGCACGGTGCCGGCGAGCGTGATGGCGCCGGCGAGCAGCATCGTTTTGGTGAGCAGAACCCTGGCGAGCAGCAGCGTCTGGGCGAGCCGCGTGGATTCGGGCGACGCCAGCACGGATCCGGAGAGCGTGACGGCCGGTTCGGGCAGCACAGCGGAGCGTTCGGCGAGCACGGCGAGCGTTTCGGCGAGCCCGCCCAGAACGGGTTCGCGGAGCCCGCCCAGAACGGTTTCGGGGAGGGCTACGGCGAATACGCCGCGGACCGCGGCGGGTCCGCTCCGGCGCCCGTCCCGTCCGCGTACCACCCGCACGACGTCCCGCCGCCGGCTCCGGCCGCGCCCGGCGAGCACGGCGGGTACGGGCCTGCTCAGCCGGTGTACGCGATGCCCGCCGGAGCGATGCCCGCCGAGCCCATGCCCGCCGGACCCATGCCGGTCCAGCACATGCCGGCCGGACCCATGCCGGTCGAGGCCATGCCTGTGCGGCAGGCGCCGCCGGCCGTCGACGCCCAGCCGATCGCCATGGCACCCGGCGAAGCGATGCGTGTCGAAGCCATGCGTGTCGAAGCCATGCGTGTCGAAGCGATGCGTGTCGAAGCCATGCCCGTCGAAGCGATGCCCGTCGAGGTCATGCCCGTCGAGGCAATGCCGCCGCACCCGATGCGGGGGCCTGGCGCTGCCCACGCCGCGCCCGGCCAGCCGTCCCCCGCGGACTTCCCTTACCCGGCCACCGCTTATGCCGGCGCGCCTGACCCGGCACAGCCCGGCGG
>JAOPVE010000136.1 GCA_025963185.1 Actinomycetes bacterium
GGCAACTGAGACGGAACGCAGAACGCCGGGTCTGCCCGATGGGGGCGGACCCGGCGTTTTGGCTGGTCAAGCTGGCGGTGGCGCAGGGATTCGAACCCTGGGAGGCTTGCACCTCACACGCTTTCGAGGCGTGCTCCTTCGGCCGCTCGGACACGCCACCGACGCAGACGATACCGGATCACCCGGGCACTACGTGACGCCCCTCCCCGCGCCACGGCGAGCGCCCGCGGCCCGACGCAGAGCGCCCCTCAGCGGTGTTCGGCGAAGAAGTCCCGGAGCAGGTCAGCGGACTCGTCGGCGAGCACTCCGGGCACCACCTCGGGCCGGTGGTTGAGGCGGCGGTCGCGGACGACGTCCCAGAGGGATCCGGCGGCGCCGGCCTTCGGATCCCAGGCGCCGAACACCACCCTGGCGATCCGGGCGAGGACCAGGGCACCGGCGCACATCGTGCACGGCTCCAGCGTCACGACGAGTGTGCAGCCTTCGAGCCGCCACTCGCCGAGAGCCGCGGCGGCGGATCGCAGCGCGAGGATCTCGGCGTGTCCGGTGGGATCCCCGGACAGCTCCCGCTCGTTCCGCCCCTCCCCGAGCACGGACCCGTCCGGACCCACGACGACAGCACCCACGGGCACGTCGGACGAGCCGAGCGCGATCCGGGCGAGCCCGAGCGCGCGCCGCATGACCGGCTCCCAGGGTGCGGTCCCCGGCGGGAGGTTCACTCTCCGCGCAGGTCCTGGAGCTGGTCGGCACAGCCCAGCTTGCGGCAGATCTCGGTCATGATGTCGGCCGGGAGCAGGCCTTCGTGGGCGCAGAGCGCGAGCAGGTCGCGCGAGGAGATGCCACGGTCGGTGAGCAGGTCGGCGTCCCCGACGGGGTTGCCCACGGGCTCGGCGGCCGGCTCCTCCTCGGCGTCGCCGTCGCCCTCGATCGCGGCGGGCTCGGCGATGTCGAGGTCGACGGGCACCTCGGACGGCTCCAGTTCCTCAAGGAGCACCTCGCCGATCTTGGACGCGTCGGCGAATGCCACGTCGGACGAGAAGACGCGCAGGTTGTCGCCGTAGTCGAGACGCATGACGACAAGGAATTCGTCGTCGGATTCGACGAACAGCAGCGACAGCTCCGCGTCGGGATCGACGTCCCGGAGCAGGTCACCGACGGCCTCGACGTTGTCCGCGCCGTCGAGGTCGAGTTCAGCGGTAGTCCACCCCGCACTGGTGTGCGCGAGCGCAGCGGCGAAGTACGACACGGTCCTCCTGAGAGCTACGGCTGTGAGCGTGATCGGTTCGAGTATCGCTCACCGGCTCGCCGACGGTCACCCAGCAGTTGCGCCAGCCGTTCCCGTCGCGCGCGGCGGACGGGGAACCCGTGCGCCACGGCGAGTTCGGCGAGCACACGGGTCCGGCGTCTGCGCCGGTCGTCGTCCGGTTCGGTGAGGCCTGACGGCACCATGTGCGCGACCTTGCCGACAACCGGGGCCGCGGTCAAGAGCCGCCGCGCCCGACGACGGGCTGAGTGCGGATCCACACAGAAGTGCGGTAACCCCGACCGGTCAGGACCGGCCCCAGTTACCGCACTTCCGAGCAGTGGCTTAGGCGCCGTGGGAGACGTCGTTGGGCTTGTTGGTGAGCATCCACTGGTCGATGGTGCCGTTGCGCAGGGCCGCGAACATCGCGTTGATCTCCTGCGTGCGGGGCATGACGACGGATCCGGAACCGGGTTTGGTCGTGCAGCAGTCGACCGGGATGGTCAGGAACACGAGGTCGGACGTCCGCAGGCTCTTGAGCTGGAACGCCAGCGCCTGGACCGGCATGCTCTTGTCGACCTTGAGCGACTGCATTCCCGCCGTGAGCAGCTTGTCGAACTTGCCGATGTCGGTGAGCATCGAGCTGCTGGAGACCTTGGTCATCAGCGCGCGCATGAACTGCTGCTGGCGCTTCGCGCGGTCCAGGTCGCCGCCCGGCAGGCCCATACGCTGGCGCACGTAGTACTCGGCGAGTTCGGCGTCGAGGTGCAGCGGACCCTTCTTGAAGGTCAGGCACTGCGCGTAGCGGCCGTGGGTCTGGTCCCAGCACTTGGTGGTGGGGTACTTCGTGCCCTTGGCCATCATGCGGTAGCTATCGACGGAGGTACGGTCGACCACCACGTCGACGCCGCCGACGAGGTCGGTCATCTTGCGGACGGCCGAGAAGTCGACGATCACGGGGTAGTCGATCTTCATGCCGGTCAGCGCGGTGACGGTCTTGACGAGCGAGGGGGTGCCGCCGGTGGCGAAGGAGGCGTTGATCTTGTCCCGGCCGTGGAAGCCGGTGCCCTTCTGGTCGGCGATGCTCGTGTAGGTGTCACGCGGGACCGAGATCACGTACGCCCGGTCCATCGACTTGGGGATGTAGACCAGCATGATCGTGTCGCTGCGCTGGCCGACGGATCCGTAGACGCCGTCGGCGGTGTGCGAGTTGGCGTTCTCGCCGTCGCGGCTGTCGGATCCGGCGACGAGGAACGTGAGCGGTCCGTCGACCTTGGGCGGGGCGTTGCGCTCGGCGGGCTTGACCGCGTCGCCGAGCAGGTCGGCGCGCTGGGCCTTGTTCTCATACCGGTTGCCGGCGTACTTCGCGACGCCGTACGTACCGGTG
The DNA here is from genome assembly GCA_025963185.1 of Actinomycetes bacterium. Lineage (GTDB taxonomy): Bacteria > Actinomycetota > Actinomycetes > Mycobacteriales > Cryptosporangiaceae > RYN-140. The sequence continues at coordinate 2,631 of JAOPVE010000136.1, forward strand.
GAGGCGACGAGCAGGACGGCACCAACGCCGACGAGCGCCTTGGCCCAGACCGGGGACCGGCGCTTGCGCGGGGGAACGGGCACCGGAGGCGTGGTGCGCGCGTCCGGCCGATCCGCCACCGACGATTGTCTTGCCATACGGATGTACCTCAAATTCTCCGTTGACGATGTGCCCAGGTTACGGAGTTACCGCCACCCTCGACCACCCAGCGCTCTCGCCGTCTATTCAGGTAAACTGCACAAACAGTGACGATCCCTCGATAAGGATCGTCAGAGAAAGCACGAATCCGACCATGATGGCGACCCCAATACTCAATCCGGGGTCGCCTCGCCATGCCAGCACGGCGGTGACCGCCCCACCGACGAGCATTCCCGCCAGAATACCGGGCAACAGCACACCAGAGCTGGCGATGGCCACCACGACATACCAGATCACCGACGCGACTACGCCGAGTAGCACCATCGACCACCGCACCGGGCGCCGCTCGCGGTAGATCGGCCGGCTCTCCCGCACGGGTGCGGCGGGTGGCTGCCACCAGTCCGGAGGCTGGGTCTCCCGCATGCCTGTTCCCCTCTCGCCGGGCGGCTGATCGTCCTGCGAGCGTAATGAGTGTGCTGGGAGTACCCCGGCAGGCGACTGGTAATCGCTGGGCGAATGGCTGAAGCACTGGTCAGCGCTTGCCACTTGTTGGCATGCTGGCGGCATGGGAGAAGTGCTGCCGCTGCCAGTCCGCGGGGACGTGTTCGCCGATCCGCGGGGCGAGGGCCGCACGCTGCGGGTCAGCTGGCACCAGGACGAGCACACCCTCGTGCTGAGCATGTGGCAGCTCGGCCAGTGCCGGGCCACGTTCCGGCTGCCGAGCGACAAGGTCCCCGAGCTGGTGAAAGCCCTGGTCGGAGGCTTGTCGGAGGGCCTGGCGGCCGAGCGCGACAACACCGAGCCCACGGTGCCCGTGGCGCTCAAGAAACCCCAAACCGCGGCAGCGGATCGGCACGAGCCCGACGACGAGCCGACCGTCATCTCGCCTGCGCCCGACGAGCCCACGGTGCCGTACGACGGCCCGGTCACCGAGCAGACCACGGCGACCTCGACCTCGACCGCGCCCGCCGCGGTGTTCCTGGAACCTCCCACCGAGAGCTGAGCAGGGCGCCGGACTGCCTGAGCGTCGATGGCCGCGACGGCGGCGGCTAGGGTATGAGGACGCGTGGCCGTGAACAGCCCGGCCCGAATCCCACTCCGCGGAGAGCACGTTGTCCGACAGCACGGTGCCCGAGCAGCAGCCCCACGCGCCCGCGTCCGGGTACCAGGTCGACACCCTCTCGGACCAGGCCAAGGCCAAGCCGGACGGTGAGCGGGTCCAGCTCGCGGGCCGACTGATGCTGTGGCGCCGGTTCGGCGGGGTCGCGTTCGGCCACCTCCAGGACCAGTCCGGGCGGATCCAGATCGCGGTCCAGCGGGCCAACGTCCCGCCGGAGCGGTTCAAGGAGTGGACCAAGGGCCTGCGAGTGGGCGACTTCGTCGGGGTGACCGGCGAGATGTGGACCACCGACAAGGGCGAGAAGACGGTCTCGGTCCGCGACCTGACCCTGCTCAACCGCTCGATGGCCTCGATGCCCGACAAGTGGAAGGGCATGTCGAACCCCGAGGCCCGGGCCCGCAAGCGCTACCTGGACCTGCTGGTCAACGAGGCGTCCCGGCAGCGCTTCCTCACCCGCAGCGCGCTCATCACGCGCGTCCGCGCGTTCCTCGACGGGCAGGGATTCCTCGAGGTCGAGACGCCGATCCTGCAGGCGGCCGCGTCCGGTGCGGCAGCCCGCCCGTTCATCACCCACCACAACGCGCTCGACGAGGACCTGTACCTGCGGATCTCGCCCGAGACCTACCTCAAGCGCCTGGTCGCCGGTGGCCTGGACCGCGTCTACGAGATCGGCCGGAACTTCCGCAACGAGGGGATCGACACCTCTCACCTGCAGGAATTCACGATGCTGGAGTGGTACGCGGCGTACTGGGACTACCGGGACAACATGCGGACGATCCGCGAGTTGTTCCAGGCGATCCTCGACGACGTGATCGGCACCCGGGTGATCCGGTACGGCGAGGTCGAGCTGAACTTCGACGGCGAGTGGCCCGAGCTGGACTACCGCGACGAGGTGCAGAAGTCGACCGGTGTCGACCTGCGCGAGGTCCGCGACCTGGAGTCGCTGCGGGCGGCGCTGAAGGGCGGTCCGCACGCCGAGCTGGACGCGCCGTCGTATGCCGCGCTGGTCGACATGCTCTACAAGAAGACGGTCCGGCCGAACCTGATCCAGCCGTGCTTCCTGGTCGGGCACCCGGTCGAGCTGGTGCCGCTGGCCCGGCGGTCCGACGCCGATCCGTCGCGGCTCGACATGTTCCAGGTCGTCGCGAACTCGTGGGAGCTGGTGAAGGCCTACTCCGAGCTGGTCGATCCGGTGGACCAGCGGGAACGGCTCGAAGAGCAGGCGCGGATGCGGTCCGAGGGCGACGACGAGACCATGATGCTCGAAGAGGACTTCCTCGAAGCGATGGAGCACGGCATGCCCCCGATGTCCGGCCTCGGCCTGGGCATCGACCGGTTCACGGCCCTCCTCACCGACGCGCACACCCTGCGCGACGTGGTGCTCTTCCCGCAGCTGCGCCGCCACGAGGGCCAAGACGAGGGCCAGGACGAGCCGGAGACCGAGGCCGCCGACGGCGAGTCCGCTGAGCAGTAGCTCTCCCGGGGCTGGCCTCTGCGCGGCCGTCGACGTCCACTATCCGGACCCCGGCGGGGCGGTCGCCGCGCTCGTGCTCGCCGCCGATCCGGCGTTCACGCAGGTCACCGGGGAGCGCGTGGCCCGGCTGGCGTCCGTCGCCGAGTACCGGCCCGGCGCGTTCTACGAGCGCGAACTGCCCGCGATCGAGGCGGTTCTCGCGCTCGCCGGACCGGTCCGGCTGCTGGTGGTCGACGGGTACGTGGATCTCGATCCGGAGGGGCGGCCCGGCCTCGGGGCGCACGCGCACGAGCGGTTCCGGATCCCGGTCATCGGGGTAGCCAAGACCGCGTTCCGCAGCGCGACCCACGCGATCCCGGTCCGGCGCGGATCGGCGATCCGGCCGCTCTACGTCACTGCGGCCGGCCTCCCCGTGGACAAGGCCGCGGCGCTCGTGGCGGCGATGGCCGGACCACACCGGATCCCGGACGCCCTCAAGCGCGCCGACTCCCTGTGCCGTACGGGCTGAGCCGTCCCAGCGGCGTCCCGGCGGATCCGCGTTCTCGCAGCTCGCGCCGCCTGGGACGTCCCCGCCTCCCAGCCCCCTTCGCCCGGACCCCAGCTCCCGCGACTCTCAGCCCGTGTCACCCAGACCGGTGTCGAACGAAACGGGGATCCAGATCATGAAGAGCAGGTACCTCATCGCCGCCCTGGCGGCGGCCACCACCCTCGGCCTCGGCTTCGCGGCCCCGGCCAGCGCCGCTACACCGTCCCAGGCCTCGAAGCTCAGCGTGTCGGCGCGCGCCACCGCGACCCGGACCGCCCTCGCCCTGGCCGGCTGCACGGTCGACTGGCGGGGCGGAGCGAACGGCGCCTGGTACGCGGGCTACAGCGACACGATGACCGTCAACACCAAGAAGGGCCAGACGGGCGACCGCGTGCGCGAGGTCCAGTGCCTGCTCACCGCCGCCGCCGGCGAACTGGACGACACCAACCTGCGTCCGGGCGGCGTGGACGGCGACTTCGGCAGCAACACCAAGGCCGCGGTGGTCTACGCGCAGAAGACGTACTTCTTCCCGCACGACTCCAGCCAGTGGGACGGCGAGGTCGGCGCCAAGACCTGGCCCAAGCTGCGCCGGTTCACCGACTTCGTGCGCTGATCGACCGGCAGCCCCGGCCCGCGATGACCGCGGAGCCGGGGCTGGCTCGTCAGGCCGGCTGGTCGCCGAGGTCCGAGGCAAGGGCGATCCGGTCCCGGCCGCGCGCCTTCGCCTCATACAGGGCAGCGTCGGACGCCACGAGAAGCTGCTCGGCGGTCCGGGCGTCGTCGGGCATGGCCGCCGCGCCGATGCTCAGGGTGAGCGGCGTGCGGGCGGCCGGCCAGCGCGCCCGCAGAGTGCCCTGCATCTTCCCGGCGATGATCGCCGCGTCGGCGGCCGAACAGTCCGGCAGCAGGACCACGAACTCGTCCCCGCCCAGGCGCGCGGCGAGGTCCGCACCCCGGGTGGCGTCCGAGAGCGCTACCGCGACCATGATCAGCGCCTCGTCGCCGACGAGGTGGCCGTGGCCGTCGTTGATCCGCTTGAAGTGGTCGAGGTCGATCGTGAGCAGGGCGAGTGGCTCGCCGGTCCGCTC
>JAOPVE010000161.1 GCA_025963185.1 Actinomycetes bacterium
GCGAGCAGGATCAGCGGCGCCGCGTACGCGGCCTGGGTGGAGAACGCCAGGTTGAGCAGGATGAACGGGTACGGGTCGAAGCTGTGCGCGCCCGCGTAGAGGTTGATGCCGATCCAGATCGTGACGAGGACCGTCTGGAACGCCAGGAAGCGGCCGGTGCCGAGAAACCGGGCGACCCGCTCGGACAGTTTGCCGAAGGCGTCGGCGTCGATGATCGGGAGGCGCTTGCGGTGGCTCCGCGGCTGGTCGAGGCGGCTGGGCCGGAGAAAGTCAGACATGGTCGCGGTCCCGCCAGTCTCGGGGCAGCAGGTGGTCGAGTACGTCGTCCACGGTGACCGCGCCGACGAGCCGGTCGTTCTCGTCGATGACCGGCACGGCGACCAGGTTGTAGGTCGCGAGGACGCGGGTCACCTCGGGCAGCGAGGTGTTGACGTCGAGTGGATCGATGTCGGTGTCCAGCACGGCGCTGACCAGCTCGCTCGGCGCCTCGCGGAGCAGCCGCTGGATGTGCGCGACGCCGAGGAACCGGCCGGTCGGCGTGGCGGTCGGAGCCCGGCAGACGAAGACCTGCGCGGCGAGCGCCGGGGACAGGTCCGGGTCGCGGACCTTCGCCAGCGCCTGCGCCACCGTGGCGTCCGGCGGGAGGATCACCGGCTCGGTCGTCATCATGCCGCCGGCGGTGTCGTCGGAGTAGTCCAGCAGCCGCCGGACCGGCTCGGCCTCGTTCGGCTCCATGAGGTCCAGCAGGTGCTGCTGTTCGGCCTCGGGGAGCTCGCCGAGGAGGTCGGCGGCGTCGTCGGGATCCATGGCTTCGAGCACGTCGGCCGCGCGCTCGGACGCCAGGGATCCGAGGATCGCGACCTGGTCGTCCTCGGGGAGCTCTTCGAGCACGTCGGCGAGCCGCTCGTCGGGCAGCGCGGCGGCGACCTCCATCCGGCGCTTGCCGGACAGGTCCTGCAGGACGTTCGCGAGGTCCGCCGCGCGGAGCTGCTCGAACACCGCGAGCAGGTTGGCCGCGCCCTGGCGGTGCTGCTCGTCGACGACGCCGCGGACCTCGTCCCAGTCGAGCTGGTGCAGGTGCCCCCGGCGGCGGGTCAGCCTTCCGCCGGTGATCTCCCGGACGGCGACCTTGGTGACCAGCCATTCGCGGGTGCGCGAGCGCTCCATGGCCGCGTCGACCAGCACGGCCTCCTTCTCGCCGTCCACGATCGTGACCCGCCGGTCGAGCAGGTCGCCGAGCGCCAGCAGCTCGCCCGCGCGCTGCTCGAACCGCTTGAGGCTGACCGTGCCCGTGCTGAGCATGACGGCCTCGGGATCGAACGCGTTGACCCGCCCGAGCGGCACGAAGATGCGTTTGCGCGACTGGATCTCGACGATCAGCCCGGTGATGCGCGGGGGCTGTTCACCGGTGCGCAAGCGCAGCACCGCGTCACGCACACGGCCGAGCTGGTCGCCGTTCGGATCGAACACCGCCACCCCGGCCAGGCGCGCGAGATAGATCCGCACGGCCGTAGTCACAGGCAGACTGTAGTCGCCGGGATCAGCGTCGCGGTTTTCTGTGCAGGGTCCGCGGAATTGGGGCCGGAGTGGTGGCCGGGGACGGTGGTGGCGGCTCCGCCAGGGATCCGCTGGAAGGCTCTTCGGGGTCGCCCACGGGGACGAGCCGGCTCACGCCCGAGGAGGTCGCCCAGCGCTGCTCGGCGTCGCCCGGCGAGGGCAGGTTCAGCCGCTTGGCCAGCAACAACGGCACCGTGACGGACCACTCCTCCCCAGCCGGATCCACGGGGCTGACGGCCGCCTGGAACGCCGCGACCCGGCTGCCGTTGTCCCCGGACCGGACCACGATCCGCGCCTGGGTGGCCTCGCCGAGCCCGGGCACGGGCTGCTCGCCGCCCCCGTGCACCACGTACGCGGCCCCGTCGTGCCAGACCGTCCACGCGGCCCTGGCGCGCTCGCCGGGGACCTCGATCCAGATCAGCGCGGCCTTGCGCATCGCCTCGGCGACGAGGGGGTGCACCGGCGGCCGCTCGGCCACCGCCTCTGTGGGCGGTTCCGGCGCGGGTGGGTGGGCCATGCGGGCGATCCTGCCACGCCGGTGTGGGGGTGGGATGCTGGCGGGCGGTGCGTGGGCGAGTGCGAGTGGCGAGGGGGAGGCATGTCGGGGCGGGCTGGGTACTTCGCGCTGCTCGCCGTCGGGGTCGCGGCCGTGTCGACGTCCGGCCCGCTGATTGCCGCGATCGCCGCTCCCGCCCTCGCGATCGCGTTCTGGCGGACGGCCCTGGCCAGCGCGGTCCTGCTGCCGGTCACGCTCGCGCCCGCGCTGCGCGGCCGGCGCCCGCCGCTGCTGGCGATGGACCGTCCGACCCTGCTCGGCTGTGTCGCCGCCGGGGCGCTGCTGGCGGTCCACTTCGCCACCTGGATCCCCAGCGTGACCCTGAGCACCGTCGCGACGAGCACCGCGCTCGTGTGTACCCAGCCGGTCTGGACCGCGCTGCTCGCCGCGCGAACGGGCACCCCGCCGGGCCGGTCGATGTGGATCGGCATCGGCCTCGCCGTCCTCGGGGCGGTGCTCATCACCGGCGCGGACATCACCGTGTCGGGCCGGGCCCTGATCGGGGACGCGATGGCGGTGGCCGGCGGATTCTTCGCGGCCGGGTACGTGACCGTCGGCGAGCGGGTCCGGGCGAGCGTCAGCACCAACGTCTACACCGCGGTCTGCTACCCGGTGTGCGCGGCGATCCTCGTCGTGTTCTGCCTGGTCCTCGGTGCCCCGCTCGGCGGGTACTCCGGATCGGCGTGGCTGCTGCTGCTGGTCCTCACGGCCGGGCCGCAGTTCCTCGGCCACTCGGTGTTCAACCGGGTCCTCGACCGGATCCCCGCCACCGTCGTCAGCGTGGCGATCCTGCTCGAGGTGCCGTTCGCCGCGCTGCTCGCCGCGATCTTCCTGCACCAGCGTCCGCCGGCCCTGGCGATCCCGGGGATCGCGCTGCTGCTCGCCGGGCTGGCCGTGGTGATCCTGGGTGCGCGGGCACCGCGGGTCGATCCGGAGCTGTAGTGACTTTTGCCGCTCGCCGCGCCGCCGCGAGGCCGGGTTAACGTTCGTTAGGGTGGTGCGGTCCCGCTCTCGCGCGCCTGTGGAGGAGTAGCCATGGCGACCCTGCGTCCCCGCCGGTCCTGTCTGGCCGTGCCCGGCAGCAGCCCCCGCTTCCTGGACAAAGCCCGCACGCTGGACTCCGACCAGGTCTTCCTCGACCTTGAGGACGCCTGCGCGCCGCTCGCCAAGCCCGAGGCGCGCAAGAACATCGTCGCCGCGCTCAACGAGGGCGGCTGGGGTTCGCGGCTCCGGGTCGTGCGCGTGAACGACCTCACGACGCACTGGACCTACCGCGACGTCATCGAGGTCGTCGAGGGCGCTGGGGCCAACCTCGACTGCATCATGCTGCCCAAGGTGCAGTCCGCCGCGCAGGTGGCCTGGCTCGACCTGACGCTGACCCAGATCGAGAAGACGCTCGGCTACGAGGTCGGCCGGATCGGCATCGAGGCCCAGATCGAGAACGCGCGCGGCCTCGTGGACGTCGACGCCATCGCCGGGGCCTCGCCGCGGATCGAGACGATCATCTTCGGCCCCGCGGACTTCATGGCCTCGATCAACATGAAATCGCTGGTCGTGGGCGCCCTCCACCCGGACTACCCCGGCGATCCGTTCCACTACATCCTCATGCGGATCCTCATGGCCGCCCGGGCCCACGACGTCCAGGCGATCGACGGGCCGTTCCTGCAGATCCGCGACACGGACGCCTTCGCCGAGGTCGCCAAGCGGTCGGCCATGCTGGGCTTCGACGGGAAGTGGGTGCTGCACCCCGGGCAGATCCCGATCGCGAACGAGGTCTATTCGCCCAGCCAGGCCGACTACGACCACGCCGAACTGATCCTCGACGCGTACGAGTACTTCACCTCCGAGGCCGGGGGCAGGAAGGGCTCGGCGATGCTCGGCGACGAGATGATCGACGAGGCCTCCCGCAAGATGGCGCTCGTCATCGCCGCCAAGGGCCGGGTTGCCGGACTTGCCCGAACTGAGCAATTCGCCCCGCCGGAGTGAGCCTCACCGGGCTCATGCGGAACAATCCGGGGCAGCATCCGCCCGACCCCGAGGAGCACGCCATGCCCGAGTTCGCGACCGACCGGCTCGACGGGCGAGTCGCCCTCGTCACCGGGGCCGGAAGTCCCGACGGCATCGGCTTTGCGATCGCCCGGCGGCTCGTCGCGCTCGGGGCGAGCGTCGGCGTCGTGTCGACCACCAAGCGGATCCACGACCGCGCCTCCGAACTCGGTGCCGTCGGCTACGTGGCCGACCTGACCGACGGCGCCGAGGTCGAGGCGCTCGGCGACGCGGTCCGGGACGGGCAGGGCGACGTCGACGTGCTGGTCAACAACGCGGGCCTGGCCAGCGTCGCCTCCCCGGAGGTGCTGCGGCCCGTCGCCCAGCTCACCGACGAGGACTGGCGCACCGAGATCGACCGCAACCTCACCACGACGTTCCTCACCTCGCGGGCGTTCATCTCCGGCATGGCCGAGCGCGGCTGGGGACGGGTCATCAACATCGCCGCCACCGCTGGTCCGGTGAATGCGATGCCCGCCGAGGCCGGGTACGCGGCGGCCAAGGCGGGTGTCGTCGGGCTGAGCCGGGCGCTGGCCGTCGAGGTCGTGGCCGACGGGGTCACGGTGAACGCGGTGGCCCCCGGGTGGATCCGCACCGGGTCCTCCACGCTGGCCGAACTCCAGCACGGGCTGGCGTCCCCGGCTGGCCGTCCCGGCACCCCGGACGAGGTCGCCGCGGCCGTCGCCTTCCTCGCCTCCCCGGCCGCCTCGTACGTGACCGGCCAGGTGCTCGTCATCGACGGCGGCAACAGCGTGGTCCAGGCTCGCGGCTGACCGTCCGGTTTGTAACGGTTTCCCCGTCGGTCCGCGATGTGGTCTGTGACATGTGGACCATGAGCCCGCGAGGCCACGGAGGGAACCCCCGATGACTGATCCGAGCCTGCCCGGCGCGCCATCCGCTGACCCTGCCGGGGGTGCCGCGCCGGCTGGGCGCGGCTCGGGCGGGCTGGTGAAGAAGATTCTCGGGATCGGGGCGGCGATCGCGACGGCCGTGACGTCGGTCGGCGCCGCGACAGTGTGGGTCGACCTCAAGGTCAGCCAGTCGCAGGTCGCCCCCCGCACGGACAACGGCAGCACGAGCACCGTCCAGGACGGCCACGACAACGTCACCCAGACCGGCCCGGCCAGCACCGCCCAGAAGGTCACCGGGAACAGCGACCACAGTGGCGTCGGCAGCGGCAACACGACCACCAGCTCGGGTAACACCGGCAGCCTGAACAGCTCAACCAGAAGCACCACCACCAGCCGGACGGACGAGCGCCACACCGACTCGCACGACTCGGCGACGAGCAACACGTTCGCCGAGGCCACCGCGGGCGAGGCGACGGTCACGGGGGCGGCGCCCGGCGACGGCAAGCTCGGCATGGGCACGACGGCGATCATCCGGTACACCGTGACCCGCCAGCCCAACAACGGGAACCGGCTGTTCGTCGTGTGCGCGTTCGTCGGATCCGGCCAGAACAACCTCTTCTACGCCAAGGCCGAGGTGTTCGGCGTCGGCCCCGGATCCATCGCCGCGCGCTTCGGGGGGACCAAGTCCCTCGATCCCACGATCATCGGAACCACCCGGGTGTGCGGCATGGTGACGGCAGACACGCCCGCCGCGACGACTCTGCGCACGCTCATGCTCATGGACCAGCAGGGCACCACCCACGACCCGGCCGGCCGCAGCTACAACCTCCAGCGCACCGCCCTGCCCGAGGGCAGCTCCATCCTCGGAGACAGCATCACGATCACAATCTCCCGCACCACCTGACCACCCCGCCGCGCCCCGCACGGTTCCGCCCGCGCCGTTCCTCGCCCCGCCCCGTTCCGCCCGCACCGTTCCTCGGAAGTGCGGTAACTGGGGCCGCCTATGACCGGCCGTTGTTACCGCACTTCCCCTCGAGTCGGGGGTCGGGGCGCGCGCGCTTGTGCCAGGGGCGGGAGGCTCGGGGCCTTTTT
>JAOPVE010000168.1 GCA_025963185.1 Actinomycetes bacterium
AGCGCATGGTGACGAGGTCGCCGAACCACATGTGCGCCATCTCGTGCGCGATCACGACGGCGCGCAGCTCGCGGTCCGCGTCGGTCACCGCGGACCGGAACAGGAACTCGTCCCGGAACAGCACGCACCCCGGATCCTCCAGCGCCCCGGCGTTGAACTCGGGCACGAACGCCTGGTCGTACTTGCCGAACGGGTACCGGATGCCGAACAGCTCGTGGTAGCGGTCGAGGCAGGCCGAGGTGACGGCGAAGAGCTCGGCGGCGTCCTTGTCGAGGTGCGGCGCGAGCGAGCGGCGGCAGACGAGGCCCAGCGCGATCCCGTCGTGCTCGGCGTGCCGGGAGTGGAAGGGCCCGGCGAGGACGGTGAACAGGTAGGTGGGGAGGGGCTTGGTCGGCTCGAACGCCCACAGCCCGGCGGTCCGCCGCTGGCCCGGCGCGTTCGCCCAGACGCCCCAGCCGAGCGGCGCGCTGACGCTGAGGGTGATCGGCGCCTTGAGGTCGGGCTGGTCGAAGCAGGCGAAGATCCGCTGGCCCTCGTCGAGGCAGGCCTGGCCGTAGAGGTAGACCTCACCGTCCTCCGGATCCGTGAACCGGTGTAGCCCTTCTGCCGATCGCGAGTACCGCATCCGGGCGCGGACTTCGAGGACGTTCTCGGCGAGCAGGCCGGGCAGCGGGAGCCGGTTCCCGGCCAGGGTGGCGAGGTCGAGCGCGGCGCCGTTGAGGGTGACCCCGATCAGCTCGGCGGGCTTGACCTCGGCGAACGTGCTCGCCCCCGGCTCGGACGCGGCGAACCGGATCGTCACGCTGGACACGAATTCGGTGGACTCGCGCGCGGCGGTCAGGTCGAGGTGCACGTCGTACCCCGAGACCCGCAGGAGCTGGGCGCGGGCCGCGGCTTCCTCGCGGGTCAGGCTGGCCATACCAGCGAGGCTAGGTGATGTTGGGGTCCGAGATGCACCGTCTGCACTTTTGCGCAGGCAACGATGTACGCCCTGGCAGGGCTGTGAAGCTTTTCACCGTCTACTGTGTCGCCGCAGCTCAGGAGTGGTGTGGTGGGGCATGTGGGCGATCCGCACCATGTCTGGCGGTTTCGGCGCCGGTGAGCGAGGTAACCAATGTCCTGACCAGGGCTTGTTCAGCCCAATTGTTCGGATCTTGGAGGTTTCGTGAAGTACCGCATCCTCGCCAGCACGGCCGCCGTCACCACCGCGGCGTTAGCCAGCCTCGTCGGCCCCGCCGCCGCCGCACAGGCCGCCCCTCCCTGCGTGCAGAAGATCAGCGTCGTGAACAACGCCGGCTTCGTGGCCTCGTTCCGCGTGACGACTCCGGCCGGGGTCGAGACGCCGAGCACCGACGAGTACCCGATCGACCAGTGGCGCACGATCGACCTGACCCCCACCGGGATCCCGGAGAACACCAGCGTGCGGCCGATCGTGCACGCCGTGGCCGGGGTCGACAACCCCGGCAACACCTGGGTCTCGTACTGCGCCAACGGCCAGACCGCGACCTACTCGGTCACCGGCACCACCCAGAACTTCACGGTCACCCTGCTGACCTGACCCCACCCTGCCTGACCCAATCCGCCTGAACTGACCATCGGCTAGCCCCTTCGCGGAACCGCCCACGTGCGCGGGCGGTTCTGCGCTGGTGGCTCAGATCGTCGCCGCGAGCTTGGCCCGCTCGGCGGCCACGTCGAAGTCCGGAACCGGGTACTGCGGATCGACCTTCTCGAACGCCGCGAGCAGCAGGTTCGCCACCGCCCAGTTCCGGTACCACTTGCGGTCGGCCGGCACCACGTACCACGGGGCCTGCGGGGTGCTGCAGCGGTTGATCGCGTCCTCGTAGGCCACCTGATAGTCGTCCCAGCGGGCACGTTCGGCCAGGTCACCGGGGTTGTACTTCCAAAATTTCGTCGGATCGGCGAGCCGCGCCAACAACCGCGCCGCCTGCTCCTCCTTCGAGATGTGCAGCATCACCTTCACCACGGTGAGCCCGCTCGCCACCTGCGCGGCCTCGAAGGCGTTGATCTGCTCGTACCGCTCCTGCCAGGTCTCGGGCGGCACCAGCTCGTGGACGCGCACGACCAGGACGTCCTCGTAGTGCGACCGGTTGAACACCCCGAGGTAGCCGGGCGGGGGCAGCGCCCGCTCGACCCGCCAGAGGAAGTCGTGGGCGCGCTCCTCCTCGGTCGGCGGCCCGAAGCTCACGACCTTCACGCCTGCCGGGTTCGATCCGGTCAGCACGCTGCGGACCGTCCCGTCCTTGCCGCCGCAGTCCATGGCCTGGAGCAGCAGCAGGATCCGGTCCGGCGCGCCCTTCTTGGCCGCCGCGTAGAGCGGCTCCTGGTAGCTGCCGAGCTTCGCGGTGATCCGGGCGACCTCGGCGCGGGACCAGTCCTTGGCGTCCCTCTTGTTGCTCTTGAGCCCCGGCGTCGACCGGGGATCGATCTCCGCGAGCCGCACCTTCCCCGGCTCGGCCACGAGCAGTTCGCGCAGATCGGTCATCGACGCCTCCGGTGTCACGTTCGCTCGGTCATCCTGGTCCTAGCAGGATGACAGCCGATGCCGAGGATGCCGTGCCGGACGCCTGACCGCGACTCGGCCGCGGGAATGGGACGGGTTCCCGGGGCGCCGGGCCGTCGGGGGTGACCGGTAGCGTGCCCGGCATGACGCAGACGGCTCCGAAGCGGCGCCCGGCCAGGCTGCGGCGGCTGGAGATGCCCGATCTGCTCGCGGCCGCCGTCGGTGCGGTGCCCGGCGGCACGAGCCGGCCAGGGCAGGAGGCGATGGCCGCGGCCGTCGAGGAGGCGGCCACCACCGGCGAGCACCTGATCGTGCAGGCCGGAACGGGTACCGGTAAGTCCCTCGCGTACCTGGTTCCCGCGCTGCACACCGGCGAGCGCGCGGTGATCTCGACCGCGACGATCGCGCTGCAGACCCAGCTCGTGGAGTCCGACCTGCCCCGGCTCGCCGACGCCGTGCAGCCGCTACTCGGCCGGCGCCCGCAGTTCGCGCTCCTCAAGGGCCGCCACCACTACCTCTGCCTGGCCAAGCTGCACGGCGGGGCGGCCGACGAGCAGTCCGGTGGGCTGTTCGACGACGAGCCGCAGTGGCTCGGCCAGGCCAGCAAGCTCGGCGCCCAGATCACCCGGCTGCGCGACTGGGCCGACGACACCGAGACCGGCGACAGGTCCGAGCTCGACCCGGGCGTGGACGAGCAGGCCTGGCGGCAGGTGTCGATGCCCGCCCGCGAGTGCATCGGCGCGCAGAAGTGCGCGTTCGGCGACGACTGCTTCGCCGAGGCGTCGAGGGCCCGCGCCCGCGAGGCCGACATCGTCGTCACCAACCACAGCCTGCTCGCCGTCGACATGCTGGCCGGGCGGCACATCCTGCCCGAGCACGACCTGCTGATCATCGACGAGGCCCACGAACTCGCCGACCGGGTGACCTCGGCGGCGCAGGCCGAGCTGACCCCCGAGGGGGTGAGCCGGGCCGCCCGGCGCGCCCACGCCTCGCTCGCCGACGCCACGAGCGACCAGCTCCAAGGGGCTGTCCTCGCGTTCTCGAACGCGATCCAGCTCGGGCCGGCCGGGCGGCTGGAGTCCACCCCGCCCGAGCTGCGGGACGCGCTGATCGTGCTCGACGCGGCAGCCCGCCGGGCCCTCGACGGCATCGGCAAGGTGGAGTCCGACGATCCGGACGCCGTCGTGAAGAACCAGACCGTCTCGATGCTCGACGCGATCGGCACGACCGCCCAGCGCCTTCTCGAAGACTCGAAGTACGACGTGGCCTGGATCGCCGAGGACGAGCGGCTGCGGCGATCCCTCGTCGTGGCGCCGCTGTCGGTGGCCGGCCAGCTCGGATCTGTGCTGTTCGAGGACCGTGCCGTCGTGCTCACCTCCGCGACCCTGGCACTCGGCGGCCGGTTCGACACGGTCGCGGCCGCGCTCGGTCTGGACGTGCGGGAGGGCCGCACCCCGGCCAGCGCCGACGTCCGCCCCGAGGCCGACGCGCAGGACGACCTGCCCGGCCACCCCTGGCGCGCGCTCGACGTCGGATCGCCGTTCGACTACCCCAAGCAGGGCATCCTCTACGTGGCCTCGCGGCTGCCCCGGCCGGGCGCGTCCGGGCTCAGCGAGGCCGCGCAGGCCGAACTCGTCGAACTCGTCCAGGCCGCCGGGGGACGCACCCTCGGGCTGTTCTCCTCGCGCAAGGCCGCAGGTCAGGCCGCCGAAGTGCTGCGCGCGAAGACCAGCCTGCCCGTGCTGCTGCAGGGCGAGGACTCGCTCGGCAACCTGGTCCGGCAGTTCCGCGCCGACGGGGAGACCTGCCTGCTCGGGGTCATGTCGCTGTGGCAGGGGGTCGATGTGCCCGGCCCCGCCTGCCAGCTCGTGGTGGTCGACCGGCTGCCGTTCCCGCGGCCCGACGATCCGCTGTCCGCGGCCCGGTCGCGTGCTGTCGACGACGCCGGCGGATCCGGGTTCATGGCGGTGTCGGTGCCGCACGCCGCAGTCCGGCTGGCGCAGGGGGCTGGGCGGCTGATCCGCGCGGCCGGTGACCGTGGGGTCGTCGCGGTGCTGGACTCGCGGCTGCACACCGCCCGGTACGGCGAGTACCTGCGCCGATCCCTGCCGCCGTTCTGGTACACCACCGACGGATCCGTGGCGCGGGCCGCGCTCGGCAGGCTCAGCGCCGACGCGAGCGGCAAAGTCAGCGCAGGCGGGAGCGGCGGGGGCGCGGCGACGGGGTGACCCGCGGCAGAACCGGATCCTCGACGCGGTCTTCGATCTTCGCCTGGGCCTCGTCGGTCGACCGGGTACCGGGCGGGTCGGGCGCGCCCTGCGGCAGCGCCTGTGCCCGGTACTCCACCAGATAGCGGATCGCCGTGTTGAGCACTGCCACCATCGGCACCGCGATCAGCGCGCCGATGATCCCGCCGGTGATGACCCCCGTGGTCAGCGCCATGATGACGCCCAGCGGATGCAGCGCGACCGCCCTCCCGAGCAGCAGCGGCTGGAGCACGTGCCCTTCGAGCTGCTGCACCGCGATCACGGCGAGCAGCGTGAGCAGCGCGGCCAGCGGCGAGACCTCGACCAGCGCGACGAGGACCGCCACCGCGCCCGACAGAGTCGCCCCGACCACCGGGATGAACGCGCCGAGGAACACCAGCGCGGCGAGCGGCAGGGCCAGCGGCACCCGGATCGCCACCAGCGCCAGCCCGATGCCCATCGCGTCGACGAACGCCACGAGAACCGTCGCCCGGACGTACGAGATCAGGGTGTGCCACCCGTGCTCGCCCGCCTCGGCGACCGGGGCTCTTGCGGGCCGGGGCAGCAGGTTGACGATGAACGACCAGATGATCCGGCCGTCCTTGAGGAAGAAGAACGTGGTGAACAGGATCAGGAAGAACCCGGCGATGACATGCGTGAGCGTGGTCGCCGTGCTGAGGAATCCGCTGGTCAGCGAGCTCTGATTCTTGGTCAGCGCGTCGGTGGCGGACTGGATCGCGTCGTCGATCTGGTTCTGCGAGACGCTGAACGCCTGTACCAGCCAGTCCCGGATCTGGTTCAGCCCCGCCTGGACCTGCGCGGTGAGGTCACCGAGCCCCGCGACGAACGCCTGAATCACGATCGTGAGCACACCCGCGACCGCGGCCAGCCCGCCGATCATCACCATGACCACGGCGAGCGGCTTCGGCAGCCCATGCCGGACCAGCCAGCTCACCCCCGGCGACAGCATCGCCGCGAGCAGCAGCGAGATACCCACCGGGATCATCAGCAGGCTGAGCATGCCGAAGACCTTGAACAGCAGGTACCCGACCGCGCCGAGGATCAGCACCCGCCACGCCCAGGCGGCGGCCACTCGCACCCCGCGCGGAACGCCCTCGTCGATGCTGGGCTCCGACGGCTCGACCATGAGCACCCGGGCGTGCGTCTCCTGGGGCGGCGCGGCCGGTGCGGTGGCGGTCTGCGCCCGGGCGGCCGACAGGCGCTCTCGGGCGCGGTCTGATACCCGGCGCAACCAGCTCAGAACGCACCCCCTGCGTAGACGTACTGCCCCACGGTACGCGCCACGCACCAGTCACTACCCGCATCGCCGCGGCCCGGTAGCCTTCCCGCCCGTGGAAACTCCCCCGCCGCACGGTACCGATGAGACCGTGGACGGCCTGCCCATCCGGATGCTGCACGACCGGGTCCTCGTCAAGCTGGAGGGCTCGGCTGGCGAGCGGCGCTCGTCCGCGGGGATCGTGATCCCGGCCACCGCGTCGATGGGCCGTCGCCTGGCGTGGGCTGGCGCGGTGGCCGTAGGGCCGCACGTCCGCTCGATCGAGGTGGGCGACCGGGTGCTCTTCGATCCGGACGAGAGGTCCGAGGTCGAACTCCACGGCAGCACCTACGTGATCCTCCGCGAGCGGGACGTCCACGCGGTAGCCGCCCAGCGAGTAGAACCCAGCGCCACCGGCCTCTACCTCTGACCCCGCCCTCCGTCCCCGAAGTGCGTGCCGTAATGCCGGTGATAGCCGGTCTAATGGCCCGCACTTCGCGGACCGTGGGGTCAGTGGGGTGGGCCGTAGGGGCGGGGTTTGCGGGGGACCAGGCCGGCGACGGGAGGGAGTCCGTAGGGCAGGAAGATCTGGCGGTGGGCGGTCAGGGCGCCGAGTAGTTCGCGCTCCTGCTCGACGAAGTCGGTGCCCGGCCTGGTCAGCCCGCGGGTCAGGGCGTCGCGGAGGAGGGCGAGCCGGGTGGCCGCGAACTGGTAGTCGCGCATCGCCCGCTCGCCGGACGGGCCGATCGTGGTCTTGGCCCACCACCGGGCCATCCGCCGGCCGCGCATGAACGACAGCGACAGGATCTCGCGTGGGGTGAGCCACCCCGCCGCCGCGTACGCGGGCAGGACCTCGGTGATGACCTGCGCCTCCCGCGACCGGACCCACACGGCCACGGTGACCATCGCGGCGAACGCCGGGAGCATGATCACCACGTATCCGAGCGCGATCGTGCTGAAGTCGCGGCTCGACGCGAACAGGTTCCACACCCCGTGCAGCGTCATCGCGAGCAACAGCCCGCCGAGCGGGGCGAGCACCCGTACCGACGCCCTGCGGGTGCGGACCGCGATGCCGACGCCGATCCCCGTGATGCAGGTGAACAGCGGGTGGGCGAACGGCGAGAACACGCCGCGGAGGACGAAGATCCAGAACAGGGCGACCAGTCCGTCGCGGCCGGTGCCGTTCTTCGACGCGGCGAGGTACTGGCCGCCGAAGTAGAGGACGTTCTCGGTGAAGGCGAACCCGATCGCCGACATGCCCGCGTAGACGATGCCGTCGACCACGCCGTGGATGTTGCGCCGGCCCACCAGCGTGAGGATCAGCAGCAGGAACACCGGCGCGGCCTTGGCCAGTTCCTCGACCGGCGGCGCCACGAGGACCGAGGCCAGCGTCGAGTTCTTCCCGACGATCGACTTCACGACCGCGTCGCCGAGGGTGTTCACGAAGTACGCGGCCGCGGTGGCGACGCACGCGCCCCAGGCGAACGCGAAGGCCATGTACCGCCACGGCTCGGGCTCGTACCGGTCGAGCCACACGAACGCGTACACGAGGACCGGCAGCGGAAGCAGCGCGGCGGCGGCGGCCAGCACGAGCGCGGGCGTGCCCAGGGTGCTGCCGAGGACCAACAGCATGACCAGGCCGGACAGCGCGATGACGCCGACCGCCGCCGCGCTCATGCCGATCTGCGCACCCCGCCGTTTGTGCCACGGGATCACCACCGGCATCGGCACCGCCCGCCCCACAGGCAGCGGACCGGGCACGGCCGGGACCGGCCCCGGCGCACCCAGGTACGGCGTCGGGGGCGGCGTCATGGGGGTGAGCCTAGCCAGGCTGTTCGACGGGCCCTCGCGCGCGCCGCGCAGTGGCTAGTGTCTGCGCATGGGAGACCGCCTGCGGGCCGTGTGGGATTCCGACGACCTGGACTCCACCGAGAAGCGGCTGCTCACGCTGCTCACCCTCGAAGCGGTGCCGTCCGCCCGGGCCGAGGTCCTCTCCCAGCTCGCCCGCGTACACGGACTGCGGGCGGATCCCGCCGAGGCGGTGCGATTACTCGACGAGGCCGCGCGCGAGGCCGGTCCGGACCTCACGGCACAGGCCCGGATCCACCTGGAGCGCGGCCGACTACGGCGCCTCGACGGCGATCCGGAACAGGCGTTGCCGCTGTTCGAGGCCGCGTTCCAGGCCGCGCTGGCGTGCGGTGCCGAGTTCGTGGCCGTGGACGCCGCGCACCAGGCCGGGATCGTGGCCCAGGACAGGACCGGCCGGATCGAGTGGACCCGGCGCGGGATGGACCTGGCCCAGCACTCCGCGGATCCGCAGATCGTGCCGTGGCTCGGGCCGCTGCTGACCAACCTGGGCTGGGAGTACTTCGAGTCCGGCGACTACTCCCCCGCGCTGGACGCGTTCGAGCGCGCCCTCGGCCAGCGCGAGCGCGATCACGCTCCGGAGGCCGAAGTGGAGCTCGCCCGGTACGCGGTGGCGCGCACGCTGCGGGCCCTCGGCGCGCCCGCGGAGGCCGCCGAGCTGCTGGAACGGTCCGTGACCGGGATCGCGGCCGAGGACGGCTGGTTCCGCGAGGAGCTGGCGGAGTGCTACGCGGCGCTCGGCCGCGACTCGGCCGCGCGCGTCCAGGCCGGTCTGGCGATCCCGCTGCTGGCGGTCGCGGACCCGCAGTTCACGCCCGGATCGGACCGCGAGCGGCGGCTGCGGGAGCTGAGCCGGTGAGCCACAGTGGACGATCCGCGCAGTCCGTGGGGGCGTTGACAAACCCTGGGGCGGCCAAGATCCTGCCTCTCAGCCCGCACTGCGGAGCTGCGGATTTCGGCCTTCGGAGGTCCGGTGACGGTTGAGCGTGCAGCACGGCTGTTACGGTCCCGCTCGCTCGCGGCGACGCTGAGCGTGCTCTGCGTGGTCGTCACGGCAGCCTGCGGATCGTCGTCCGACCTCCCCACCAACCGTCCCCGGATCGCGTTCCTCATGCCCGACATCGAGGCCACCCGGTACGACCGGTTCGACGTCCCGCTGTTCCTCGACAAGGTCCGCGCGCTGTGCCCGGCCTGCGAGGTAATCAGCCGTAACGCCGTGTCGCTGCACAAGACGCAGGTGTTCCAGGCCGAGGAGGCGCTCGACGCGGGGGCCAAGGTCGTCGTGCTGGATCCGGTGGACGGCAAGGCCGCGGCGGAGATCGTCCGCAAGGCCAAGGCGAAGAAGGCCGCGGTGATCTCCTACGACCGGCTCGTCGAGAACGCCGACATCGACTACTACATCTCCGCCGACAACGAGAACATCGGGCGGCTACAGGCGACCGCGCTGGTCCAGCGGCTGCGCCGGGCGGGCATCACCAGCGGCCGGATCGTGATGATCAACGGATCCCAGACCGACAACAACGCGCTCCAGTACAACAAGGGAGCCCGCTCGGTGTTCGACTCGACCGGGTTCCAGACCGTGCCGAAGCCCGACTTCTTCACCCCGGGCTGGCAGCCGGCGCGCGCGAGGGACTTCATGGCCCAGCAGATCTCCGACCTGCGGCTGGCCAAGGAGAGTGAGCCCACCGCGCTCGGGTTCGTGGGGGTGTACGCGGCGAACGACGGGGTGGCCGCGGCGGCGATCGACGCGATGAACGCCGCCGGGATCCGCCCGCTGCCCCCGGTGACCGGGCAGGACGCCGAGCTTCCCGCGATCCGGCGGATCGTTTCGGGCGAGCAGTACATGACGATCCAGAAGGACTACCGCACCGAGGCCGAGCGTGCGGCCGACATCGCGGTCGCGCTGCTGAACGGGAAGCGGCCCCAGGTGACGGCCCGGACCAGCGAGGGCGGCCGCCAGATCCCCTCGGTGTTCGTCGGCGCGGTCACCCTGACCAGGGAGAACCTGGAGTCGGCCGTGATCGACAACGACATCTACTCCTTCGGCGAGATCTGCACCAACGACCTGATCGGCGCGTGCACCGACGCGGGCCTGAGCTGACCCCGCGGCCTGGCCGCCCGGGCGCCCCCACGGCGGAAGTGCGGTAACTGCGACCGGCCAGGACCGGCCTCAGTTACCGCGCTTCGCGAATGGGGGGCTATTCCGTGCTCGACTTCGCCCACAGGTTGATGCCGGTGTCGCCGGCGTACTTGTCGATCTCGGCGAGTTCGTCGTCGGTGAACTGCAGCTCGTCGAGCGCGGCGACGTTCTCCTCCAGCTGGCGGACGCTGCTCGCGCCGATCAGCGTCGAGGTGACCCGCGGATCGCGGAGGGTCCACGCGAGCGCCATCTGGGCGAGGGACTGGCCGCGCCGGGCCGCGATGTCGTTCAGCGCCCGGATCCGCGCGAGGGCGTCGTCGGTCAGCAGATCCGGCGAGAGGGAGGTGTTGCGGGCGGCGCGCGAGTCCTCGGGGACGCCGTGCAGGTACTTGGTGGTGAGCATGCCCTGGGCCAGCGGCGAGAAGACGATGCAGCCCGCGCCGACCTGGTCGAGGGCGTCGAGCAGGCCGTCCTCGATCCAGCGGTTGAGCATCGAGTACGAGGGCTGGTGGATCAGCAGCGGCACGCCCATGTCCGCCAGGAGTGCGGCGGCCTCGACCGTGCGCTCGGGCGAGTACGACGAGATGCCCGCGTAGAGGGCCCGGCCCGATTTCACCGCGGTGGCGACGGCGCCCATCGTCTCTTCGAGCGGGGTGTCCGGGTCGTGCCGGTGGGAGTAGAAGATGTCGACGTAGTCCAGCCCCAGCCGGGCCAGCGACTGGTCGAGGCTGGCGAGCAGGTACTTGCGCGATCCCCACTCGCCGTACGGTCCGGGCCACATGTCGTAGCCGGCCTTGGTGGAGATGACGAGCTGGTCGCGCAGCGGGGCGAAGTCCGTGGCCATGATCCGGCCGAAGTTCTCCTCCGCGGATCCGTATGGCGGGCCGTAGTTGTTCGCCAGGTCGAAATGGGTGATACCCAGGTCGAAGGCGCGGCGCAGGATCGCCCGCTGGGTGTCCAGCGGCCGGTCGTGGCCGAAGTTGTGCCACAGGCCGAGCGACACGGCGGGCAGCTTGAGCCCGCTGCGCCCGGTCCGGCGGTAGGTCATGGCCTCGTAGCGGTTCTCAGCGGGCTCGTACGCCATTGCGGCACCTCTCCTCGGAGATCGGTCGGGCGGAAGCACCCGGGGTCAAGCCCATCTGGTCCGCGGGCGGTGGTCAAGCCGAACTGCCCGGTCAGGACGGGCGGAAACGGCGCGGGCAACTCCGTACACTTCGTATCAGCGCGATCACGTGTCGCTGCGGAAAATCGCCGACACCAGCTACGCCGGACGCCGAACCTTAAGGGCCTCGTAGCCGTACTACGAGTCAGTGGCGCGCAGAGTCGCGTTTTGCCCACGGCGTCAAGTCCCGGTCCGCGGGCACACACCGGACATTGGTGTGTTTCTTTCCAAACGCCATGCAATTATGTGCCGCCGCATTGCGCCGCATTCGGCCCCTCTTAAGCCGCGGCGCCCCGCGCCCTTGTGGATTCTTAAGCAGTATCTAAGCTCCCTTTAAGAGAGCGATCTTGGGCTGTGTTTCCGCTGGTCACAGGGTCGTGAAGACAATTTGGAGCCGATTTTGGCGATCCGGCGCGATTGATTTCACCAGCGCCGAGGAATTACCGTGACCCTCGTTCGCAAGAACGCCCCACCCCCAGATGTGGTGGACCGGCGGCACCCTCCCCCCCGACGGCCGCCGGTCCATCCACTGGGTGCCGGGCGGCCCGGACTCGGCATCGGGCGGCGCGAACGGCGGGCACACACGAGAGGATCCTCGATGCGAGGAAGGCACACCCGGGGTCGCCGCACGAGCCATCGGCTCACCAAAGCGGTCTCGGTGATTGCGGCTCTCGGTGTCGTAGGAGGTGCGTTCGCGGCCTTCCAGGGCACCGCCGCCGCGGAGGGTGACATCCGCGGAGAGGGCACCCCCGGTGCCATGTCGGACAGCTACGTCGTCGTCCTCAAGGACGGCCCCTCCACTCTCGACGCCCGCGCCGTCGACTCCACCGCCGACGACATGGCCCGCAAGTTCAGTGGCAAGGTCCGCCACCGGTACCGGTCGGCGATGCGCGGCTTCTCGGTCAGCATGACCCGCACGCAGGCCCGCCGCCTCGCCGCCGACCAGCGCGTCGCCTACGTCCAGCAGAACCGCACGTTCCGGATCAACCAGACCGAGGTCAACCCGCCCTCGCCCGGGATCGACCGGATCGACCAGCGCGACCTGCCCCTGGACAACGCCTACAACTTCACCGGGACCGGCAAGGGCGTCAACGCCTACATCATCGACACCGGGATCCGGACCACCCACACCGACTTCGGCGGCCGCGCCACCAGCGGCGTCGACACGGTCGACAACGACGACAACGCGGACGACTGCAACGGCCACGGCACCCACGTCGCCGGCACCGTCGGCGGCACCACCTTCGGGGTCGCCAAGGAGGTCAACCTCGTCGCCGTGCGGGTCCTCGACTGCAACGGTGCCGGCTCGGACGCCACGGTCATCGCCGGGATCGACTGGGTCACCCAGAACGCGGTCAAGCCGGCCGTGGCGAACGTCAGCCTCGGCGGGCCCATCGATCCGGCGCTGGACCGGGCGATCCAGTCCTCGATCGCCTCCGGCGTGACCTACTCGATCGCCGCGGGCAACGAGACCCAGAACGCGTGCAACACCTCCCCGGCGCGCACCCCCGAGGCCATCACCGTGGGTGCGATCGACGCCAGCGACACCCGGGCCGGGTTCTCCAACTTCGGCCAGTGCGTCGACATCTTCGCCCCGGGCACGAACATCACGTCCGCGTCGATCGCCGGACCGGACGCCCGCGCCACCCTCAGCGGAACCTCGATGGCCGCCCCGCACGTCACGGGCGCCGCCGCGCTGTTACTCGGCAGCGAGCCCACGGCCACTCCCGCGCAGGTCCGCGACCAGCTCGTCGCCAACGCCACCACCGGCAAGATCCAGGACCTCGCCGGATCGCCGGACGCGCTCCTCTTTACCGGTGCGGGTACCGCGGTCCCGCCGCCCGCCGATCCGGGACAGCCCGGAGCCCCGGGTGCCACTCCCACCCCCGGCCAGCCCAGCACCCCGCCGTCGCAGCCCGCGACTCC
>JAOPVE010000206.1 GCA_025963185.1 Actinomycetes bacterium
GTGCCCCGCCCGGGAGCGGTCAGGGGTGGGGGGCGTGGATGGCGGCTTCGGCGTTGACTATTCCGTGGCCGTAGAAGCCGTTGAAGGACGGGCTGCCCGCGCAGTACGCGTCGTATTCGGCCGGCAGGCCCTCGCGCTGGTAGCTGCGCAGGCGCGGGGTCGGGCAGGCGTGGTGGGTCGCCGTCGCGTAGAGCACCTTCTCCACTTTGTCCGGTGCCAGGGTCAGCCCGCCAGCGTGCCGCGGATCGGCGATCCCGAACTGGCTCACCACCAGCGCCGCGACCCCGGCCACGTGCGGGACCGCCATCGACGTGCCCTCCTGGTAGCCGTAGTACCCGCACCGGGATCCCTTGCAGCGCTTGTAGACGCCGATGGCCGCGCCCGCGTCGGTGACCACGCCGTTCTCGTCGACGAGTCCCTCGGCCTGCAGCACCGCCTTCGGACGGGCCGAGAGCACCATGTTCGTGGCCTCGCCGAACGAGGCCGTGCCGTAGCCGTCGTCGAGCCACCCCCCGGGCGCGGACAGGTCGGTCCGCTCGACGCCGTAGTTGGAGTACTCCGCCTTCTGGCCGGACGGCCCGAGGCCGGACACCCCGATCACGCCTGGGAGCTCGACGGGGAGCTGGAAGCAGGAGGCGTTGTCGATGGTCCGGTGGTAGACGTCGCCGAAGGGGTAGTCGGGGCTGGAGTCGTCCGGGAGGGGCTTGCCGAGATCCGTGTGGTCGTTGCCGGTGGCGGCGACGAGCGTCACGCCGTGGGCCCGGGCGTAGGTCACGGCCCTGGTCATGGCGGTGATGCTGGTGCGCTGCTCGATCCGGGCCTGCGGCGAGTCGGCCTTGTTTGCGGTGCAGTGGAACAGCCACGGATCGAGGTAGAACGACAGCGTCACCACGTCGATCCCGGCGTCGCCCGCGTAGGTCAGGGCGTTGGTGACGGAGTCGAGGAAGAACAGTCCCGAGTCCTGGCCGCCCTTGAGCGAGACGAGGGTGACGTTGGGCGCGACCCCCGAGATCCCGTTGCCGTCGGCGGCCGCCCCGACGATCCCGGCGACGTGGCTGCCGTGGCCGGCGTCGTCGGTGCCGATCGGATCCAGGCAGCTCGGCACCTCGCACGGTCCGTCCACATCGGGGATGTCCCTGGCGAAGTTGCGGGACAGTGCGGCGCTGAAGTGTGCGGCGAGGTCGGGGTTGCTGGCGTCGATGCCGGTGTCGAGGATCCCGACGGTCACGCCGCGGCGACCGGGCTGATAGCGGCGCGCCTTGTCGGCCTTGACCATGCGCAGGTTCCAGAGCTTGCCGTCGAGCGGATCCAGGGTGGGCACGGGGCTCGGCCCGGTGTTCTCGGTGGCGAAGGAGGTGGCGAACAAGGTGGCGTGCCGGGCCGGGGTGCGAGGCTGGGGCGCGTCCCCGATGATCCGTACCCGGGTCGCTCCGGCGACCGCCCGCTTCGCCGTGACCGCGAGCACGAAGTCCCGCCGGGTGGCAGTCGCCGTGTAGGTGCCGATCGCGCTGTTTACCGCGGTGACGTGCCCACCGGCGGCGGTGACGTCCCGGACCACGGCCGCACGCTGCGCATGCGGCTCGGCGAGCACGGTGTACACGGTCCGCTGGGGTGCGGGGACTGCGGATCGGGCGGGCGCGGGGGCGGTGGCGGCCAGGGCCGCGGCGGTGGCGAGCGCCCCGGCCGCGGCGGTGCGGAGGATCATTGATCCATCCTATTTCGGACTAATCGGCCTTTGTGGTCACCGCCGCGTCGACCAGCGGAAGTACCCGGTACTGGACCTGGGTGGCGAGCGCGATCACCGTCGACGTACGGACGATCCCCGGCACTTCGAGCACCGCGTCGATCACCCGCTGCAGGTCCGCGTTCGAGCGGGCGACGAGCCGGCAGAACATGTCGCCGGATCCGGTGATCGTGTACGCCTCCAGCACCTCGGGGACCCCGGCGAGATCCGCGGCGACGGCGGCGTGCCCGCGCCCCTGCCGGATCTCCAGTGTGACGAACGCCGTGACCGAGAACCCGAGCGCGGCCGGATCGAGTTGCGGCCCGAAACTGCGGATCACTCCCCCGGCGACGAGCCGGTCGAGCCGCGCCTGGACCGTCCCCCGGGCCACTCCGAGCCGCCGCGAGCACTCCAGCACGCCGATCCGGGGCTCGGCGTCGAGCAGGACCAGGAGACGGCCGTCGAGTTCGTCCATGGTCAAGTTGTACAGCACTCTGTGGATCCGGCTGCTCAGACTGTGCAGACTGAGCAGCAAACGGGACACTTATTGCCCAGTGACGGTCGCGCACACGATTCTGGGGTCGACACCCGAGCCGTGAGGAGCCGCCGCATGACCGCGACGACCGAATCCGCCGAGATCAACGCCCGCGCCGCCGATCCGTTCCCCGTCTCGGGCATGGACCACGTGCGGTTCGCCGTCGGCAACGCCAAGCAGGCCGCGCACTTCTACTCCACCGCGTTCGGCATGACCTGCATCGCCTACCGCGGCCCGGAGACGGGTAATCGGGAGGCGGCAGAGTACGTGCTCGCCTCCGGCAAGGCGCGGTTCGTGCTCACCGGCGAGGCCCACGCCGGAACCGCGGTCGGCGCGCACGTCGCGGCCCACGGCGACGGGGTGACCGATCTCGCCCTCACGGTCCCGGACGTGCCGCGCGCCTTCGCGTACGCGATCGACCACGGGGCGCGCGCGATCTCCGATCCGCACGTCATCAAGGACGAGCACGGCGAGGTCGCCATCGCCGCGATCGCCACCTACGGCGAGACCCGGCACACCCTCGTGGACCGGTCGAACTACACCGGGCCGTTCCTGCCCGGCTTCACCGCCCGTGGCCCGATCGTCGCGCCCGGCACGCGCCGCTTCCAGGCGATCGACCACTGCGTCGGCAACGTCGAACTGGGCCAGATGGACGAGTGGGTCGGCTTCTACAACCGGGTCATGGGCTTCACGAACATGAAGGAGTTCGTGGGCGACGACATCGCCACCGAGTACTCGGCGCTGATGTCCAAGGTCGTCGCCGACGGATCCCGCAAGGTGAAGTTCCCGCTCAACGAGCCCGCGGTGGGCAAGCGCAAGTCGCAGATCGACGAGTACCTGGAGTTCTACGGCGGTCCCGGCGTGCAGCACATCGCGCTCGCCACCAACGACATCGTCGCCAGCGTGCGCGCGATGAAGGACGCCGGCGTCGAGTTCCTGGCGACTCCGGGCACGTACTACGACGACCTGGGCACCTGGGTCGGCGAGACCCGGGTACCGCTCGACACGCTGCGCGAACTCGGGATCCTGGCCGACCGCGACGAGGACGGCTACCTGCTCCAGATCTTCACCGCGCCCGTTCAGGACCGTCCGACCGTGTTCTTCGAGCTCATCGAGCGGCACGGCTCGCTGGGCTTCGGCAAGGGCAACTTCAAGGCTCTTTTCGAGGCGATCGAGCGTGAGCAGGCCCGGCGCGGCAACCTCTGACCCTCCACACGCGGCCTGACCGGCGCCGCTCTGCGGCAGGATGACGGCATGAGCACGCCGACTGGGCCGACCCCGGACCCCGGCCAGCCGCAGTCCCCCACGCCGCGCGCTGCGCCGGGGCCTGCGGGGGCCGGGTGGGCGCCGGAGTGCTGGAGCGCGGCGGCACCGCCCCCGCACCGCCAGCCGCCGTACCC
>JAOPVE010000219.1 GCA_025963185.1 Actinomycetes bacterium
CCGGGGTTGCCGCCGATATGACGACAATCGGGTTCATCGGCAGCGGCAAGATCGGCGGCACGGTCGCCCGCCTCGCGGTGGCGGCAGGCTACGACGTGGTCCTCAGCAACTCGCGAGGCCCAGAAACCCTGGCGGATCTCGTGGCAGGACTCGGCGAGCACGCCCGGGCGGCCACCCCGGAGGAGGCCGCCGAGGCGGGCGACATCGTGGTGGTGTCGATCCCGCTGCGGGCGATCGGATCGGTGCCCGCCGCTCCCCTGGCCGGCAAGACGGTCATCGACACCAACAACTACTACCCGCAGCGCGACGGCCAGATCGCCGAGCTGGACAGCCACGAGCTGACCAGCGCGGGCCTACTGCAGCGGCACCTGCCCGGCGCCCACGTCGTCAAGCTGTTCAACAACATCTACTCCGGCCACCTGGGCGCTCTGGCTAGGCCGGGCGAGAGCACCGGGCGCGCCGCGCTCCCCCTGTTCGGCGACGACGCCGGCGCGAAGGCCGAGGTGACGGACTTCCTCGGCCGGATCGGCTACGACGCCGTCGACGGCGGGCCGCTCGCCGAGAGCTGGCGCCAGGAGCCGGACACCCCCGTCTACGGCCAGCCGTACGGGCGCCCGGACGGCCCGATGATCCCGGCGGACACCGGCGAGATCGCCGCCGCGCTGGCGAAGGCCGAGCGGTAGCTTGCCCCACCGCGAAGTGCGCTAACCGCGGCCGGTCCGGACCGGTCGCGGTTACCGCGCTTCGGGCGGGTCAGGGCTGGAAGTAGCCGTTCTGGCTGGTCAGCGTGCGGTCGTAGCGGCCGTCCGTACCGGTCAGGCGGTAGTGCTCGGTGGAGGATCCGGTGGCGTGGCGCTGGTCCCTCGGCACGTCGAGGGTCCAGCTCGCCTCGCCCCGGTACTCGTCGCGCAGCGAGCGCGTGCTGATCAGCCGGGCGCCGCCGAGGGTGGTGTCGTCGGCCGCGTCCAGCAGGGCGATCGTCGTGGTCAGGCGATTCTGCGGATCGACCGCGATAGATCCGTCCACCGTGTACTTCTTCGCCGAGTGGGTCACCGAGGGGTGCGCGCCGAGCACGGCGACCGTCGAGGTGTCGGTCCACGTCGCGGCCAGCGCGTCCGGGTTCTCGCCCTCGCCCCAGGTGTGGTGGTTCGTGCTGGTCAGCGACTCGGAGACGGTGGTCACGACCCGGCCGTGCGAGGTCGCGAGCCAGCCCGAGGTCGTCAGCCTGCGGGTGCCCTTCGCGTCGACGGTCCGGCCGTCCACCGTGGACGCGTGGTCCGGCGCCGACAGCGACTGGGCGAGCAGCCCGCCGTGCACCGGCCGCCCCGACGGATCCCGCCAGGCCAGCACGTTGAGCGGCGTGTCCCAGCCGGACTGCCCCACGGGCACCCCCTCGACGCGGACCGTCACCGCGTGTGGCTTCCCGTCGGTCAGCAGCCCGGCGAACGGGGTGAGGTCCAGGCGCAGCGGGTGGACGTCGAACGCGCGCGGCGCGGGCTGGGCGTACCAGAGGAACGGGTTGCTCCAGCCGCCGGTGTAGATGTGCGGATACGGCGCGGCGATGCCCGCCACCTGCCCGTCGACCAGCACCTGCACCTCGCGGTACGGGCCGTCGTCGGCAGGGCACGAGTATCCGGTGGACGGCGGCGCCGCCAGGTACCAGAACTCCTCGCAGCCACCGCCCGATCCGGTGGCGTAGACGTCGGCGGTGATCCGCTCGGAGTCGCGCGGCAGGGTCACCGGGCCGTCGCCGGCCGGGACCACGTCCGCCGCGCGATCGCGGGGCCGCCCGGGGTAGAACGTGAGCGACACCTGGATGTCCAGGACGCCGGTGTAGGTGCCGTCGACCACGTTGCCGAGCAGCATCCACACCGGCTGCGGCGAGCTCAGGAGCTGCTGGTACTCGGTCACGTCCTTCTCGGCGTTCCAGCGGATCCCGTCGGCCGAGGGCTCGGGCGTACTCGTCTTGAGGATCGTGGCCCCGCCGATCCGCAGCGCCCCGAGCCGGTCGTACTGGCGGCCCTTGACGGCCCCGTCGAGGCGCAGGGTGACCGTGCGCCACGGTCCGGCGCACTCGGCGGGCGGGGTGTACTGGCTGGTGTACGGGGTGAAGTCGGTGAACTGGTGGTCGACGATCCGGACCGTGCACGACGGTCCCGCGGGGTGAGCCACCGGCGGGGCGGCCGTCCGCGGATCGTCCCAGTCCGTGCCGAACTCGGCCGGCGGACTGGTGGACACAGCCCGCGGTGCGGAGCCGGAACCTGGCGCGACGGCGGCCGGCGCCGCCACTGCCGGGGACGCACCGCCCGGGGACGCACCCACGAGCAGTCCCGCGACGACGGCCAGTGCTGCTAATCCCCGCACGGTTCCTCCCAGATAATCCGGTACGGCGCACACCCTAGGCCGCCACCCCCGCCCCGCACACCGGGCGAAACCAGGTTGTAACCCACGCCCGGAAGTGTGTGCCGCTGGACCGGCCATAGCCGGTCCAGCGGCACGCACTTCGCAGAAAGCGAGCGGACCGCCGCCAAAAACGCAGCGGCGGGCGCGGCGGGGTCAGCCGAGCTGGCCGTCGTAGTCCGGCAGCTTGAAGGTGCGCTCGGCGTGGCCGCCGGACAGGTCCGTGGTGTTGTTGCCGATGTTCGCGACGATCGTGTAGCCGAGCTTCTCGATCGCGGTCCGCGCGGCGGTCTTGGACACCTCGTCCGAGACGAACCCGGACTTGAGGTAGAGCCCCGCCGACGGGTAGCCGGCGTTGCTCAGGTTGAACGCGGTCCAGCCGCGCAGGAAATCGGGCCTGGCTGTGACGAAGAAGACCGAGGCGCCTTCCTTGGCCGCGCGCTGGGCCACCGCGAGGACGGGCGGGGTGGCCGGGAGGACGAGGCCGGGCGCGTACGCGGCCTCCAGCGCGGTGTTGTCGACGTCGAGGACGATCGCCGTCTTCTCGGTGCCGGAGTCGCCCAGTCGCTTGTCGAGATAGGACGTGGCTTCGGTGGTCACCGCGGTGACGTCCGCGATCCACACATCTTTGGACGGGAGCGCGGCCGGATGCACGGCCGCGCTCGCGGGGGACGGGGTCGATAAGACGACTGCCAGGGCGAGAACCGCCAGGCCGGGACGCAGGACAGACTTCACGGATCCTCCACCATCACGGGGGTCAGACCGGAACGAGCGGCCCCAAGCTATCGGCCGCTATGCCGGGCTGTCCACGAAATGTCCGTCCCCATCATGGGCGGTGTCGTGGGCGGTGCCGTGGGCGGCGAGCAGCGCGGCGAGTTCGTCCCGGCTGGGCGCGTCGGCGGGGGTGGGCCGCCAGCCGCTGGCGTACAGATCCCTGACCTGGGGCTGTACCGCGGCGAGCGTCCCGGGCAGGGCCTTCATCTGCAGGTACGGGCCGACGACCCGGAACAGCGACGGATCGGCCTCGGTCGCCGCCACCACCAGATCGCTCGGCAGCGGACGGGTGAGGTCGATCTCGCCACCGGCCCAGCGCCGGGCCAGGTCGTCGTCCCAGTACACGTGGTCGGCGAACCACGGCTTGATCCACGCGTCGCACCAGGCCGCAAACTCCCCGGTCGCCGACTCGGGGTCGCCGGGGTGCTCGCCGATCAGCCGGGCGAGTTCGCGGGCCTGGAGCAGCGAGGTGGAGACCCCCCGCCCGGCGGTCGGGTTGGTGGTGCACACCGCGTCACCGGCGAAGATCAGCCCGGGGATCGGCACGGAGCCGTCCTCGGCGAACTGGCCCTGGTAGCGGTTGTAGAGGCGCCCGCCGGGCAGCGCGGGGGTGACCGGGCGGGAGCGGGCCGGATCGGTCCAGGCCGCGAGCGCGGGGATCGCCCTGAGCCCGGCCTCGAACACCTCCGGGTGCCGCATGCGGGCGAGCGCCCGGTCCCCGGCCGAGCGGGCGACGAGGACCGAGAACGTGCGGTTGTCCTGCTTGAACACGATGGCCAGGTAGCCCTCGCAGGTGAGCACCATGCCGACGGGTGAGTTGACCGGGCCGTCCTCGGCGCCGGGCAGCAGTTCGTACTGGCGGGAGACGTAGGCCAGTCCGCAGTCGTGGTTCTCGGCGGGGGCGCGCAGGCCGCGGCCGAGCTGGCCCGCGCGGCCGGAGGCGTCGATCACCAGGCCGGCGGGGACCAGCAGCGATCCGGCCCGGACCCCGGCCGCCCGGCCCGCCGCGGTCACCACCTCGTCGGCGTGGGCGAGCACGAACTCGACGCCGGGCTCGGCCACCGCGGCCTCGCGCAGGACCTTCTCGAACATCGACCGGCGGCAGTTGAAGCCGACCACGATGTCGGCGCCGTCGGGCCGCATCACGGCCTCGGCGCCCGCCCGGTACAGGGCGTCCCAGACCTCGGGCATGTCCTCGCGCATCGATTCGAGCACCTGCTGGCGGAACCCGTGCGGATGGTGGAACTGCATGACGCCTTTGCGGGCCCAGCCGGTCACGGGGACCCCCGCGGGCGGCCCGGGATCGCGGTCGATCAGGACGACGGAGTGGCCGCGGCGGGCGAGCACGATCGAGAGGTAGAGGCCGGTCGGGCCGGCTCCGATGATGGCTGCGCGCACGACGACCCCCGGGGAAGAATTGAGTACACTCAGGCTCACCTGATATGAGCCGTGCCGTCAAGAGGAATTACTCCTCCGAGAAGCGGGCCGCGCGAGCGCGGGAGACCCGCCGATCCGTCGTGTCCGCGGCGGCCGGGCTGTTCACCACCCGCGGGTTCGCCCGCACGACGGCAGCCGACATCGCAGCCGAGGCCGGCGTCAGCCGCAAAACGGTTTTCGCCACGGGCAGCAAGACCGGACTGCTCAAGCTGGCGCTGGACTGGGCGATCACCGGCGACGACGAGGACATCGCGCTGGCTGGCCGGCCCGAGGTGGCGGCCCTCCAGCGCGAGCTCGACCCGGCCCGGATCCTGGCCGGGTGGGCCGCCATGAGCGCGCGGATCAGCGCCCGGGTCGCCCCGCTGTCCCGGGCGCTCGTGGTCGCCGCCGCGCTCGACGACGACGCCGCCGAACTGTGGCGCAGCACCCAGGCGCAGCGGCTCACCGGCGCGGAAGCGTTCGCGGGCTTCCTGGCCGCGCACGGCGGGATCCGCCCCGGGATCAGCACCGCGGAGGCCACCGATCTCGTCTGGCTGCACACCGATCCGGGCCTGTACCACCGGCTGGTCACCGAGCGCGGCTGGACGCACGAGAACTTCGAGCGCTGGCTCGCCAGCGCCCTCGCCGCCCAGCTGGGCCCCGCCCAGCTGAGCCCGCCGGGGTGAGCCCACGGCTGACCCCGCCCGGGGTGAACAGCGGGCCAGTGGACCGGACGGCTCAGCGGGCCGGGCTGGGGGTTCCCTGCCAGGTGAAGGTGGCCGTGGTGTGGGCAGGCAGCGTGTAGGTGAACGACTGCGATCCCCAGACCACCCGCACGGACTTCTCGCTCGTGCCGCCGTTGTGGGCGATCAGCGCCTTGGACCCGTCGGGGTTGCGCCAGGCCACGTTCCGGACCGCCGTGCCGTCGTTGGACGCGATCCGCCGGGCGCCGGGCCGGACGAACTTGGTGAGGTGCCCGGTCGTGTAGTACTCGATCGTGTACTCGGCCCGTCCGGGGTGCGGCCCACCCTCGGGGATCGTGACGAGCCCCGTGCAGGATCCGCAGCCGCCGTTGTGCGGGCCGTGGTCCTGGTTCACGGCGATGCTCCACTTGGTGAGGCTCGAACTCCAGTTCCGGGCGTAGTTCACGATGTCGGCCAGGTCGTCGTTCTGCTGGTTCGCCACCCAGGTGCCGCCGGAGTGCTCGGTGCTGAACTGGGGCACGGACGGGTACGCCTCGTGCACGGCGGATCCGGTGGCCGGATCGCCCCAGTAGCCGTGCCACGCGATCCCCCCGAACAGCGGATCGGCCCGCAGCGCCGGGTCGGCCACGATCTGCTTGCCGAGGTTGTCCCAGTCGCCGTAGTTGAAGTCGTGTACGAGCACCTGGGTCCGCAGGTGCGCGGCCCGGAACGCGGGGAACAGGTAGTCCCTGGTGAACTCGGTGAGTGCGGCCGGGGTCCAGACCATGCCGGGGTAGTCCATCGCGGGCGGGTCGTCGGCGTGGCAGCAGTTCGGCTCGTTCTGCACCGACACGTAGTCCAGCTTCACGCCGGCCGCCGCGTACGACTGGACGTACCGGACGAAGTACCTGGCGTAGGCCGGGTAGTACTCGCGCTTGAGCGCACCCATGTGGTCCATGCGCAGGTTGTCCTTCATCCAGCCCGGGGCGCTCCAGGGCGCGGCCGCGATCCGCAACTGGGGATTGAGGCGTTTGGCCTGCGCGGTGAGCAGCCGGACGTTGGTGTCGTAGCCGTTCGCGCCGAAGTCGCGGACGTCGCAGCAGGTGTCGTCCAGCGAGACGTTCCCGGGGCGGGACAGGTCGGAGGCGCCGATCGGGTTGCGCAGGAACGACAGCCCGATGCCGGTCTTCGGATCGAACAGCTTCCGCATTACCCCGTCGCGGGCCGACGCACTGACCGTGCCGCCGCGCAGCAGGTACGCCGTGGTGTCGGTGATCGACGCGCCGCCGCCGCTGAAGGTCTGGTAGCGGGTGTTCTCGTCGACGGTGATCGTCTCGTCGGCGGGCTTGCTCGACGCCGTGAACGCGATCGGCGGCTGCGCGGCGAGCCCGCGGCTGACGACCCGCCCGCCGTCGTCCGAGGTGGTGGTGAGGTAGGGCGTCACGCGCTGACCGGCCGCTTCGGCAGAGGGCACCGCGGCGATCGCGACCGTGGCCGCGGCGAGCGCGGTGACCGAGGCCACCGCGGTGACGGCCCGGCGCACCCGGCCGGTGGGGAGGGCACCAGACATGACGCGAAGCATGCCCGGCGGCCGGGCGGACCGGAAGGCAGGGCCGGGAAACGCCCGACTGTGGAAGTTCGGCAGGGGCCGTTCTGTCCCGATTCGCCGGGATCTTCCTCTTGACGACCCCCGAGGCCGGACCTACCGTCCTCGGCACCACACCGCCCGTCGCCGCGCGGACGTGGTGATTGCCCGCGTGCGCGGGACGCCCACCCCACCCGGGCGCCCCCCGTGCCGTCCGCACCGTGGGCAGTGCCCGATCACCTCGCTGACCGGTTCACCGAGCGCGCCCGCCGGGTCCTTCCCTGCGATGGCGCTCGCCTGCGGAAAGGACTTCCATGCGCCGACGCACCGGCATCACCACCTCACTCCTCCTCGGCTGCGCGCTCACGCTCGGGGGCATCGCGGTAGTGGGGGCACACCCCGCGTCCGCCGCCTCGTCGTGGACCCTGGCCGGCCCGTCGGCGGGCGGTCCCACCGCGACCGTGACGCTCAGTGACAGCGGATCCCTCGCCATCTCGGCGGCGAAGGGCACGGCCACGGTCATCAGCTCCTCGCCGCTGGGGATCTCGACCAGCTCGGCCTCCTTCACCAGCGGACTCGCGTTCACCACCCGCACGGATCGGGACGTCACCGAGTCGTACACGACGGTCACCGGCAAGCAGCGGACCAGGTCGAACACGTTCAAGGAGACGACGCTGGCCTTCACCAAGGGCAGCGCGGCCATGAACCTGGTGGTGCGGGTGTCCGCCGACGGGATCGCGTACCGGTACGTCCTGCCCGCGAGCGGCACGATCACGGTGAACGGCGAGTCCTCGGCCTGGAACATCCCGGCGAGCTCCCCGGCCTGGCTCGCCCCGACCGGCCTGGACGACCAGGGCGCCTGGAACGAGACCACCGCGGGCGGCGCGGCGGGCGGGCAGTACAGCATGCCCGCGCTGTTCGACGTGGGCGGCACGTTCGTCCAGCTCGCCGAGTCGGACCTGTCCGGCCGCTACGCCGGCAGCGACTTCGACCACTCCTCGGGCACCGGCCGCTACTCCTACGCCCCGTGGTCCGGATCGATGAGCTCGGCGGGCCCGCTGTCCACCCCGTGGCGGACCGCCGCGATCGGCGACCTGAAGACCGTCACCGAGAGCCGGCTCGTCGACGACCTCGCTCCCCCGTCGAAGATCGCCGACACCTCGTGGATCAAGCCCGGGAACGTGGCCTGGTCCTGGCTGACCGACGGCGTGGACAGCCTGTCCCAGCAGGAGCAGTACATCGACTTCGCGGCGGCGAACGGCTGGTCGGCGATCCTGGTCGACGCGGGCTTCTCCGACTCGTGGATCCCGACCCTGGTCTCCTACGGCAAGGCCCGCAACGTCGGGATCATCGTCTGGTACGACTCCTCGGACCTGCAGAGCCAGACCCAGCGCGACACGATCCTGAACAAGGTCAAGGGCTGGGGAGCCGTCGGCGTCAAGATCGACTACGTCTTCGACGACAACCAGAACACCATGAAGTGGTACGACGCGATCCTCCAGCAGACCGCGAACCTGCACCTCATGGTCAACTTTCACGGCGCCCAGCTCCCCAAGGGCATGCAGCGCACCTGGCCGCACGTGATGACCGCCGAGGCCGTGTTCGGGGCAGAGCAGAAGAAGAACAACGCGAAGTTCGACACGATCCTGCCGTTCACCCGGAACTCGGTCTCGTCCATGGACTTCACCCCGGTGACCTTCAGCATGGGATCGCCGCGGAACACCACCGACGGCCATGAGCTGGGCATGTCGGTTGCGTTCGAGTCCGGCTGGCAGCACTACGGCGACAACCCGGGCTCGTACAACGCCCACCCGGACGCGCTCAAGCTCCTCGACCGCACCCCCACCGCCTGGGACCAGACGATTCTGCTCGGCGGCCGTCCGGCCCAGGAGGCCTGGTTCGCCCGGCGGGCCGGCACCCGGTGGTCGATCGGCGGGATCTCGGCGCTCAACGCCAAGACGTTCAGCACGCCGCTGTCGTTCCTCGGCACGGGGCAGTGGTTCGGCGAGGTCGTGACCGACGGATCCGGCGGCCTGGTGCGCACGGCCAAGACCTACGCCAGCACCGACACCCTCTCGGTGCCGATCGCCACCCGCGGCGGCTTCGCCTCGGTGTTCTGCCCGTACACCGCGGGCATGACCGCCTGCCCCTCGCTGACGGCCAAGCCCAGCGGATCGCCGTACGTCAGCGACCTGAGCGCCCAGACCGCCGCCAACGGCTGGGGACCGGCCGAGAAGGACCTCTCCAACGGCGGCGACCAGCCCGGCGACGGCAAGGCCCTCTCGATCGGCGGGACGGCGTTCGCCAAGGGCCTCGGCGTGCACGCGCCGAGCACCCTGACGTACTACCTCGGCGGCAACTGCAGCCAGTTCACGGCCAGCGTCGGGATCGACGACGAGGTCCTCGCTCCGGGCACGGTCGATTTCCAGGTGCTCGGTGACGGCAAGGTGCTGGCCGACTCGGGCACCGTGACCAAGGGAGCCGCGGCCAAGGCGATCACCGGGGCGCTGGCCGGGGTGCAGACCCTCACCCTCAAGGTCACCGACGCCGGGGACGGCAACGCCCACGACCACGCGGACTGGGGTGGCGCCCGCCTGACCTGCGCATAAGCCCACGTGAGCGGCCCGTCGAGGCCGCCTGCCACAAGCCGCCGGGGCGTTCACCGGCAGGAGCCGCCGGGCCTTCGAATGCGAGGGCCCGGCGGCTTCACGCTGGGGATCCGAAGCTTTCCGCCTGCAACCGCACGGAAACCGAGCGAGACCGGATCCTCATACTTTCGGTCCGCAAAGTCTGTCCCATGACGCAGACAGCCATCACCCAGACCGCCCGCACGATCCGCTTCGCGACCGTTGCCCGTGTGGCCACCGTGATCGCCGCCGGCGCCCTCGTCGGCGTGCTCGCTGCCCCGCAGGACGGCGTCGCCGCCGTCCTCACCACCCGCAGCAGCACGCTCTTCTCGCTCCAGAACACCGCCATCCTCGAGTCCAGCGGCGTCGTCGCCTCGAACGGCATCTACTGGACGCACAACGACGGCCCGGCCAACAAG
>JAOPVE010000223.1 GCA_025963185.1 Actinomycetes bacterium
GCCGGGCCTGGCGGACCAGCGCCCGCAGCATGGGGTGCGGCAGCCGTCCGTCCTTGACGACCCCGAGCCGGCGCGCGGCCGGGTTGGCGAGCGCGATCTCGTCGCCCGGATCGATGACGACCAGCGCGGTGCTCAGCGTCTCGACGCTGCGGCGGCTCAGCTCCAGGTCGACGGGCGGCTGATCGACGAGCGGTGCGGGCGGTGGCGGCGCGATCCGGCCGCGGCGCAGCAGCAGCGCGCACACGAGCATGGCAGCCGCTCCGGCGGCCGCGCCCAGGGCAGCGGTCAGCGCGCCGTCACGGCCGCCCGCGAGCAGCGCCAGAACCACGTCCACAGGAGCGATCGTAAGCGGGGTATGCAGGGGTGATCATCGGTGGAGAGGCCATGATGGCGACTATCCGCCAGCTGTTCACCTTCGGTACCGCGCTGATTCACTCGCCCGCACCGGGGAATCCCGATCTGCGGCTTACCGTGCGAGGCTCAGCCCCGCGACAGGAGTTTCCCGATGCGCGACACGTTCCATGACGAACTCGATCAGATCGGCACCGCCCTGATCGAGATGACGCAGCTGGTCGGCACGGCGATGAGCAAGGCCACCACCGCACTGCTGACCGCGGATCTGGCCGCCGCCGAAGAGGTCGTGTCGGGCGACGACAAGGTCAACGTCCTCTACGCCGAGACCGAGGAGCGCGCGTTCGACCTGCTCGCGCGCCAGCAGCCGGTGGCCGGCGACCTGCGCGTGATCGTCACGGGGCTGCGCATGGTCGCCTCGCTGGAGCGGATGGGCGACCTGGCCGCGCACATCGCGAAGATCGCCCGGCTGCGGTACCCGCAGGTCGCGGTGCCCGAAGAGGTGCGGGACGTGATCCGGCAGATGTCGGTGATCGCGCAGAACGTGGTCACCAAGGCCGGTGCGGTGCTCGCCGGGCACGACATCGAACTGGCGGCCGAGCTCGAGCGCGACGACGACGCCATGGACGAGCTGCACAAGCGGCTGTTCACGGTCCTGCTCGGCGACTGGACGCACGGCATCGAGGCGGCGATCGACGTGACGCTGCTCGGCCGCTTCTACGAGCGCTACGCCGACCACGCGGTCTCGGTCTCGCGCCGGGTCGTCCAGCTCGTGACGGGCGAACTCCCCCCGTCGTAATCGCGAAGTGCGGTAACCGCGACCGGTCGGGACCGGCCACAGTTACCGCACTTCGCATCAGTCCGTCAGCGGCCCTGGTTCTTGACCGCCTCGATCGCCGCCGCGGCCGCCTCGGGGTCGAGGTACTCGCCGCCGGGGTTGATCGGACGGAACTCGTCGTCCAGCTCGTATTTCAGCGGGACCCCGGTCGGGATGTTGAGCCCGGCGATCGCCTCGTCGCTGACCTGGTCGAGGTGCTTGACCAGCGCGCGCAGCGAGTTGCCGTGGGCCGCCACCAGGACGGTGTGACCCGCCGACAGATCCGGGACG
Source organism: Actinomycetes bacterium (assembly GCA_025963185.1). Lineage (GTDB taxonomy): Bacteria > Actinomycetota > Actinomycetes > Mycobacteriales > Cryptosporangiaceae > RYN-140. The sequence goes on from JAOPVE010000223.1 coordinate 1,460, forward strand.
ATCTGGTCGTACCAGTACGGCAGCGCGCGGATGAGCACATCCTTGAGGCACTCGGTGCGCGGCCGGACCTCCGGCGGGAGCCCCGCGTACTGCGGGTGCGCGAACTGCGAGTAGTCATCGTCGATGGGCAGCGGCGGCGGGGGCACGTCGTAGGACCGGCGCCAGAGCATGAACTGCTCCTCGCCGAACTCCTCAAGGGTCTGCTTCTTGTTCTTGCCCTGGAGCGCGCCGTAGTGCCGCTCGTTCAGCCGCCACGACCGCCGGACCGGGATCCAGAGCCGGTCGGCCGTGTCCAGCGCCAGGTTGGCGGTGCGGATCGCGCGCCGCTGGACCGAGGTGTGCACGACGTCCGGCAGCACCCCGGCGGCCGCGATGAGCTCGCCACCGCGCCGGGCCTCGGCCTCGCCCTTGGCGGTCAGGTCGACGTCCACCCAGCCGGTGAACAGGTTCTTGGCGTTCCACTCGCTCTCGCCGTGGCGGAGCAGGACGAGGGTCTTGGTCATGGCGCCCAGCCTGCCAGACCCGCCCACTCCTCAGCGCAAGGGGTCACTTCCAGAAGTAGTAGCCCCCGCCGCCCAGCGCGGCCACCACCAGCGCGAACATGAGGAACAGCATGACCGTCTTCTTGATGATCTTGAAGACGATCCACGCGATCACGGCGAGCACTGCGCAGGTCGCGGCGATGCCGAGCTGCGCGTGACTGGTGAGGTAGGTGAGCACGGTCACAGATTAGCCGAGGTCAGTTTTGGTCAGCCGGCCGCGACGCCCAGTCGGCGAACGCCGCGAGGTTGGCGAGCGACTCGCCGTTCTTCTCCCGCCACGCCCACTCCCGCCGGATCGCCGTGGGAAACCCGATCTCCAGCAACTGGTTGAAGCTGCCGTCGCTGTACTCCAGGACCGCGCCGAGCAGCCGGTCGATCTCGTCGGGGGTGACGCTGTGCAGGGCGACCCGGCCGGTCAGGTACACGTCCCCCGCCGGATCGACGCTGAACGACACCCCGTACATCCGCGCGTTGGCCCGCAGCAGGTACTCGTAGAGGCGCTCGCGGTTCTCGTCCGGATGGCGCATGACGAACGCCTCGACGCGCAGGGCGTGCTCGCCGGGGATCAGATTGCACAGGGTCTTCTGCTTGCGCTCCCCGGGCAGCGTAACGACGAATCCGCCGGACGCCGTGCGCTCGAACTCGATCTCCCGCTCGCGCAGCGTCTGCTCGATGACGGCGGCCGTCATACGGCGGTCACGCCCAGGGCGAGGCGGCGGTTCTGGGCGGCCATCGCGTCCCGGTAGACGGTGAGCAGTCCGTCGGCGGTGCGCTGCCAGGAGAAGCTGGCCGCGTGGGCGGCGGCGCCGGAGGCGTACGTGCGCAGGCGCCGCGGCTCGGCGAGCAGCGAGGACAGCACGGACGCGTACCTGCCCGGATCGTGCCCGTCCACCAGCACCCCCGAATACCCGTCGCGGACCGCCGTGACGAGCCCGCCCACCGCGGCCGCCACGACGGGCGTCCCGCAGGCCTGGGACTCGACGGCGACCAGGCCGAACGACTCGTTGTGGCTGGGTACGACCGTGATGTCCGCGGCCCGGTAGAGGGTGGCGAGGTCGTCGGGGGGCAGCGGCGGCATGAAGCGCACCACGTCGGCGATCCCGAGGGAGGCGGCGAGGCGCTGGAGGTGCTCGGGCTCGTCCAGTCCGCTGCCACTCGGTCCGCCGCAGACGATCACTTCCAGGGCGGATCGCCGGGAGGGGTCGGCCTCGATGATCCGCGCGGCGGCCCTGACCAGTACGTCGGGGGCCTTGAGGGGCTGGATCCGCCCCACGAAGAGCAGCACGTCCGCGTCCGGCCGGATCCCGAAGCGGCGCCGCGCGGCCCGCCGGTCGCCGGGGTGGAAGCGGCCCAGGTCGACGCCGGGGGTCACGGTGCTGACGCGGGCGGGATCCGCGCCGTACATGGTGATGAGCTGGGCGGCCTCGTCGGGCGTGTTCGCGATCAGGGAGTCGGACTCGCTGACGACCTGGTCCTCGCCGATCACCCTGGCCCGGGGCTCCGGCCGGTCACCGTCCGCAAGGCTGGCGTTCTTGACCCTGGCCAGGGTGTGCGCGGAGTGCACGAGCGGGACGCCCCAGCGGTCCTTGGCGAGCCAGCCGACCTGCCCGGAAAGCCAGTAGTGGGAGTGCACCAGGTCGTACCAGCCGGGTTCGTGGCTGGCTTCGGCGCGCAGTACCCCGGAGGTGAACGCACACAGCTGACCGGGCAGTTCCTCCTTCGAGAGTCCCTCGAACGGCCCGGCGTGCACGTGCCGGACCAGCACTCCCGGCGCCATCTCGACGGACGGCGGCAGCTCGGACGAGGTGGCCCGCGTGAAGATCTCGACCTCGACGCCGGCCGCGGCGAGCCGCTTGGAGACCTCGACGATGTAGACGTTCATGCCGCCCGCGTCGCCGGTTCCTGGTTGTTCTAGCGGAGAAGTATGGACTGAGAGGGTGGCTATTCGCCGGGGGAGCCCTGGGGCCCGTAGCCGGCGCCCTCTGGCGGCGAATGACACCGCGCAGCCACCTTCCTCAATCAGCCGGGAGACCCGGCACGCTGCCGTCGCAACGCCGACGGCACCGTAGATCTTCCCCTGTGCGGTCCGGGCGAACATCACCGAACCTATCCGGCAGGATCGAGGGCATGACCGACACCACATCCTCCAGGCCTGTCGCCGTGGTCACAGGGGCGAGCAGCGGCATCGGCGCGGCCACCGCCCGCCGCCTCGCCGCGGACGGCTTCCACGTGATCGCCGCGGCCCGCCGCCGGGACCGCCTCGACGAGCTCGCCGCCGAGATCGGGGCCACCGCGATCACCCTCGACGTCACCTCGGACGAGTCCGTCGCCGCCCTCGCGGCCGCACTCCCCGGACCAGTGAACGTGCTGGTCAACAATGCCGGTGGCGCCTACGGACTGGATCCGGTCGAGCGGGCGGACGTCGGCCAGTGGCAGCGGATGTACGACGTGAACGTCCTCGGAACGCTTCGGGTCACCCAGGCGCTGCTGCCCGCCCTGGAGGCGTCCGGCGCCGGGCACGTCGTCGTCATCGGGTCCACCGCCGGCCACGGGGTCTACGAGGGCGGCGCGGGCTACACCGGCGCCAAGCACGCGGTCGCCGCGTTCACCGAGACCCTGCGGCTGGAGCTGAACGGCCGGCCGGTCCGGGTCACCGAGATCGCGCCGGGGATGGTCGCCACCGAGGAGTTCTCGCTGGTCCGCTTCGGTGGGGACGCCGGCAAGGCCGCCGGCGTCTACGCCGGGGTCGACGCGCCGCTGACCGCCGAGGACATCGCCGACTGCGTCTCCTGGGTCGTCACCCGGCCGCCGCACGTCGACGTGGACCTGCTCGTGGTCCGGCCGCTGGCCCAGGCCTCGAACACCAAGGTCCACCGGACGCCGTGAAACGCCCTCCCCGCCTCGCCGCTGGGCGGGCGCGGGCGCTCGGACTGCCCACCCGGGGGACGACCGCCCCGAACCGGCTCCGGCGGGTCGACCGCTGGATCACCGGCACGCTCGCCCTGCCCACGGACCCGCTCGTGGTCGACCTCGGGTATGGGTCCGCCCCGGTGACCTGCGCCGAGCTGTACTCGCGGCTGCGGTCCGCCTGGCCGGGGGCGCGGGTGGTGGGGCTGGAGATCGATCCGGATCGGGTGGCCGGCGCGCAGCCCTCCGCGGATCCGCCGGGGCTGGTGTTCCGGCGCGGCGGGTTCGAGCTGGCCGGGCTGCGGCCCTCGCTGGTCCGGGCCATGAACGTGCTGCGGCAGTACGACGAGGCGCCCTCGCGGGAGGCCTGGGCCACGATGCTGGCCCGGCTGGCGCCCGGCGGGCTGCTGGTCGAGGGCACCTGCGACGAACTCGGGCGGATCGGCGCGTGGGTACTGCTCGACGCCTCCGGGCCACGGTCACTGACGTTCGCCGTCCACCTCGCGACCCTCGACCGGCCCTCGACCCTCGCCGAGCGGCTGCCCAAGGCCCTGATCCACCACAACGTGCCCGGTCACCCGATCCACGGACTGCTCACCGCGTTCGACGCCGCCTGGGACGCCGCCGCGGTGCTCGCCCCGTTCGGCCCCCGGCAGCGCTGGATCGGCGCCGTGTCCGGGTTGGCCTCGGCGGGCTGGCCCGTGCTCGGCGACCGCCGCCGCTGGCGCCTCGGCGAGGTCAGTTTCGGCTGGTCAGAGCTGTTCGGCTCAGAGCTTCTCGCCGACCAGGATCGGCTCGTTCACTAGCTCGACGCCGAACCGCGCCAGCACCCCGTCGCGGATCTCCCTGGCGAGCGCGAGCAGCGCTGAGGTGGATCCGCCGCCCCGGTGCGTCAGGGCCAGGGTGTGCTTGGAGGAGATCGCCACCCCGTCCCGCCCGTAGCCCTTGGCGAACCCCGCCCGCTCGATCAGCCACGCCGCCGACGTCTTCGTCCGGCCGCCGGGCTCCGGCCACTGGGGAGGATCCTCGTCGAGTCGTCTGCGCAGCTCAGCCCATTGATCCGGATCGAGGACCGGGTTGGTGAAGAACGATCCGACGCTGCGGGTGTCGAGATCGTGCTCGTCGATCACCATGCCCTTGCCCCGGCGCAGCGCGAGAACAGCCTCCCGGACGTCACCGAGCGGCGCGGACCCGTCCGGCTCGACTCCGAGCACCCGGCTCAGCTCGCCGTAGCGCAGGCCTCCGCTCGACCGGCCCGGCCGCAGCGCGTAGGTCACGTCGAGCACCGCGTACCGATCCGTACCCCGGAACGCGCTGTGCCGGTACCCGAAGCCGCACTCGCCGGCCGCCATCGAGCGGACCTCGCCGGTGTGGCGATCCAGCACGGTGACCGAGCGGATCGTGTCCGAGACCTCCTGGCCGTACGCCCCCACGTTCTGGATCGGCGTCGCCCCGACGGATCCCGGAATTCCGGACAGGCACTCCAGCCCCGACAGATCCTCGGCCACCGCGTACGCGACCAGGTCGTCCCAGCTGTGCCCGGCCTCGGCGGTGACCTCCACGAGTTCACCCCGGCGCTGCGCCCGCACCCCCGCGGACCGGACCAGCACCACCGTGCCCGCGAATCCCGCGTCCGAGACCACCACGTTCGAGCCCCCGGCCAGCAGCAACACCGGTTCCGCGGACCCGGTGACCGCGGCCACCAACTCCTCCGCGTCGCGCGCGACGACCAGCCGCGCGGCGGGACCGCCGAGCCGCAGCGTGGTGAGGGGCGCCAGCTTCGCCTTCGACTCGACCTGCACGCGCCCACCCTAGAGCGTGCGGTCCATGCACCGGTTGGCTGGACCGGACCCCTAGGCTGTCGGGCGGGTACCTGCGCGGTGCCCCACGGACACAGGGGCAGGGTGATGAGCGCACCACACCGCACGAAGGACTTCTGGCTCGGCGCGCTCCGCGGCGAGGAAGCCGCGTTCCGCGCCGCCGTCTCCGAACCGGTCTTCGCCGAGCCGGTGCCGTCCTGTCCCGACTGGACCATTCGGGACCTCGTCGCCCACCTCGGCACCATCTACCGGCGGCAGCGCGCCCGGGTGGTCCGCGGGGTGACCAGCAAGCCCGAGGGGGCCGAGCCGGTGGCGGTCCCCGAGGACGACGCCGCCATGCTCCCCTGGTTCGACGAGGGCTACGCCGCGCTGCTGCACACCCTGGAGACGATCGACCCCGAGATGCCCGCCTGGAACTGGACCGTCCAGCCCCAGAAGGCCATCTTCTGGCACCGGCGCATGGCGCACGAGACCGCGATCCACCGCTGGGACGCCCAAGTGGCCGTCGGGCTGCCCGAGCCGATCCCGCAGGCGCTCGCCGTCGACGGCATCGACGAGGTCCTCGACTCGTGGCTGCCGGGTGGCCGCCGCCTCGGGCCCGTCGACCGCACCGGCGTGATCCGGCTCGACGCCTCCGACGCCGACAACCGGTGGGCCGTGCGGGTCCGCAACGAGGGCATCACCCTGCTGGACATCGACAGCTGGTTCGACGCCGAGCCCGACGCGCAGGCCGCCGCCATCGGATCCGCCAGCGACCTCCTGCTCGCCCTCTACGGCCGCATCCCACTCAGCACCCTGGAGATCCAGGGCGACCCCACCCTGGTCAGCACCCTCCGCACCGGCTGACCGCTATGCGGATCCTGGCCGTGCAGGGCGACATCACCGACCAGCGCGTCGACGCCATCGTCAACGCGGCCAACTCCTCGCTGCTGGGCGGCGGAGGGGTCGACGGGGCGATCCACCGCAAGGGCGGCCCGGCGATCCTCGACGAGTGCCGGAAGTTGCGCGCCGCCCACCTCGGCGGCGGGCTGCCGGTGGGGCAGGCCGTGGCGACCACAGCCGGCAACCTGCCCACGCGCTGGGTGATCCACACGGTCGGGCCGGTCTGGTCCGCGTCCGAGGACCGCTCTGAGCTGCTGCGATCGGCCTACCGCGAATCGCTCCGGCTCGCCGCGGATCTCGGCGCGGACACCGTCGCCTTCCCGCTCATCTCCTCGGGCGTCTACGGCTGGCCCCTGGACGACGCGGTCACCCAGGCCCTGACCGCCCTCCGCGAAACCGAGTCGCCAGTCAGCGAGGCCCGCCTGGTCCTCTTCAGCCCCGCCGCCTACACCGCCGCCACCCACCAACTCCACTAATCCGCCCCCGCCCCACCTTTCGCGAACTGCGGTAATCGCGACCGGTCAGGACCGGCGCCAGTTACCGCACTTCGCGAGGATGGGGACCGGAACGCCAGCTCGGAGAACATTCGCCGCACCCGTCCTCGGAGCGGAAGTCCCGCTGGGGCACCGACCGGATCTGGTGGACCGCCACGACGAAGTACCTCGCCGCCGGCGCGTA
>JAOPVE010000224.1 GCA_025963185.1 Actinomycetes bacterium
AACTCCGGCTGGTACACGGACACGCCGTTCTGCGGACCGTGGCCCGCGGCGCAGTGGGGCGGCGGCCCATCCACCCCGCCCTCACCCTCTGCTTCCCCCGCACCCTCGCCTTCTCCCTCACCGTCACCCTCGCCCTCGCTGCCTCCCGCGGACGGGAACCTGGCGGCCGGGCGGCCCGTGACGGTGACCAGCGCGGCCGGTGGCTTCCCTGGCTAGGCGGCCGTCGACGGGAACCCGAACAGCTACTGGGAGTCCACGGGTAACGCGTTCCCGCAGTCGATCACCGTCGACCTCGGCGCGTCCCGTCCCCTCGGCCGGATCGTCCTGAGCCTGCCACCCTCACCCGCCTGGGGACCGCGGACCCAGACGGTGGCTGTCGCCGGATCCGCTGACGGGTCTGCGTTCACCACCCTGCGGGCCGCGGCCGGGTACGCGTTCAGCCCCTCGTCGGGCAACACGGCGGCCATCGGCGTCTCCGGATCGGCGCGGTACGTGCGGCTGACGTTCACCGCGAACACGGGCTGGCCCGCCGCGCAGGCCGCCGAGACCGAGGTCTACAGCGCCGGGGGAACCACCACTCCCCCGCCGCCCGCGGGGAACCTGGCGCTCGGCGCGGCGACCACCCAGTCGGGCCACGTGCAGAACTACGGATAGGCGAACGCCGTCGACGGCGACCCCGGCACCTACTGGGAGTCGCCGAACAACGCGTTCCCGCAGTCGCTCACCGTGGACCTGGGCTCGCCGCTGGCCCTCGGCAGGGCCGTCGTACGGCTCCCGGCGGGCTGGGGCGGCCGCTCGCAGACGATCGCGGTATCCGGATCGGCGGACGGCACCGCGTTCTCCGGTCTCAAGGCGGCGGCCGCGTACGGGTTCGATCCGGCGAGCGGGAACGCGGTGACGCTCCCGCTGACCGGCACGGCCCGGTACGTGCGGATCACGGTCAGCGCGAACACCGCGTGGCCGGCGGCACAGGCGTCCGAGGTGGAACTCTGGGCGCCCTGACCCTCTCACCGAAGTGCGGAACCTCCGGCCGGTCAGGACCGGTCCGAGGTTCCGCACTTCGGTGGAGTCCGCCGCTTACGGGGTGCGGGTGTACTCCTTGACCGTGACCGAGTTGACGCCCCAGTAGCAGCTACCCGCGCTCGCGCTCTGGGTCAGGCCGGGCGTGTTGATCATGATCAGGCTCGTCGGGTTGCCGCCGAACAGGCAGGACACCTGGACCTGCCAGATCCCCGTGCCGGTGCAGGTCGCGTTGCCGTAGTAGCCGCCGAAGGATCCGCTGGTGGAGGTGTAACAGTCCATGCCCCAGTACGGCGTGGTCGCGGCCGAGGCGGCGGTGGCGTCGAGCCCGAGGCCGAACCCGGCCAGCGCGGCCGTGGTGGCGACGGCGGCGAGGGGCTTGGCGATCCGCTTGAGCAGGGCGCTTTTCGTGGTCAGTCGCACGGTGTTCTCCTAGGTCGTGGCGTGTGCGAACAGCGTCGCGCCGCTGGCGGACCGGCGAATCAGTGCTTTCCCCACTCTGCGCTCACACTCGGGTGTGTGGCTGTGTGTGCTGCTACCGGGATCAGGCTGAGCACTTCCGCGGCGCGGTGCTGGAGCGTCCGGTAGCCGCAGCGGGTGGCCAGTTCGAGCGCGCGCTGGGCCAGGACGCTGTCGCCGCGGTCCAGCCCGGCGAGGCCCAGCAGGGCGACCGCCTCGGGGTACCGGTTGCCCGAGGCCGCGGCGAGGTCGAGCGCCTCGGCGTACCGGGCGGCCGCGTCGGCGGTCCGGCCCAGTCCGGTGTGGACTGTGGCGAGGGTGAGCACGAGGTCGATGCGGATCCGGCAGTCGGCCGTCTCCCAACCGGTCCGCAGGGCGCGTTCGGCCAGGTCCAGGGCGGTGTCGCCGTGCCCGGTGATGGTGTGGACGGCCGCCATCCCGCACAGGGCCATGGCCTCGTCCGGTCCGCTGCCCAGCGACTGGAACAGGGCCAGCGCCTGCCCGAACGCGGTCATGGCCTCGCCGGGCCGGTCCTGGGCGACCAGCACCTCGCCGAGGTTGTCCAACGCGGCCGCGACGCCGCCGCTGGATCCGGCCTCGCGGTAGAGCTCCAATGCGGACCGCAGCCGCGCGGCCGCCGCGTCCAGGTCGCCCTGCTCCCGGTGAGCGATGCCGAGTCCGCCGAGCGCGGCGGCCAGCCCGCTCGCGCGCCCGGCCCGGCGGTTCAGCTCCGCGGACCGGGTCAGGTGCTCGACCGCCTCGGCCGTCCGGCCGGCGTACCGGCAGATCGTGCCGAGGTTGCCCAGCGCCGCCGCCTCGCCCTCGGCCCAGCCCGTCTCCGTACACAGCGCAGCGGATCGCTCGTAGTGGGTGATCGCGTCCGCGTACTCGCCGGTCCGCCGGGCGATCTCGGCCAGGTTCAGGTGCGCGGACGCCTGGCCCTGCCGATCCTCGGCCGCCGTGGCCGCCGCCAGGGCCGCGCGTGCCGCCGCGCGCCAGTCCGGAGTGGACACGGACTGGCCGCAGTACGCGCGGATGCTGTCGAGGATCCGCCAGGCCGCCGGCCCCGCCTCCGGGCTGCGGACCGTAGCCAGCAGGCTCGACTGCTCGGCGGCGAGCCACCCGAGCGCCTCCGACGGTGCCCAGCCGCCTGCCGGATCCGCCCGATCCGCCCTCGGCAGCCGCACCCGCTCGGGGTGTACTGCGTCGGACGCCGACCGGGCGCCCGCCTCGTACCAGTCGTGTAGCCGCCGCAGGGCCGCGGACCGCTCGCCAGCCGGATCCTCGTCGGCAGACCGCTCCGCGGCGTAGCACCGCAACAATTCGTGCAGCGAGTACCGCCCGGATCGGGACTGCCCCAGCAGATGCGCCCCGCACAACTGGTCGATCGCCTCGGTCGCGGCCACCGGGTCTCCGCCGAGCAGCGCGATCGCCCCCTCCTCCGCGATGTCCTGCGCCGGGATCAGCGCGAGCAGCCGGAACAGCCGCCGGGCCGTCGCCGGCACCGCCCGGTACGACAGGTGGAACGCCCCGCGCACGGCGGCCCGCGAGTCGCCGCCCGCGTCGAGCGCACTGAGCCGATGCTGCGCGCCGAGCCGGCGCAGGTACGCGGCCACCGTGAGATGAGGACGGGCGGCGAGGCTCGCGGCCGCGATCCGGAGTGCGAGCGGGAGATACGCGCACGCCCCGGCCAGCTCCGCGGCGGCGGACGGCTCGGCGGCGATCCGGGCGGATCCAGCGGTCGCCGCGAGCAGATCCAGCGCCTCGGCCTCGGTGAGCAGCCCGAGTTCCACGTGGGCCGCGCCGTCCAGCGCCACAAGCCCAGGCAACTGGTCGCGGCTCGTCACGAGGACCAGCGACCCGGCCGTCCCCGGCAGAACGGGCCGCACCTGGCTCGCGGATCGCGCGTCGTCGAGCACCACGAGGATCCGCCGGCCGGACACGACCGTCCGGAACAGCGCGGCGGCCTCGTCGGCGGCGGCCGGGATCCGGGTGGCCGGCACCCCGAGCGACCGCAGCGCCTGCGCGACCACCTCGGCGGGCCGCAGTGGCGCGGCGGCCGCGTACCCGCGCAGGTCCAGGTAAAGCTGCCCGTCGGGAAACCGCTCCCGGGACCGGTGCGCCCAGCGGATCGCCAGCGTGCTCTTACCCGCACCCGCCGTCCCGCTCACGGCGACGATGGGTACGGCGGCGGCTGCCTCGTCGATCCGGTGCAGTTCGGCGATCCGGCCCGTGAAGTGCGGCGCGTCGAGAGGAAGCTGGAACGGCACCACCGGTCCGGTCCGGCGGGTCTCCTCCACCCGGTCCCTGGCCGTGGCGAGAGCGCCCTGCTCGCTCGGAGTCGCGCCGAGGGTGCGGACCAGCTCGTCGAACCGTCCGGTCGGCGGGAGCACCTTGCCCGCGAGATAACTGCAGATCGTGCCGATCGACCAGCCGGTCCGCTCGGCGAGCTCGCGATAGGTCAGCTGCGGTCCGCCCCGCCGTCGTCCGTCCCGCCTCCGCAGCTGGCGCAGCACGGCCGCGAGCTGGCCGACGTCGGTGACAGTGGCGAGATCGGCTCCGGCCACACTTCCTCCCGACCGCGAGAGCACCGCCCGGTGCGGCCCCCTACGGCTGTGCCATTAAGCCACGACCAGCACCCCCTCAGGTCCGGACGGGCCGTGATACTGCCCCACCGGACACCGCCCTGCCAGATTCCGCACACGAACACCAGCACTGTGGTCCCCGGGATCCCGCCTCCGCACCGTGCGGTAGGTCCGGTGGCGGGGCAGGGCGCGGGAATTGCCGGGGAAGGTGCGGCTATCCGCGGCGAAATCGCCGCGGATACCCGAACAGTCCCGTTCAGTTGGAGGGCGGGGCGGGGCGAGGGGACGGGGCGGGGAGGAGGTGCGGGGGGGGGGTAGAGGTTTTTGGTGGCGGTGAAGAGGTCGAGGGCTGTTTGGTCGAAGTACGGGGAGGCCATGAGGGTCGGGAAGAAGTGGCCGTTGATCCAGCTGTTGATGCCGTTGAGGGATCCGTACCGGCCGTCGTAGTTCAGTAGCCAGCCACCGCCGCTCGATCCGCCGGTCATCGTGCAGGGGATCGTCACCGTCTGAGCCCACACCGGGTACTGCGACACCGTGGGTCCAGAGCACTGGATCAGGTGGCCGCCGGTGTACGGACGCTCGGCGGGGTACCCGAACGCGTTTTCCGTCACGTTGAGCAGCGAGTTCGCCGTGAGGCCCTGGCCGCCGACCTGCTGGGCGATGTGCGTGCCCGAGGCGTTGGTCCGCATGATGGCCACGCCCATGTCCTCGGCCATGTCGGAGTTGAAGACCCATCCATTGGCGGGGAACAGGGTCGCCGCGGTCCAGAGTCCGTACGGCTCCGGATCTGCGAGGTCACTGTCGTACGCCGGTGCGAACGCCCAGTTGGACACCGGACCGCCGCCCTTGCCGGTGTGCAGGCAGTGCGCGGCGGTCCACACCGAGTCCAGTCCGGGGGTGTTGACGACGGTCCCGGAGCACGCGTAGTCGGCACCGTTGCTGACGTAGAACACCTTGCCCATGGTGGCCGCGGTGGGGTGGGTGGTGGGCAGGTTCGGATCCGTGGTCGCACCGGGTGTGACGCGGCGGGTGGGTTCGGCGTGCGGGTAGGTGAACGGCTTGCCCCAGTGCGGGGTGGCCATTGCCCGGCCGGCCCGGCGATCCGCAAGGGCTTTCTGCGTTGCCGCCTTGTACTCCGGTGACTCCTCCGCCGGTTTCGCCGCCCGCATCCTGGCCGGGGTCCAGTACGCCTCGATCGCCTGCCGGGTGCTCGCGGACGACCCGTACGCCTGGTGCCCGGCCGCCGGGGTGACCGCCGCGTGGGCTGCCACGGCGGGAAGCATGATCGCCGCGGCGGCCGCGAAGTTGACCGCGCACCGGCCGGTCCTAGCTGCGAGAACCTTCATCGTGACTGCTCCTTCTCTCGGGGCGGGCGACCTCTGGTGGTCGCCCGCCGCGGGAGAGCTTGCGGGGTCGGGACCGGGCGGATCGCCGATCCTGAACGCGGCTGAACAAGCCGGTACTACAGCGCGATCACGTCCGTGTAGGTCAGGCGCGGACCCCCGGCCAGGCCCTCGAACTCGCGCACGACGAGCTGCATGGGCTCGCTGCCCCGGGCGACCGGGAGCTTGACCTTGCCGTGCCAGCTGGTGTCGCCGCTGCTCAACGGCTGCGCGGTGAGCACCTGCGGGGCCTCGGCGACCCAGCCGAGGTCGCCGGGGATCCCCGGGTCGCGCCGCTCGACGGTCACCTCGACTACGCCGGTGGGCACGCCGCCGGCCATGGACAGCCCGTACGAGCTGCCAGTCACGCCAAGGTTGACTGCGTTCGGATCGGATCCGTAGATCACCGACGCCGTCCGGTCCGGGGCGAGCTGGGCGAAGTCGGCGAGGACCACGTGCGAGATCTCCGCGCCCACCAGCGAGTTCGGCTGGAACCGGGCCAGCGCGAGCCGCACGAACGGCTGGTGGGCCTGGCCGGGAGCCAGCTCGACGTCACAGAACCACAGCTTGCGGTCCGGATCGGCCTGCACAGGGTGACCCGCCACGGAGACGATCGAGTCGCGCTCGGCGAGGTGTACCCCGGCCCGGGTGAGGGTGGCGCGCGGGAAGTCGGCCACCGTGGGCACCAGGTGTGGAGTCGGCGCGGCCAGGTACAGCGGATCGCGGCCCCACCCGGTCACGTACGGCTTCACCAGCGGATCGATGGTGGTGGCGCCCGCCGGAGCCGCCCAGAGCACGACGCCGAGCAGTTCGCCGTCGCCCGAGGACCACCACGGCCGGTCGAGGTAGATCCTCAGGCCGCCGCCCTTGCGGGTGCTCTCGGTGCCGCCGTTGCCCGGGGTGGCGGACCAGGCGAACGTCGGCACGACGTAGAGCGGCGCGGGCGGGGCCGGACGGGCCGAGCTGGGCACGCCGACCATCGCCGGGTTGCCGGCTAGCGTGGTCGCGGGCCGGTAGTTGATCGCCACGGTGGTGCCGGCCGCGATCCCGCCGTCGGGCAGCCGCCGGATCTGGTACTCGCTGAGCTCGTAGTCCTTGCCCCTGGCGAACGTGGTGCCGGACGCCGTGACGATCTCGGATCCGGGAGTCAGGCCCTGGGCGTCCACGACGAACCAGGTGTCGTCAGCGATCCGCACGGTCGTGTCGGACGACTCGGTGAAGTGCTCGGCGAACCGGCTCTTGGCGGTCGGGTAGTAGGCGACCGAGTGCGCGAAGGTGTCGTTGAAGTCGTGCGGGATCGCCAGGTCCACAGTGTTCTCGTCGTGGGTGGCGTCGGCCAGCGCGACCGGCACCTGGCCGAGGTGGGTGGTGCGCGTGACGAGCTTGCGGGGCTGCCAGCCGTCGGCGTCGAGGGTGTCCACCGGATCGGTCCACTCGGCGCGCAGGTCGACGGCCACGGTGCTCTTGCGGCTGATCCCCATGCCGCCGGCCTTCAGAGTCGCCACGGGCTTGCCCAGCTCACGCACCGAGGTGAGCGCGTGGAACTGCGGCTGCGCCAGCGGGCGCCGGACGGCGTGCACCAGGGTCAGCGGCTGGCCGGGCGTGAGCAGCCAGTGCCGGCCGGTCAGCGCGTAGTTCTTGTGGGTGGCGAGGTCCGCGCTGGGCAGGCTGGCCTCGTTCTGGATCCAGCGCCAGATCTCCAGCAGCCCGAGGTCCTCGGTGCGCAGAAGGCTGCTCAGGGATACCTCGGCCACGTCCGCCTTGCCCAGGCAGACAGTGAGCACCCGATTCACCGGATCGAAGGCTGGCGCGGCCGTGCCCTCGGTGACCCGGATCCGGAACGGCTGGACGTTGCGCCAGGTCCGTCCCTCGGCGTAACCGAAGTCGACCACGGTCGGCCCGAACGGGACGCCGGGGAGCCCGGTGAGCACGGCACCCCTGGCCAGCGGATCCGCGATCCACGGCACCGGGGCCTTCGTCCCGTTCTCGACGGTGAAGGACAAGGAGTCGAAGTACTGGATCGACGGATCCGAGGGGTCCGCCGTTCCCCCGGCCAGCGCACCCCCAGCCCGGGCGGCGATCGCCGCGTACACGGTCTTGTCGAGGCCCGACGCGGTGTCGAACAGCCCGTGCGCCTCGGCGAGCAACTGGGACGCCTTGGGCGGGAGCACGTGCCGCTCGGTGGGCACGGTGGCGGCGGCGGGGGTGTCCCGGTCCGACCGGATCACCAGGTGGTGCAACGACTCGCCCGGGACCCGCGGGGCGCGCGCGGCGACGGCCGGCGGCGGCACGGGCTCCAGCCGCCCGTAGGTGACCTCGTCGGTGGCGTGGCTGAAGTCCGCGGTCGTGTTCGCCGGATCGAAGCGCGGCCCCGCGCCACCCAGGTAGGCCGCGGTGGCGCGCAGCCGGTACCGGCGGCCGTACCGCAGCGGGGGCAGGGATCCGGGGGCGGGCGCGAACTGCACCTTGAGCCCGATGGTGCTCTGCGGATCGGGATCCGGCGCGCTCGGGCCCTGCTTCGGATCGCGGTCCAGTGACTTGCCGGGCCTCGGCGCGACCAGGCTCTCGCCCTCCCAGCGGGCCAGGTACTCGGCGAGGTAGTAGTCCGGCAGGGTCTCCTGCGGCCGCTGGGTTACCGAGGTGGTGACCGTGCCCGAGTCGGTGAGCTGGAGGTCCAGGTCGTGCGCGGTGGGGAACGCGTACGAGCCGCGCCGCTCGCACAGCGAGTACCAGCGCTGCGAGGCCACGTCGAACACCGCCCAGCGCAGCCCGTAGAGCAGGGCGTCGGCGTCGAGCGTCACCGCGGATCCGCTGGCCAGCGCCTGTTCCAGGGCCGCCGAGTCGGTGAAGCGCTGCACCTGGCGGGCCGCCCGCCCGCTGCGCACCACGGCGATCCCGGCCGAGCGCAGGGCCGGCAGCGAGGCGCGGTCGGGGGTGTCCGCCGACTTCTGCACCTGCCCACGGCGCAGGTTGTCGGCGAACTGGCGGGCCTTGAGCGCGCCGCCGTCCGCGTCGACCGTGACGACCCCGAAACCCGGCCCGCGGACGTTGAGGGCGTCCTTGTCCAGATCGGATCCCGGCTTCGGCGCCGGGCTGAACACCCCGGTCCCGACGGTGATCTTGGTGGCCGGGCTCACGGTGACCGTGTCGCTCAGCGCGGGAGTCCAGGTGGGCACGACCGACACCGTGGTCGCCCCGGCCGCGGCGGACAGCGGCACCCGCAGGTCGAACACGAGGCCGAGCCGCCGTTGCAGCGCCGGGTACTGGGCGAGCACCGAGAGGACCTGGTGGAAGTCCAGCTGATCCTGCTTCGGCGGCACCCGGTGCAGCTTCGGATCCGTCTCGTGGAACTGGACCGCGAGCAGGAAGTCGAGCACCGGGTTGGGCGCCATCGCCGGGATCGCCTTGGCCTGGTTCAGCGCGTTCTCGATCACCGCGCGCAGGTTCTGCTCGGTCTTGGGGTTGTAGGCCAGGCCGATCGCGCCGACCCCGCCGTCGAGGTGGCGGACCACCGGCGGAAAGTCCGTCGGGAAGGCCACGGCGGTGTCGAGGTACTTCTGCTTGAGGAAGCCGGCGACGTTCGCGGCGGGGTAGGACCGGATCCGGTGGTCGGCGTGGCTGGCCGGGGTGAACGGCCGCACCGGCAGGCCCGGCTGGACGACGGCGGTCCACCGGCGGGCCTCCGGGGCTGGTGAGACCCGGGTCGCGGCGATGACCGGCCCGGATCCGAACCGCACCCCGAACGTGATCTTCGCGGCGCGCTCGGCCCAGTTCAGCCAGTCCGGGCACTTCTGGACGACGGTCCGCCCCGGATCGGTGAGCCGCGGCGACACCACGCAGACGATCCGGGCCTGGTCGCCCTCGACGCCGTCGGGCACGGCGGTCCACATCACGGTCTGGCTGGACATTGTGTGCTCCTCTGGGCACGCCTGCGGTCAGGCGGATCGGGTTCGGGTGGGTGAAGCGCAGGCTCAGGCGAAGGCGGTGGGGGCGAACATCGCGCAGTAGCCGGCCGTGGGGTCGGCCCAGTCCGCCTGGGACATGAGGTCGGCCAGCCCGGGCGGCGGCGCGTACGGGCTCGGGGCGAGCGCCCGCGCGTTCGGCTTGCCGTTGGCCGCCATCGCGGCGGTTCCGCCCGGGGGGACCTTGGTGCCGCCGCCGAACCGCTTCTCGATCGGGCCCAGGGTCACCGAGGTGCTGAAGAACGCGATGTCGATCGAGACCGTGAGCCTGGCCTGGCCCGACACCTCGCCGGTGGAAGTCTCGTAGGTCATGCCGAGGTAGAACTCCAGGCCGAGCGAGATCAGGCCGAGGATCCGCAGCTCGCCGTTGATCCGGACGTAGCCCGACAGCTCGCCCTCGGTCTTGCCCAGCGCGAAGTAGATCCCGGCCATGACACTGACTCCGCCGCTCGCCACGCCGAGGTCCAGGCCGAGCTTGGCGCCGAACTCCAGGGCGGCCTCGAATCGCTCGAACCCGTCGAGGCCGAGCTGGAGCGCGCAGAACCCGCCGCCGCCGAACATCGCGACGGTGAGCAGGAACGGCCGCTCCCGGTCGGCGAACGCGAACCGCACCCGCGCCGGATCCCCGAGGAACGGGATGTTCAGCACCGAGCTGAGCACGATGTTCTCCAGCGAGAACACCCCGATGGACACGGTCGGCACGGCGAGCGTGTACCCGGCCCGGATCCCGGCCGCCGTGACGCTGATGTCGGGCCCGTTCGGCGGCGGATCCGACGCGGCGGTCTTCGCGAGCGCCTTCCCAGCCATGGCCTTCCCGGGGTTGAGTTGTGTGGCCGCGGCGCTCTGCCGGGGCGGGACCACCCCGAGCTTGGCCAGGAAGTCCTGCAGCGGATTGATGAATTCCAGCACTCCGTGGAACGTGACCCCGGACAGGTCGGCGTCGACGGTCGCCTTGAGGCCGTCCCGCGCCGCGAACCGGAGCTTGCGGAAGTTCAGCGTGAGCATGCCGAAGTCCTTGACGCCGAACGCGTTCAGCGCGAAGTTCGTCAGCTCGCCGACGATCTCGAAGCTCGGCGCCCCGCCGCTGCGCCGGACCGTGGTAGTGGCCCGGATCGTCAGCGCACCCGTCTGCCCCGGATCGAAGATGTAGTCATCGTCGTGCCTGATCTTCGGCCGCCACGTGTACGACGTGGTGATCTTGTCCGGCAGCTCGGCCTTGAGCAGCTGGGGCAGCTGGTCGGGCAGCGAGAAGTCGATCGCGGGGAGGATCGCCGTGAGCGGCAGCGCCCCGAGGATCTTCGGCGCGGCGCCCGCGAAGAACGCCGCCGGGTCGAAGTTGATCGGCGGGATGGCCGGGAGGCTGCCGCCGACGATCCCGGTGAGCGAGGACAGGCCGCCGATCCGCAAATCGGGGGT
>JAOPVE010000233.1 GCA_025963185.1 Actinomycetes bacterium
TGCTGCGGGGCGGCCTTCCGCGGGACCGGCGGCGCGGCCAGCGCATGGCCGGCCGGCGGCGGATCGGCGAACGGCAGCCGCGGAAAGGTGCCCGCCCACCCGCCGGTAAGCCCCGCCGCGAGCAGCCCGAGGTAGGCCACGACCGCCGCGCAGACCACGTACGCGGCCCAGCGGATCCGGTGGCCGCGGCGCCCGCTCGCGTCGAAGAAGACGGGCTGGGCGGGACGGAACAGTCCGAGCCGGACGATTCGGGGTAAGACGACGGTAGTGTCCTCGTCCGCACTCGGAAGCTCGACGGGCGACGCTAATGAAGCCAAAGCCATGGATCCACTTGTACCCCCGGATCCCCGCGACTGCCACTGGGGGAACGCCGTCCGCCCATTCGGCTGCTCGCCACCTGAGGCGGCTCGCTACCTCAGGCGGTTTGGTGGGTCAGGCGGTGGTGCGGGCGAGGTAGACCGTGTTCGTGGCCTCGCGATCCTGCAGCGGGTTGGGGAACCGGATCACCTCGGCGCGCGCCTCGGCGAACACCTGCGCCAGCACCGCGACGAACGCTGGGTCCGGCGGATCGTTGGACCAGAGTGAGAACACCCCGCCCGGCCGCAGGTGCCCGGTCAGCCGGAGCAGGCCCGCCGGCTCGTAGAACGGCGCGTGGCCGGGGTGCAGCACCTGGCTGGGGGAGTGGTCGATGTCCACCACGACGGCGTCGAACCGCCGCCCCGGCGCCTCGGGATCGAAGCCGTCGCCGCCGGCCAGCGCGAAGAAGTCCCCGTGCACCAGGCGGCACCGCTCGTCGGCGGCCAGGGCGGCGCCGGCGGGGATCAGTCCCTGCTGGTGCCACTCGATCACCTCGCCGATCGCCTCGACGACGACCAGGGACCGCACAGCGGAGTTCTCCAGAACGGTGCGGGCGGTGTAGCCCAGTCCGAGGCCGCCGACCGCCACGTCCAGATCCGTCCCGGTCAGCTCGGCAAGCGCCAGCCGCGCCACCTCGACCTCGGCGACCGTGAACAGGCTGGACATCAGGTACTCGTCGTCGAGCTTGATCTCGTAGACGTCGCCGCCGGACACGGGATCGCGCCTGCGCCGCAAGCTGATCTCGCCCATCGGCGTCGCGCGCCAGCCCAGTTCGGTGATCCGGATGCCCACGCGGCCAGCATGACAGTTCCGGCGGTCACGGCGCGTGCCCCGCGCCAGGACGCGTCAGGGCCGCCGGTTCAGGGCGCCGCGTTCATCAGGTCGAGTGCGCTGTGCTGGCGGGCGGCGTCCGCGGTGTCGAACGGGCCGGCCCAGCTCAGCCCGTAGTGGCTGAGGGACGTGCGCGACTTCGCGTACGCCGTGTCGGCCTGCTTGTCGAGGTAGGCGGTGTACGGGTGGTCCGTCAGCAGCCTGTTCAGGGTGCCCACGCCGCGCACGTAGGGGCCCTTGAACGACGGCGAGTCGCCGGGATTGCCCGCGCACCCGTCCGGCTCGCACCAGTCGCGCAGGATCCCGCCGCTGTGGATGTATCCGCTGGTGGTCGACGTGTTCGCCAGTTGCCGGGCGGTCGTCAGCAGGGTGGCGTCGCCGGTCGCCTTACTCAGCTCGGCGAGCGCGGAGAGGATCACGCCCTGGTTGTACGTCCAGATGCTGCCGGTGCCGTTCGCGCAGGTCGCCATGTCGATGCCGTCGGTGATCATGTTGGACGAGGTCACCAGCTTGGTGCGGTACCAGGTCCACGCGGCCTTGGCCCGCTGGAGGTAGGTGGTGTCGCCGGGGATCCGGTTGTGCAGGGCCGCCGTGAGCTGGATGTACAGGGCGTTCGAGATCGAGTTCTTGGCGTTCTTGCTGTCCTTGCCCCACACCCCGCCGCCACAGACACCATCCCAGTACCCGGCGATGAAATCGGCGTCCGCGCGTGCGGTGGTGAGGTACCGCGAGTCCTTGGTCAGGTCGTAGGCGTCGACCCAGGCGAGGCCCCACCAGCCGGTGTCGTCCATGAACTCGCTGCGGAAGTCGCCCTTGCGCGCGGCCTTGTTCTTGTCGTAGGTGTTCGAGATCGCGTACTGGTAGCCCGTCATGCCCGAGACGCGGATGTTGTCGATGATCGCGGTCAGGCCGTTCGCCGAGTTCCACCAGTTCGTCGTGGAGAACAGCCCGGTGCTGTAGTTGTAGAACTGCATGAGGCCGGTCGCGGCGGCGGTGCGGCGGTCGTAGGCGTTCCAGGTGGTCCGCGCCCACGTCGTGCAGCCGATGCCGGTCTGTCCCGACGGCTGGACGCAGGCCCGCAGCGCGCCGACCCCGCGCGCGGCCCAGTCGTCCACGTTGAACATCAGGGTCCGCCAGCCCTTCTGGCCGGCCGGGATCTTCGTCTGGCCGAGCCAGCCCGATCCCCAGGTCCGGCCCCCGTCGAAGGACCGGTCGAGCCAGAGCTGGTCCCCGGCGGATCCGGCGGACACGGCGGCCCAGCCCATGGCGTCGCCGTCGCTGAAGTGCAGGCTGACCTGGCGCCCGGCGTAGGCGGTCGTCAGGGCCGTCCGGTCGGAGTCGGCGCTCGCCGGGTCCCGCCCGTCGCAGAACTTGTTGCAGCCGGCCGCCAGCGAGCCGGTGGCGGCGACCGCGGGTGGGCTGACGCCGAGACCGGCGACCACGGCGAGCAGGACGATCGGGGCGATACGGCGAACGAGCGGCATGAGGGGCTCCCGGTGGGGTCGGGCGCCGGTAACCGGCATCTGTCCTACCTGGGCAGATGCCCCGAAGTTAAGTGCTGCTCACCGTGCCGTCAACGCGTTCGGCAATATTGCGTTAACGGATCGTTCACAGTGATACACCGGCCCGCAGCTCGTGCCCGCCTATCCGGCGCAGGCGTGAGTCTGGTTGCTCCACGTCGGCTGCACTGCGAACGATCCGGTGGGGAGCTTGATGCTGTGCAGGTTGATGCCGACGCACTTGTCGGCGTTCTCGGCTCCCGTGCTGTCGACCCAGCCGCTGTCCGGGTACGGATCGGTGACCGCTTCGAGGTACTCGTGTCCGGATACGACACTGAACCCGTCGAGCGGTCCGCTCACCGAGTTGGCGGCGCAGCTACTGCCGGCGTCGCTGACATAGGGCATGTTCGTGTACGGGATGTGGTTGGTCTCCGAGTGCCAGGCACAGAATCCCCCGTTGGGGAAGCCGTCCGGGTGCGTGCCGTGCGGGCTGACCACGATCACGTCGGAACTCGGCCCGGCCGTGCCGTTGAAAAGCTTGAACGCCTTCTGCGCCTCGGCGGCGATCTGTCCCGAGGTGGCGTTCGCCGGTGCCGGGCCGGACAGGTCAGTCCAGCTCACGGTGAGGACGGTCCCGCTGAAGGCCGGGGATCCGTTGCTGCCGTGGTACTGGGAGGTAACGCGGGACCAGTTGTCGCCGGTCTGGCCCAGGCCCTCGTAGAAGTGCTTGATGTAGTCGTGGGCGCCCGTGGTGTCGCTCTGCCACTGCGTTCCCCAGAACACGAGATAGATGTGGGGATGGATCGCCACCTCACCGCCATGGAAGACCAGGTCGTTCGCTGCCAGCGTCGATGGCGGCGTGCTGCGGATCCCCATCGGGTAGACGCCGTAGCGCCCCGCGGTCGGCGCGGTCGCGGTGGCAGGCGTGTGCGCCGACGCGATGCCGGTTCCGGCGCCCGTGAGCACCAGAGCCGCCGCGGCCACGCCGAGGACGGGCAGCCGCAGTAGCCGCCGCGCTCGCTGCCGATCCCTGCGAACGGTCATCGGAGTCTCCCTTCACTGGCGGCAGCCACGGCGGCCCCTGGCCAGAGGGATCACAGCGTCCTCGGCAGGACGGCCCGAACTCAATGGCTGAAGCAGTCACGTAATGGATAGCTCCGCACCGGCTCAGGGCGTGGTCAGCTCGATCCGCAGGGTGTGGCTGCCCGTGGACGAGCCGGGCACGGTGGCCGAGGCCGCGGGTGCGCCGTCGAGGGTGACCTGCTTGACGGTGCGCCCCGCCCCGGTGAGCACGACCGTGAGCGCCGCGGCGCGATACTTCAGGCCCGACAGGGTGACCTGACCCCACCCGTCCGGCAGGCTCGGCGCGAAGGTCAGCGACGACGGGGCGAAGCTCATGCCGAACAGTCCGGCGTAGAGCATCCGCAGGTAGGCCGAGGCGGACCAGGTCTGGTTGACGGTCGAGTCCCAGTGCACCTGGGCGGATCCGCCCGCCACCTGGTACCCGCCGTCGCGCACGCCGGTGGTGGCGTTGTAGATCTCCGAGAACGTGTTGCCGTCGTTCCGCGCGAGGGCCGCCAGCCCTGACAGTTCGGTGGCGAAGAGGCCGGTGCGCCCCGCCCGGGCCGCCGCGTGCGCCCAGAAACCCTGGACCATCGGCCAGACCACGGCTTCGTGCCGGCCGGGCATCGCGTCCGTGTAGGGCGGGAAGTGCGGCCACACGTTCACGACCCCGTACGGCGCACGGTGGTGACCGGCCATGATCGACGCGGTCCGGGTGCCGTCCGCGACGCCGAGCAGGATCGCGAACGCCAGCCCCAGGGTCTCCTCGTGCTGGTCGAGTGTGCCCGCGAGGGATCCGCTGCCGTGCAGGAAGTAGCCGTAGAGGCCCTTCGCGGGGATCCACAGCCGGGTGTTGATCGCGTTGCGCAGCGCCGTGGCCTTGGCGAGGTACGCGGTGCGCTCGGCCGCGGGCCGTCCGAGCGCCCCGGCCATGTCGGCCGCCGTGGCATACACGGCCGCGTACACGCAGTTGGTGCTCAGGCACATGATCTTCGCTACGGCCGGGTAGCTGGGCGCGGACGAGCTGCCGCCCTTCGGGTCCGCCGGGGGTGCGGGGTATCCGGCGATCCCGTCCTGCATGACGGCCGGGCCGGCGAACAGGCCGTAGGTGGCGTTGAAGCGGGTCGCCTCGGCGATCGCCAGCGTGTTGGCGAGGGCCTGGTAGGCGTCCGCGAGGAAGGCGGTGTCTCCGGTGACCGTGTAGTACGACCAGGCGCCGCGGCCCCAGATGACCTGATCCCACCACTGGCCGTCCTGCAGGATCACCAGGCTGCCGTCCGCGCGCCGGTCGCACACCGACCACAGGGTGTTCCGGGCGACGGCGGGGGACAGCAGGCTGCCGGCGTTCCAGGAGTTGATCGCGGCGTCCCTGGTCCACGGCTGGGCGTAGTCCTGGCCGGCCCGGAAGAACGTGCCCGGCGTGCCGGACATGAGCCGGGTGCGGTTGTACACGGCGGGGTCGTACGGAACTGTGTTCGTGACCAGCAGGTTCGTCAGGGCCGCCTCGTACGGGCCGCCCAGCGCGGACTGCATCGCGGGGTTCGCGAACGCCAGCGCGGGCGCACCCGGCGGGGGAGCGGCGCTGGCGCGGCCGGCGGTTCCCGCGACGCCGAGCGCGGTGGCCATTCCTGCGAGTACGGATCGGCGGGACAGGCTGCCGGGCGGATGGTCGGGCATCGGGCGGCCTCCGGATCTGCTCGGGCAAGCGCGGGCAGCGCCACCGTAGGGCCACCAGCCGGGCACCGTCAGGCAGGTCCGGAATTCCGGAGTGGAACGCCGATCCGCCGCGACGGATCCGGATTGCGGGCACGGCGGAGCGGCCGATCACCGTGTGGGTACGCGCAGGCCGCTGACCAGTGTCGGGGCCGGCCACTGTGGGCGGTGCGCGGTCCCTTGCGATCTAGATGACTCTGCACTATTTGTCGCACCCAGAGGTACGGTGCTCAGGCACACGACGGCGATCGGAGGATGCGGTGACCAGCGCGGACGCCCCGTCCCACGACGACTCCGGCCCGCCAGAGCCGACCGGCCTCGACCGGTACGGGCTGGGGCCCGAGGTGTTGCGCCTGCGAGCGCGCGTCCGGGCCCAGCTCGCTGCGCTCGGCGAACTCGGCCGCGACGACCCGCGATACGAGCAGGCCGCCGCCGCTGTACTGGAGACCGCCGCGCAGTTGCTGGCCGTGGAAGCGACGGTCCCGGTACTCCTCGACGCCCACCGTCACCGGCGGGACAGCCGCTGGGTGTACGCCGGGTCGGTGGCCGCGGGGGCGACTGCGGTGGTGGTCACCGCGATCGCCGTGATCGGCCAGGTCAGCAGGTCGTGGATCGCCCTCGGACTGCCGCTGGGTACCACGGCGACCGCGGTCGCGGGCTGGTATCGCAGCTCGGTCGTCGGGCACACCGGTTACCGGATGGCGGCCGCGCTGATCCTCGCCGCCTCGGCCGCCGTGGTCCTGATGGTGACGGGGCTGCTCTCGGCGTGGTGGTCGGTGCCGGTCATCGCGCTCATGGTGATGAGCTTCGGCTCGATGATCGCCTCCGACGCCGCCGCCGACGAGGACACGCGCCAGCCAGGCGAGGCAGGAACGGGAGCCTGACGTGAGCGATTCCGGTTACCCGCCCGTCGGCGACGGACGGCGTTCCCCCGGCCAGCGCCCGCACGAGAGCGAGCCCGGGGCTGCGCAGGTCGAGCTCCGCCGCGTCGCGCAGGACCCGGAGACGCTGCGCCCGGACGCCGGGGCGCCGACCGGCTCGGCGGACCGGACCGGCACCCTCGAGCAGGAGATGCGCGGTGTGCGCGACCAGCTCAGGAAACTTGAGCGCGTGCCGGGCGAGCTCCGCGACCTCGCGGCAACCGTCGGGAAGCTGGAGACCCTCGCGCGCTGGCTCGAACAGCGAGCCAGGCGGACGGCCGGCGCGGACGCGGCCACCTTCGAGCCGGACGAGCAGATCCGCTCGCTGGCCCGCACCGCCGAGGACGGCCGCGCCGCGGGCGCACACCTGCTCCCCGGGCGCGAACGGGCCGCTCTGGAGGCGACGATCACGGCCCACGAACAGGCCGATCGCCGCCGGGACGAGCACCTCGACGCCGCCGTCACCGCGAGCGCGAGACTGGTGGCGGCGCAGTTCGGCACAGCCGCGCACGATGCCGCCGCGCTGGCGTTCGCCCGTCAGCGGACCGAGTACCAGCGATGCCGTGACACGGCCGACGCCAGTCGCGGACCGGGCGAGCGCGCCCGCGCATACCTGGCCGCCGACGACGCCCATCGGCGGGCCGTGAGCGGGCGGATCGACGCGGGGCACAAGGCCGAATCCGAGCTGGGCACGCGGCTGCGGATCCAGCTCGCCGAAGCCGTCAACCGGACCGCGATCCTGCCGTCCTGGTTCGTGGCCGCGCTGGGGCCCGGTCCGCCGCCGGGCCGGGCCGAGCCGTGGACCGAGACCGCGATCGGCGTGCTCGCCTACCGCGCGGCCTACGGCGTCGCCGACCCGCTGTCCGCCCTCGGCGCCGAGGATCCGCACAGCCACGCGACGGGCTACCGGGCCGAGTGGCGCACCCGCTTAGCCGCCGAGATCCGGCAGCTCACGAGCTGACCGTTCACGGGGCAGCGGCAGGCGGGATTCCGTCCCGTCCGCCCACCGGATCGTCACGAGATCCGGCCGGACCGTCACACTGGGCAGGGCCGGGGCGTCGTAGCCGCCCGTGAGCACCACGGCCGCGAGGTACACCTGCCCGGCGCGGGCGGGTCCGCGCAGCACCGGGATCGCGACGTGGTCCCCGAGCGGCGAGCTGCCGTCCGCCTGCCGCACCGACGCGGTGGTGAACCCGGCCAGGCTGGTGACCGACGAGGTGAGCCGCCCGCTGGACACCCGCGCGGACGGTCCCGCCCCCTCGGCGGGACCGGCGGCGAGCGGTTCGGCGGCGAGCGGTTCGGCGGAGGCCACCGGCCAGCCGCTGAGTTCCAGATTCCCGGTGCAGGGCGAGTCGATTCGGGCCGCGCGTACCTCGACGGCGCCGCGCAGCGCGGACGCGACCGTCAGGACCGGTCCGTCCCGGACGGTCCCCGACCGCGCATGAGCGTGCTCGGGGCTGGTGTCCTCCTCGATGGCGACCCAGTGCAACACCGACCGCGAGGCGCCCAGCCCGGTCCCGCCGGCGAACTCGCAGTACAGCGCCTCGAATCCGCTGCGGTGGGCCGCGGTCCCGGTGTCGTCGAGGATCGTCACCGCGTTGTCCGGCGGGCTGGCCACGGCGGCGGCGCCGAGCGGCGGGAGCGTGGCGGTCGAGTACCCGAGGCGGGCATAGAGCGGGGCGTCGGATCGCCGGGCGCCGGGTTCCGCGTGGTCGGTCCCGTGGTTGACGACGCGGACGATCCCGTCCGCGCGGGACCCGCTGACCAGCCACCCCGGCGCGGCGAACGCGGCCCCGGTGTCGGCGCGTTCGACCGGCAGCGGCTCCTCCGGCGCGGTCCACACGGGATGGTCCGCCGGGAGCAGCAGGCCGAGCATGCCCTTGGCGGCCCAGTACGGCGATCCGGGACCCGAGTAGTCCTGCTTCATCGCCGGCCACTCGCGATGCCAGCCGAGGGTGAGCAGCCCGTTCTCGGCGGGCACTCCGTGGCCGCGGAAGTGGCCGAGCATGCCGCCGCAGACCCGCCGGATCAGCCCGGGCGGCAGCGTGGTCGCCCCGGTGATCGCCCCCATCCAGAATGGAGCGGCGGCCGTGAAGCGGTAGACCAGGCTGCGGCCCTGCAGCAACGGGGATCCGTCGCCGCCGACCAGCAGCACCGCGTCGCCCAGGAACCGCGAGAGCCGCTCGCGCCACCGTTCCCGCAGCTCGTCGGGGCACCACGGACCGGCCATGTCCGCCCACAGCAGCGGGTAGACGTGCAGCGCCCAGCCGACGTAGTGGTCGTAGGAGCGCGCGTGCCCGTCCGAGTACCAGCCGCCGCCGCGGTAGAGCGACTCGTGCAGGGCGAGCGCGGAGTCGATGTCGGCGGCCGACCACGGTCCGCCGGCCGAGCGCAGGAAGGTCTGGGTGACGATCTGGAACCACACCCAGTTGTTCTGGACGTAGGGCCGGCCGGCCGCCGTGCCGAGCCAGGCCACGATCCGCTCCTGGTCGGCCGGTGCGAGGCGGTCCCAGATCCACGGGCGGGTCAGGTGCAGCCCGAGGGCGATCGAGCACGCCTCGACCCGAGCCTGCGGCAGCTCGCCGGGCAGCGGCCAGGCGTGCGGGGAGCCCGGATCGGTGCCCGCCCGCAGCCCGTCGGCGTACCACCCGGCGAGGCCGAGCGGATCGGCACCGTCCTCCCCGCGCAGCCGGATCGCGGCCAGCAGGAACGAGCGCGCGAATGCCTCCAGCGCGTCGCTCGCCTCGCCGTACCTGCTCGGCACCCCGGGCAGGCCGATCCGGGCGTGGTCTGGCGAGGCGAAGGGGCGCAGGGCGAGCAGCAGGCCGTCCGCGGCGGCGGCCCAGTCCTCGCGGGTCAGGCCGGTGCCGGTGCTCGTCAGGCCGGTGCGGGCCGGGCCGGTGTGGGTCGGGCCGGTGCTCGTCAAGCCGGTGTGGGGGGAGGTCACTCGCCGGTCTCCAGGTCCGGCGCGCCGATGGCCGGAAGCCAGTGATAATCCCGGCGGGTGTCCCCGGTGCGCCACTCGCGCGGGCAGGTGGTGTGCAG
>JAOPVE010000266.1 GCA_025963185.1 Actinomycetes bacterium
GAACAACTGCCCGATGTTCTTCATCCGCGACCCGATGAAGTTCCAGCACTTCATCCGGTCGCAGAAGAGCCGTGCCGACAACAACCTGCGCCACAAAGACATGCAGTGGGACTTCTGGACCCTGTCCCCGGAGTCAGCGCACCAGGTGACCTACCTGATGGGAGACCGGGGCATCCCGAGGACCTGGCGGCAGATGAACGGGTACAGCTCGCACACCTACATGTGGGTCAACGCGCAGGACCAGAAGTTCTGGGTGAAGTACCACTTCAAGTCCGACCAGGGGATCGAGAACCTCACCCAGGACGAGGCCGACGCGCTGGCCGCGGCGGACGGCGACTACCACACCCGTGACCTCTTCGAGGCGATCGGCCGGGGGGAGTACCCCAGCTGGACCCTCAAGATGCAGATCATGCCGTTCGAGGACGCGAAGACCTACCGGTTCAACCCGTTCGACCTGACCAAGGTGTGGCCGCACGCCGACTACCCGCTCATCGAGGTCGGCCGGATGACCCTGGACCGCAACCCGACCGACTACCACAGCGAGATCGAGCAGCTCGCGGTCGAGCCGAGCAATCTCGTACCGGGCATCGGCCCGAGCCCGGACAAGATGCTGCTAGGGCGGCTGTTCTCCTATCCGGACGCCCACCGCGCCCGCATCGGAGCGAACTACAACCAGCTGCCGGTGAACGCGGCCACGTCGCCCGTGAACAGCTACAGCAAGGACGGCGCGATGCGGTACACCAAGGTGTCCGACCCGGTCTACGCGCCGAATTCGAAGGGCGGACCGCACGCCGATACCGCCCACTACGGCGAGCCGGCGGGCTGGCACACCGACGGGCTGATGGTGCACGCCGCCTACACCCTGCACGCCCAGGACGACGACTGGGGCCAGGCCGGCACGTTGGTTCGCGAGGTGCTCGACGACGCCGAGCGTGAGCGGCTGGCCGGCAACATCGTGGGCCACCTGCTCGACGGTGTGACCGAGCCGGTCCTCCAGCGCGCCTTCGAGTACTGGCGGAACGTTGACGAGGACCTGGGCAGCCAGGTCGAGAAGGGTGTCCGAGCCGGACAGTCCTGATCGGCCTTCCCTGACTGGGCACACGAGGGCCCGGCACCGCGAGGTGCCGGGCTTCGCGTGTCACCCGATGCGGCGCTCGCGGGCGCGGACCCGGCCTCCCACACCGGCGTGTGTGCCACCACGCGGTGGTGCGGGAAGCTCAGATCGTGGCGTCGCCCGCGTCGAGACCGAAGAGCTGTCGCAGCGCTTCGAGATAGTCCGGTCCGTGGGTGCCGCCGGAGAGGGCCTTGGCGCGGACTGTCGGCTGGTGCAGGATCTTGCGCAGGATGCGGTGCACGGTGGCGGCCGTCTCGGCATGGTGCGCTTCGCTCAGGTCCGGCAGGCGGTCGTGGAGCCGGGCCAGTTCGCCGTCGGCGAGCTGGCGGATGTGCGCGTGCAGCGCTGCGATGACCGGGGCCGCGGCCGTCTCCTGCTGGCGGCGGCTGTATTCGGCGGTCTCGGCGGCGACGAGGGCGCGGACCTCGGGAATCTGGTCCGGCACGGCACGGTCTGCCAGGTGACGGCCCAGTGCGCTGAGGTCGAGGAGCGTGACACCGGCGAGCTCCCCCACGGCCGGTTCGACGTCGGGGGGCATGCCCAGGTCGACGATGCACAACGGCCGGCCGCCGCTCCGGGCCCGTGCCGCGCGTACCTGCTCGGCCAGGAGGACGGGGCGGGCGGCTCCCGTGGCGGTGACCAGGATGTCGGAGCGGCCGACCGTGGCGAGCAGGTCTCCGGCGGCCAGCGGCGTGCCCTGCACCGCGTCGGCCACCTTGCGGGCTCCCGCCTCGCGGCGGCTCGCCACGAACAGCTGCCCCACGCCGGCCTCACGGAGCAGCCGGGCTGCGAGGCGGCCAACGCTACCGCTGCCGAGGACCACCGCACCGCGGCCGGCGAGCCCGCCGAGGTGCGCGTTCGCCACCTCCAGGCCGGCCCGGGCGAGCGAGATGCCCGCAGTACTGATCGTGGTCTGCGTGCGCGCTCGCTTGCTGACCCGCAGCGCCGCGTCGATCAGTCCGGTGACTTCTTGACCGGTGGTCCCTGCCGCGGCGGCGGACCGGGCGGCCGCCTTGATCTGGGCGACGATCTGGTCCTCGCCGACAGCCATCGAATCCAGTCCGCACGCGACGGAGAACAGGTGCTCGGCGGCGGCGGAGCCGACCCGGACGCGGGCCAGCCGCAGGACCTCGCTGGCCGGGATCGGCCCACCGCCGGCCACCCGGCTGGCGACCGCCCGTACCACTGGTTCGACGGGCCCCGGCGCGGCCACATAGACCTCGAGCCGGTTACAGGTGGACAGTACGGTCACCTCGTCGATCGACGGCTCGGCGTGCAGCCGGGCCAGCAGGTCCCCGATCTGGTCGGCCGGGACGGCCAGCTTCTCGAGGACCTCGACCGGAGCGATCCGGTGGGACACGCCGACGTTCACGATCGTCATCGCACTCACCGCTCAGTCCGGGTTCATTTGGTCTCGTGTCCCGCGTTAGCGCCTACGGGCGCCCGGCGGGCACGGCGGGTGTGGCGCGCACAGGTGCCTCGCCGGTCATCTCCTCGAGCTCGATGCCCTTGGTCTCGTGGATCCGCCGGAGTACGAAGACGAACGACAGGGCGGCGAAGAAGGTGTACAGCCCGTAGGCGAACCACAGGGCGATGTCCTGGGACAGGACCGGGAACGTGGTCGTCACCGCGAAGTTGGCGATCCACTGGGCGGCGGCCGCGACGGCGAGCGCGGCGGCGCGGATCCGGTTCGGGAACATCTCGCCGAGGAGCACCCAGACGGCTGGTCCCCACGAGGCGCCGAAGAACACCACGTACAGGTTGGCCGCGATCAGCGCGATGGTTCCCCAGGGCTGGGCGAGCGAGGGCGCGCCGCCGGCCAGGTGCGACTGGGTGAAGCACAGTGCCATGACGCCGAGGGATACTGTCATGCCGGCCGAGCCGACGAGCAGCAGCGGCTTGCGGCCGACCCGGTCGATCAGGGCGATCGCGACCAGCGTGACCAGGACGTTCGTCACCGAGGTGATCACCGTGATGGTCAGGGAGCCGGACTCGGTGAAGCCGACCGAGCGCCACAGGGACGTCGAGTAGTAGAAGATGACGTTGATGCCGACGAACTGCTGGAACACCGACAGCAGGATCCCGGCCCAGACGATCGGCAGCAGGCCGTAACGCGATCCCTTGAGGTCGGCGAATGAGGGCTTGTCGTCGCGGCTCAGGCTGCGGCGGATGTCCTCGACTTTGGCCTCCGGCCGCACGAGCCCCAGCACCTGGGTCAGCACCTGCCCGGCGCGCTTGAGCTCGCCCTTGGCTACGAGGTATCGCGGCGACTCGGGGATCATCAGGGCGAGAACGCCGTAGATGGCCGCCGGGATGAAGCCGACGAGGAACATCCAGCGCCAGGCCTCGAGCCCCAGCCACAGCTTGTTCGCGGCGCCGCCGGCCACGGTGGCGAGGAACGCGTCGGAGAGCAGCGCCACGAAGATCCCGAGGACGATCGCGAGCTGCTGCAGCGATCCGAGCCGGCCCCGCAGGCGGGCGGGCGCGATCTCGGCGATGTAGGCGGGTGCGGTGACCGAGGCGATGCCGATGCCCAGGCCGCCGACCACCCGCCAGAAGATGAGCGCCCATTCGTTGAAGGCGAACCCGGCCCCGAGCGCACTGAGACCGAACATCGCGGCGGCGATCAGCATGACGCGGATCCGCCCGGCGCGGTCCGCGATCCGCCCGGCGAACCAGGCGCCGGCAGCGGAGCCGAGCAGCGCGCAGGCCACCGCGAGTCCGGTGAGGAAGGAGCTGAGGTGGAACCCGCCCTGGATCGCGTTGACGGCCCCGTTGATCACGGCGGTGTCGAAGCCGAACAGGAAGCCGCCGACCGCGGCTGCCATCGAGATGAAGATCGCCTTGGACGTGGCATGCCGGATGCGCGCGCTGGCGCTCTCGGCGCTGTCGTCTATCGGGTCGCGGAGATCCATGTCCGTCGCCTCCCAGGGAGGGGACGCACTGACCCGCTCCGCGTCGTGGCTGCTTGACCGGTTCGGTCGCCATCAGGCTCCCGCCGCGCAGGCCCCCGGGGCATCGCCGCCAGCGGCCGTCTCCGGCTGGCGCTGGCCCGAGTCCTGCGGTTCCCGCTAGCCGGTAGCCGGAAGGACAGCCCCCACCGGCTGGGTCCACGGTGCGGTGGACCGGGTGAACCACCAGGCGGCGCCAGATCCGGTGGCCAGCAGAACCGTGCCGATCAGCAGGGGCAGCGCCGGCTGGACGTGCAGGACGACGAGCGCGCCAGCGAGGCCGCCGAGGAACATGGCCGCTGCCGACAGCAGACGCCGGCCGGCCTTCGCGCCGGGGCTGCCCGCGAGGCGGCTGTCCGCTGCCGGGCCCGTGATGGTCAGCGTCAGCACCGTGGTGGTGAGGTCTGGCACCGCGAGCGCCCGCCCCGCGGCGTTCTGCACGCCCAGGCCGAGGCCCAGCAGCGCGATCAGCGCGTAGCGGCTGCCCGCCCCGGCCGGCGCGCCGGACACCTCCGCCAGCAGGAACGCGTCGGCGACCAGGACGGTCTCCACGACGAGGGCCCGGTGCAGAATGCGGCCTCGATGCGGTCCCGCGCGGTGGATCAGGCGGCCACCGAGGAACGCCCCGGAGGCGAACGCGGCAAGCGCCACCGCGGTCGCGGTGAGCGAGAATCCGAGCGCACCGGCGATGGCGAACCCCGCGAAGATCACGTTGCCCGTCATGTTGGCGACGAAGACGTGGCCGAGGACCAGGTAGCTGAAGGCATCGACCAGGCCCTTGACCACCGTGAGCAGGAGCAGCAGCGGCGCAGCGGACCGTGGCGATCCCTCAGGTCCGGCACAACGGTGCGCCCGGCTTCGCGCACGGTGGCCGATCACGACGCCACGCTCCCGAGTGCGCTGGAGCCACGGATCCCCGTCAGCGTCTCCGCGTTCGAGCCCGGCGGGATCGCGGGGCTGGCCGCCGGGACAGGGCCGCGGCAGCCGCCGGCACCGACGCCGGGTTGGCCTCCACCGTCATCCTCACTGCCTTCCTGTCCCGATGTCCGACAAGGCTGGGCGCATGAACGACAGAGTGGGATCGCCGGCCGCCCGGCGGCCGGCCCGATCGCTGACCAGGCGAAACCTGTCCCTGCCGAGCACTGTCCGGGCGGCTCCCTGACCGGTGCGGCTGCCTGGCCGTCCCCCCGCTGGCCGAGGAGATCGCGGATCGCTCCGCCCGACAGGTTCGACTTCGGCAAGAATCCAGCCGCCGGAGTCGCCGCGATGAGGTCGGCGTAGTCCCACCCGGAATGGGCCGAGATCAGGATCACCCGGGACGGATCCACGCCGGTGTCCTCGTGGAGCCGCCTGGCAACGTCGAACCCGCTTTCGCCTCCGAGGTCGATGTCGACCAGCGTGACGTTCGGCTGGAGTTCCCTGCCGCACTGGACGGCTTCGGCCGCCGTGGAGGCCACGCCGACGACCGTGATGCCCTCGCGTTGGAGGACGCAACGGGCGGCGTCCACTGAATCGCCGGCTGTCGTCGACGATCAGGCAGCGCAGCATGATCCCAGCATCACAGCGTGGCTGGCGGCCGGCATTCCCCTAGCTGGGTAGTCGGCGCTCGTCCCCCGAACTCGGGGTCATCCAGCATCGGCCGGATACCAGCTAGCCGGGGTGAGGCCTGGCCGCCTGCCGGAAAGACCACCGCACAGCACCTGCGCCATCGTGGGAGGCAGGCGGCTCGCCTGGCGCGGGCTACCCCACGACACGAGGAGGCAGTGATGCTGACCAGCGGATATACCGCAGCGGGGGTGACGGTCCCCGACACGAAGCTGGCGCGCGAGGCTACCGAGCTGGTGCGCGAGTCCACGACCGATCTGGTGTACCACCACTCCCGCCGGGTCTTCTGGTTCGGCAGTGTGCAGGGACGCAACCGAGGGCTGAGTGCCGATCCGGAGCTGCTGTACATCGGGGCGATGTTCCATGACCTGGGACTGAACGAGCAGTTCCGCAGTAGCGGCCGGCGCTTCGAAGTGGACAGCGCGGACGAGGCTCGCCGCTTCCTGCAGGCCCACGGCGTGCCCGAGGACAGCATTCGCCGGGTCTGGACGGCCATCGCGCTGCACACCACCCCCGGCATCCCGGAATTCATGGAACCCGAGGTCGCCCTGGTCACCGCCGGCGTGGAGTACGACGTGCTCGGCATCGGCTACGACGACATCAGCGCGGCCGACCGCGCTGAGATCACCGCCCTGCACCCGCGCCCGGATTTCAAGCGCAACATCCTCCGGGCGTTCACCGAGGGGGTCGCACCGAAGCCAGACACCACGTTCGGCAACGTCAAGGCGGACGTCCTCGAGCGATTCGTGTCCGGCTATCAGCGTGCCAATTTCGTGGACATCATCGAGAGCTCGGACTGGCCGGAGTAGCCGCCTTGCCCTGGCTCTACCGGCCCGGGGAGGGCCACCGCCGGAGCGTTGCCGGGCTGCCGCGTACCGGTCTAGCGTCAGCGCCATGAACGCGCCAGACAGCGGCGCTGATGTGGGCCACTCCGCCGTCGCGGGGGATGGCCTCGATCTACCCGGCCAGGCACGGCTGCGGCAGCTCGCCGACGAGCAGTCGGCGCTGCGGCGCGTCGC
>JAOPVE010000235.1 GCA_025963185.1 Actinomycetes bacterium
GCCGGTCGGGACCGGCCGGAGTTACCGCACTTCGCGGGTTCCGGCCCGGTCGCGGAGGAGTTCGGCGAAGTAGGTGGGCAGGCCGTCCCAGGGGTTGGCGCCTCGGCGATCCGTCACGTAGAGCGTGCCCGCGTTGGTGGCCGTGGCGCGGTTCAGGACAGCGGCCAGCGAGTCCTGCGGGCTGCCGTAGACGAGGTGCCAGAACTGGTCCGCGGGTAACTCGCGCGCCCACGGGGGCACGTAGGCGTCCTGGTAGTCCGCCCAGTCGCCCTCGAAGGTCACGAGCGCGTCCGCCACTCCCGCGTACCGCGGATCGGGGTAAGTGCCGGGGTTGAGCACGATCCGCTCGCCGCCGAGCGCCCGGCCCGCGGCCACGACGTCGCCGTAGTAGCCCAGGTACCGGCCGGACGAGGACGCCTGGTCGAGGAAGTACCCGCTCACCGGGTACCAGGACCGGTACCGTCCCATGTCGACGGTCACCTCGCGCAGCGAGCGCGATCCATAGCCGCTGTCGACGTAGCCCAGCACGGGGATCCCGGCGGCCGCGGCCAGCACCGACGCGGCCAGCAGCTCGGGTTCGGGGCGCACTCCGGGGCCGGAGTCGATGTTGAGGACCACGGCCGAGATCCCGGCCGCGGCCGCGGTCAGCTCGGCCCAGTCCGCCCCGGCCACGGCGGGGTGGAAGTAGGCGGGAACGGCGAGGTACGGAGTTGCCGTCCCGGCGGGGTCAAGCGGCATCGGCGGCCTCGGCCCACATGCGCTGGAGTGACTCCTCGAACGGGATCCGAGGCTCCCACGACAGGACGGCCCGCGCGAGCGAGATGTCCGCGCACTGCCACGGCACGGCGGCCGAGCGGGCGGATCCGGCGCGGTCCTCGACGAAGACGGCACCCGATCCGGCGGCGGCGGCCAGGCCCGCGGCGAGGGCGCGCAGCTCGGTGGCGCGCCCGCTGCCGACGTTGATCACCGCGGGGAGCGAGCCGGGGCTGATCACGGCCTCGTGCACGGCCCTGGCGACGTCCACGGTATCGACGAAGTCGCGGACGGCGGCGAGCGATCCGGTGTGCACCTGGCGGCCGCCGCGCCGGAGTTCGGCGAGCAGGCGCCCGGGCAGCGTGGCGACCGGGGCGTGCGGCCCGATCGGATTGAAGACCCGCAGGACCACGGCGTCCAGCCCCGAGGCGCGGACCAGTTCGGTGGCGGTGAGCTTCGCGGATCCGTACACCCCGACCGGACTGGCGTGGTCGGACTCGCGGCAGGGCCGGCCGGGGATCCCGGCGCCGTACTCGGCCGCCGATCCGAGGTGGACCAGGCGGGCGCGCGGAACGGAGATCCGGAGCGCGGCCACGAGGTTCCCGGTGGTGAGCACGTTGCCGGCGACGAGTTCGGGGTCGGATCCGGCGGTCCGGCCGGTGGCGTTGACGACGACGTCCGGCGCGAGGTCGCGCAGGGTGGCCGCGATGTCGGCCGGGTCGCCGGTGAGGTCGATCCGGGTGGCGGATCCGCTGCGCCCGGCCGCGATCACCGTGGTACCGGGTGCCGCGGCGAGCCTGGCCCGGATCGGTCCCCCGAGGAAGCCGCCCGCTCCGATGACCAGCGCGCGCATCAGGCGCCCTTGAGCAGCACCGGGCGCAGGACGTCGAACTCGGCGTTGGCGCGGTCGTAGTCGTCGGGACGGCCGATGTCGAGCCAGTGGCCGTCGAAGTCGTACTCCTGCGGGGCGGTGTCGCCGGCCAGCAGGTCGAGCACGAGGTCGTCGAAGCCGAGGGGCAGCCCGGCGGTGTAGGGGGCGAGCGCCGACTTGGAGACGCCGTACACGCCCATGCTCACCCGGTAGTCGATGGTGGGCTTCTCGGTGAACGAGGCGATCTGGCCGTTGACGGCGGTGAGGACGCCGAAGTCGATCTTGACCTCGCGCTTGTAGGTCGCCACGGTCAGCGGTCCGCCGGACGCGGTGTGGGTGCGGAGCAGGTCGCTCATGTCGAGGTCGGTGAGGACGTCACCGTTCATCACCACGAAGTGCTCGGGCAGCCGGTCCTGGATCATCAGCAGCGGGCCGATGGTGCCCAGCGGGCTCTCCTCGAGGGCGTAGTCGACGGTCAGGCCCCACTGGCTGCCGTCGCCGACGTAGGCGCGGATCAGCTGGCCGAGGTGGCCGATCGCCAGCGTGACGCTCTTGAAGCCCTGCTGCTGGAGCTGCCGCATGATGATTTCGAGGATCGAGTACTGGTCCCCGATCGGCACGAGGGGCTTCGGGAGGCTGGTCGTGTAGGGCATAAGCCGAACGCCCTTACCACCGGCGAGAATGACCGCGTGCATCCGAAACACCTCTTCGACTGCTGGGGGACTTGATGGCTGCGGCGGCGGGTCGCCCCGTCGTTCACAGCTACGAGAGCCGTGGGCTCTCCCCCAGATCCCGATCACCCAGAGTTTTTTCGGAATCTTTTCCCACGCTCAGCGGGTAGCGGACCGACTACTCTCAGTGGTGAACGGATGCCCTGCCGAGCACGGCCACGCCCCGGCCGACGAGCCCGGCGCACAGCAGCGCGCAGACCCCGAGCTGCACCGGCTCGACGCCGAGCCCGGCCGCGGACAGCACGCCCTCGGCCACCAGCGCGGCGGCGCAGGCGAACAGCATGACCCGGACGTCCCCGAACGAGCGCAGCACCAGCCCGGCGAACAGCGCGCCGCCGAGCACGACCGCCGTGGCGAGCGCCCACACGTTCATCGATCCGGTGCCGGTGTAGCTCAGCAGCAGCGAGAGCCCGAACGCGGACAGCGCGAGCACGCCGAGGTAGCCGGCCATCGACACGGCGAACATCTGCCGGGCGCCACGCGCGAACGCGGCCAGGTCCACGGACCGGTTGAGCTGGCGGAACCCGTACCTGCGGTACCGGTAGAGCATCAGCTCGGCGATCCCCATCGTCAGGGAGAGCGGCAGGGCGACCACCGTGATCACGGCCGCTCCCCCGCCCGGTCCCGCCACCGCCCACAGCGTGGCGAACGTGAGCAGGGCACCGGCGACCAGCCCGAACGCCGCCTGGCCCAGTCCGGTCCGGATCATCGTCCGGGTCAGCAGCGTTCCAGCCGAGGAGCGCCGGGTCGTGGTGACGATCAGCGCGACCAGGGTCGTGAGGGCGACGGAGACCGCGGCGGTCCGCCACAGCTCGGCGCCGGGCTCGGCGCTCGCCAGCAGGGCGTGCGCGCTTCCGGCGATCAGCGGCAGCAGCGCACCGAGCAGCCACTTCTCGGCGCCCATGGTGAGCGCGAGGGTGGCCGCGAGCAGGTAGAACGCCTGGCCGACGGCGAAACCGGTCCCGACTGACCCTGCGCCGGTCAGCCATCCGGCGAGCAAGACGACGGGCACGATCACGGCCACCGAGGCGGCGAAACCCAGCTGCAGGATCCGCGCGGCGTTCTTCCGGTCCCGGCGGCCGATCCAGTGGTAGCCCACGTAGGCGAGGAACTCGCTCGCGGTCCACGCCAGCAGCAGCGAGAGGACCACGACCGCCAGCGCCCGGATCCCCGAGAGGGCGTGCGCGGCGGCCACGTAACACAGGCCGGGCAGCCCGAACAGGGCGCCGCGGAAGAGGTGGTGCGAGGCCCGGCTGCGCCACGGATCCCCCGCGACGGGCGCCGGAACGGGCGCGCGGCCGACCTTGGTGAACAGGTACGCGGCCAGCGAGAACACGTCCGGGTGGCCGAGCCGCTGCGCGATGGTGTCGTTGATGCCGTCGGCTTCGAGGGTCGCGGCGATCTCCAGCGGATCCACCGCGGTCGCCGCCACCGGGCGCAGCCGCTTGAGCAGGTCGGCGAGCTCGTGCGCGGTCGCCAGTTCGCCGGACCGCGGCGCGAAGCGGGCCCCGCTCACGCCGACCTGAGCCGGACGACGGACGGGCCGCCCACGGCGAGTTCGAGCATCTCGCTGGCCGCGAGCTCGACCGGACGGCCGGCGGCCACGTCGGTGTAGATCAGCTGGAACGCGTCGATGGCCTGCTCGACCGTGAACAGCTCCAGGGCCCGCTGGCGGGCCGCCGTGCCGAGCCGGCGGCGGGCGGTCTCGTCCCGCAGCAGCGCGACGCACGCGGCGGCCATCGCCTCGGGGTCCCGGGGCGGGACGACGAGCCCGGTGTCCCCGGCGGCCTCGGTCACGCCACCGACGTCGGTGGAGACGGTCGCGCGGCCGGCGGTCATGGCCTCGATGAGCGTGTAGGGGAAGCCCTCCGAGATGCTCGACAGGGCCACCACGTGCCCGGCCGAGTAGGCGTCCCGGATGTTGTCGATCCGGCCCTCGAAGGTCGCCGCGCCCTGCAGGCCGAGGCCTTCCAGCAGCCGCTCGCAGCGGGCCCGGTACTGCTGGTCGCCGCCGCCGAACATCCGCAGCTTCGCCTCGGGGATCTCCTTGCGGACCAGCGCGAACGCCCGGAGCAGCGTCTCCAGGTCCTTGATCGGGTCGATCCGCCCGGCCCAGGTGATCGTAGGCAGCTCCGGCTCCGGCCCGGCCAGCGGGAAGTGCGCGGGGTCGACGCCGTTGTAGACGGTCTGGAGCTGCTCGGCGCCCGCGCCCAGGCGCAGTTCCCAGCGCTGGTTGTAGCGGTTGCCTGGCGTGATGAGGTCCGCGGCCCGGTAGCCCTCGGTGCACAGCGCCCGCTGGAAGCCCAGCAGCAGCGACTTGACCGGCCAGCTGTATCCGGCCTTGGCGTACTCCAGGTACCGCTCCCGCAGGTAGACGCCGTGCTCGGTGACGATGAGCGGGGTCCCGTGGGTCCACTTGGCGGCGAGGCCGACCAGCACCGCGAGGCCGTTGGTGACCGCGTGGGTGAGGTCCGCCTTCAGGACCGGGCGGAACAGGGGGCGCAGCGCGTGCTCCAGCAGGCTCACGGCGGTCACCGCGTCGTACACGCTCGGCAGGACCCGGTGCCCGGCCTCGTGGCGCCGCAGCAGCCACGCGTCCATGACCGCGGCCACCGCGTCCTGACCGCCGAGCACGTCCGTGAGCTGCGCGCCGCCGGCCAGCTCGAACAGCCGCCGCAGGATGTCGCCGAACTCGTCGGGACGGACCGCCCGCGGCGAGGAGGCCGGAGCGTCCGGATCCGCGAGCAGCACGTCCAGCAGGCGGCGGTAGAGCCGCAGGATCGAGGCCTTCGCCCGGCGGCTGGTCCGCTTGGCCGGGGCGTCCCCCCAGACGGCGACCGGCACGAGCGAGGCGTTCTGCGGCAGGTCCCACAGGACCTTCTCGCTGCCGCTACCGACGATGGCCGTCACGGTGAACCGGTGCCCGGGCATGTTCTGCACGAGCTGGTCGCACCACACGCTGACCCCGCCGAAGCTGTGGGGGTACGTGCCCTCGGTGACCAGGGTGATGTCCATCGGATCGGTGCCTTCGCCTTTCTCAGACGCCCGCGGAGCCGGACAGGGTGAACGTGCTGGTCGTGCCCGCCGCGAACCGCACGTACGCGGACCGCTCGCCGGCGTACGCGCTGCCGAACAGCGAGGCGCCGATCTGGATCTGCCAGTTGCCGATCTGGAGGTAAGTGGCCTGCACTGTGTTGTTCGGCAGGGTGAGCGGAACATCAAGGCCGTTCGGCGCCGAGACCGTCACCTTTCCGTCCTGGACGTAGGCGCTGACCTTGTTCGCGGCGACCGCGGCCTTCCACGCGGACTGGCGGGCCAGCTCGGCCCCGTTCTCGGCCATCCGCTGATTGACCAGCGGGGTGTTGTCGGCGAACGCGGTGTTGTAGGTGCCGAGGATGTTGTCCAGGAGCGGGTAGAGGATCCGGCTCTCGGAGATGTTCGCCTGGTGCACGTAGTGCGGCCGCGGGTCGTTCGAGACGATGTGCGACATCGCGATCCGGGTCTCGGTCGGCATGATCGTGCTGGTCAGGCCGTCTGCGCCGAGCGGGGCGATGCAGGTGACGGTGAGCGGGTTGTCCTCGCAGATCCCGCTGCCGCCGTCGGCCCGGCTGGTGTAGATCCAGTTGTACTCGTCGATCTCCTCGGCCGTGTTCGCCACGTTGAAGAAGAAGTTGATCGGGTACCGCGGCACCGTCAGGGCCGGTCCGACCTTGCGCTGCTGCTTGTCGCGGGAGGCGTCGGATCCGACCCAGGCGATGTTGTTCGAGTTCAGGGCCGAGATCAGGTTCGGCGAGTCCTGGGTCTGCTGCGGGAGGATGAACAGGCCCGAGTGCTCGCCGGTCACCAGCTCGTTGCTCTGGATCGACACGCCGTTGCGGCTGGCCCAGGTCACGTTCTGCTTGATCTCGGCGCTGATGTCCGCGGCCGACACGTACTGGACGTTGCCGTTGGCGTCGAGGGTGCACTTCCACGGGGTGACCGTGTGGTCCTGCTGGCAGCCCAGGAACTTGTGCGACCAGGTGTGGTTCGCGAACCGGAACTGGCTCTTCTGCTTGAGGAAAGCCGTGGTCAGCGGGTCCGAGCCGTTCTGCTTGATCGCGTCCGCGCTGCCGAAGGCGTTGAAGTAGAGGTCGAGGGTCATCCCCGACTTGGCCTGCCAGGCGGCGAGTGCGCTCACGTCGGCCGGGGTCATCCGGATCTGCGAGGCGTCCTGGCCGCAGTTCACGTCCCCGTTGGTGCAGTTCTGGTCCGGGAGCCAGCGCGAGTTGTCCCCGAACACGTCGTCGACGTGGACCGAGAAGTAGTTGCGCTCGTAGCCCAGGTGCACGCCCTTGGTCATCCAGGTGATCAGGCCGTGCGCGAGGAGCCGGAACTGCTGCTGGGCGGTGCTGTAGGCGAAGGTGAGCGAGAGCTGGCTGCGGCCGTCCGCGGTGTAGATCCCGGCGAGGGTGCCGCTGCCGGATCCGTCCGGGGCGGGCGCGGTGAGCACCGGGGTGAACGGGGCCCCCGCGAGCGGGGTCGCGACGTAGCCGTAGCTCTCGGAGACCGCCGGCGAGGCGTCCGCGAAGGCGACCGGGCCGTCGAGGTAGCGGAACGCGCCGGTCGTGCTCGCCGTGGCCGTGACCCCGTCGAGCGTGCCCAGGTAGGTCGGGAAGTTCAGGCCGATCGACGCGCTCGGGAAGCTGTAGGCGTTCACCTGGCGGATCCCGAACTGCTTCTCGTACGCCACCAGCGCGGACATCTCGGCCGGGTCGCCGAACGGGTTCTCGTTCGGCAGCACGACGGCCTCGAACTTCGCCCGCGGCGACCCGTTCAGCGTGTCGGCGAGGAAGCCCGCGGTGATCGGCGCGCGGCCGGCGGCGCCGAGCGTGACGGTGGTGATCGGCACCCCGGCCGTGGTCAGGGCGTCGGAGATCGCCGAGGTGGTGCCCGATCCGTCGGCGACGACGAGTACCCGCAGGTCGATCCGCGGGCCGGCGACAGGCTGGGCGGCGGCCTTGGCCGCGTCGGCGGCGGGCGCGGCCCCGGTGATGCCCGCGGCGGCGACCAGGCCGGTGAGCGCGACGGCGGTGGCTCCCGATCGGATCCGCCGGATTGCTCGCTGGGTGACTCGCATGCTGTCTCCATCCCTGGTGCCTGGCGCGGCTTGCGGGTACGAGACCCGCCAGGAGCCCTCCAGATACGGGCCGTCCGGGGGGAATTTCCACCGGGTCGCGGGAGGTCAGATCCGGTCCCGAACTGCCGATATGCCCCCGGGGACCACTCACGGACCGACACGGACATCGGAGGGGCGGCATGCGTGCTGAGCTGACGCCCGTCCCGGTTGCCGCGCGCGGGGCGCACGGGCCGCGGGCTCGCAGGCGCCGCAGCGTGACCGTCACGGTTGCCCTCGCCGGGGTCCTGCTGGCGCTCGCCGCGTTCACGCTGCAGGGCAACCTGCGCACGAGCAGGGCGACAACGGCGCAGAGCCACGCCATGGACCTGGACATGCTGTTTGTCGAGGTCAGGCATGCCGTCCTGCTGGAGGAGCTGAGCCGCGAGCAGCACGTGACGAATCCGTCGGACGCGGTCCGGGGGCGGTTCACCAGCGAGGCCGCGATCGTGACGAGCACTCTGGTCCGGGCGGACGACACCGGCGGGGACGGCGTGGCCGGCGATGTCGCCGGGCTGCTCCGGCGCCAGCACGCCTACCGGATCGCCGCCGACACGGCGATGGCCGATCCACAGGCGGACCCGTCCCCGGTGCGAGCCGCGTTCGACGCCCTTTCGGCCGACGCGGACCGGGTCACCAGCCACTACCAGTCCGCCGCCGCGGGTCAGGCGGGCAACCTCGAGGACGCCCAGCGGCGGATGGTCGCCGGAACCGGAGCCGGGTTCGCACTCGGCCT
This sequence comes from Actinomycetes bacterium, assembly GCA_025963185.1. Classification (GTDB taxonomy): domain Bacteria; phylum Actinomycetota; class Actinomycetes; order Mycobacteriales; family Cryptosporangiaceae; genus RYN-140. Next base: position 8,244 of record JAOPVE010000235.1, read on the forward strand.
CTGCCTGCTCGCGGTGATCTGGCGTCTCGTGCTCGGCTACCAGCGCCGGCTCGCCGAGCACGCGGACGCGAGCCAGCACCTGGCCCTGCACGACGCCCTGACCGGCCTGCCCAACCGGACCCTGTTCGACCTCGAACTCCGCTCGGCACTCGACGCCGCCCGGCACACCCCGGACCGCCTGGTCGCCCTACTGATCGTCGACCTGAACGAGTTCAAGTCCGTGAACGACACCCTCGGCCACCCGGCCGGCGACGAGCTGCTCGCCTCGGTCGCCCAACGGCTGCGGGACACAGCCCGGGAGTTCGACGTGGTGGCCCGGTTCGGCGGCGACGAGTTCGCGGTCCTGCTGCCGGACGTGCCCAGCCGGGCCGCCGCCGAGGCCCTGGCCAAGCGGATCGCCTTCGCGCTGCGCGAGGACTTCCGGCTCGCGGCGGGTCCTGCGGCGGTGTCGGGCAGCATCGGGCTCGCGATCGGTCCGGCCAGGGATCCTCTCGCGGAGCCCGCGGCGGACGGCGCGGACGCCGAGGAACTGGTCCGGCACGCGGACGCGGCGATGTACCGGGCCAAGGCGAGCGGCCGGGCCGTGGTCGTCTTCGAGCAGGATCCCGGCGGTGAGGCCCCGAGCCGCCTCGGGCTGTTCGGCGAGCTGCGATCCCTGCTGACCACCGGCGATCCGGACGAGCAACTGGTGCTGCACTTCCAGCCCCAGGTGCGGATCGCCGACGCCACGGTGACCGCGGTGGAGGCCCTGGTCCGCTGGCAGCACCCCGAGCGCGGACTGCTTCAGCCCGACCAGTTCCTGGCCGCCGCCGAGACGGGCGGCCTGGAGATCCCGCTGACCTACCACCTGCTGGAGGCCGGGGTCGCGCACGCGGCCCGGTGGAAGGCCGCCGGGCGCCCGCTCGTCGTGTCGATCAACGTGTCGCCGCGCTGCCTGCTGGACGACGAGTTCGTGCCCCGCGTCCTGGCGGCGGTCCAGCTCGCGGGCCTGCCGCCCTCGCTGCTCAAGCTCGAACTCACCGAGCACACGCTGATGGCCGAGCCGGACCGTGCCGTGTCGGTCCTCCGGGCGATCCGCGCGACCGGGGTCCAGGTCTCGGTGGACGACTTCGGCAGCGGTTTCAGCTCGCTCTCCCAGCTCAAGCGCCTGCCCGCCGACGAGCTGAAGATCGACCGCGGCTTCATCCGGGACCTGGCGACCGACCCCGACGACGGGGTCCTCGTGCGGAGCGCGATCGAGCTCGCGCACAACCTCGGCCTGTCCGTGGTGTCCGAGGGCGTCGAGGACCTGCGCGCCCTCGCGGTCCTGCGCGACCTCGGATCCGACCTCGCCCAGGGCCACGCGCTGAGCCACCCGGTCCCGGCGTCCGAACTCCCCGCGGCCTGCGAGCTCGCCGAGAAGGCAGCCCGCTCGATCCTCGAGGTCCCCACCACCTGACCTCGCCACGCCATGCCACGGTCCACCCCGCGAAGTGCGTGCCACTGTGCCGGTCATAGCCGGTCGGAGTTACCGCACTTCCCAAGAAGACACAGCATTCTGACGACCGGCGAGCCGTCCTCTCCGTACCTCGCGGGCTCGGCGTCGCAGGCGCGAGCCGGAGCTCCCGCCACACCGAGCCCAGGCCAGGGTCAGGGCTCGTGGGGGTCTTCGGGGCCTCGCAGGAGCGCTTCGGCCTCGGCCTGGGGACTCAGCGACGTGGCCGCGATGTGCTCGCGGGCGAGCAGGGCCTCGGCGCGTTCGACCAGGTCAGGGCCGTGGAATGGCTTGGTGACGTAGTCGTCGGCACCCGCGTCCTTGCCCGCCTGGACGTCGGAGTCGAACGTCCAGCCCGAGAGCATGAGGATCCGCGTGCCCGCCGTCGCCGGATCGGCGCGGATCCGCCGGCACAGCTCGAGCCCGTCCATGCCGGGCAGGGACATGTCGAGCACCACGAGGTCCGGGTGCCATCGGTGGATGGCCTTGAGCACCGCGGGGCCGTCGCCCACGCTCAGCACCCGGTGGCCGTCGCGCCGCAGGTAGAGGGAGACGAGGTAGCAGACCTCGGGCTCGTCGTCCGCGACCAGAACTGTAGCCATGGCGATCCCCCGTCACGCGTCCGTTCATTGGCAGAACCGGACAATGAATGCGTTACCAGGCCAGAGTGTTAGATTCTACCTCGCTGCGTCGAACGGAGCGTCAGGCACATGACTCTGCTGGTGGACTCGCTGTTCCCGGTGGTGTTCGTCACCGCGCTGGTGGCCTACATCCGCTACCGCGACCGCCTGCAACGTGACGTCATGATCATGTTCAGCGCGCTCGCGGGGAACGTCGTCCTCGACCTGATCCGGCTCGGCGGCGGCGCGCCGACCCGGCCCGTCCAGGTGGCCTCGTCCGCGGTGTTCCTGTTCGTCCCGTACCTGACGTTGCGGCTGATCAGCAAGGTGCGGCCGGTCCCGCCGTGGCTCATCGCCACGGCCGTCGCCGGGTGCGCGGCCTCGGCTGCGGTCACCGTCCTCAACTGGGCCAATCCCCCGCCGACGCCGTTCCGGTTCGGGACCCTGATCGTGTTCTTCTCGCTGGAGACCGCGGCCGCGGTCCTGCTCCTGCGCGAGGCCCGGCGGCGGGCCGGTGCCCCGACGATCCGGCTGCGGTGGGCCGCCGTGGGTACGGCGATCATGGCCGTGTCGGTCCTGATCTCGGCGGCCGGGCTGATCATGGATCCGAACCACACGCCGAACATCCTGGTCGAGGCCCGCCAGCTCGCCAGGGGCATCGCCGCGCTGAGCTACCTCGCCGCGTTCGTTCCGCCGTCCTGGCTGCGCCGGAGGTGGTCCGCCTCGGCCGGCTTCGAGGCAGGGCGGCACCTGCTCGACGCGCCAGCGACCGAGCGGCCCGAGGCAACCTGGCAGCGCTACGCCGCCGCGGTCTGCGACACCGCGGGCGCCGACGCGGCGGTCGTCGTGATCTTTGCGGACGACGGAACGGCCACCGAGGTAGCCCACGCCCGGCTCGCCGCCGGACCGGACGAGCCACCCGCCGCCGCTCAGGTGGAGGAACTGCTCGCCGCCAGCCAGCCGGTCGACACGGCCAGGCCGGACGGCCGCTTCCCGCAGCTGGCCGCCCAGTACGCGGGTCGGGGCGGGGCGCGGTTCGTCACCGCGGTCCAGCTCACCGCGCCTCCGGACCACCGCGGGGCGCTGGTCCTCGTCAACCAGCACCGGAGCCTGTTCTCCGACGACGACATCCGGCTGCTCGCCAGCCTCGGCACCCAGGCGGCGATCCTGGCCGAGCGGGGCACCGTGCTCGCCGAGCAGGCGCGGCTGACCACCGAACTGGCCGAGTCCGTCGACGCACTCCAGCGCGCCAGCAAGGCCAAGAGCGACTTCCTCGCGAGCATGAGCCACGAGCTGCGGACCCCGCTGAACTCGATCATCGGCTTCAGCGAGCTGATGCGCGCCGAGGACGCCCAGGGCGACCACCGGGTGGTTCCCGACGAGTGGATCGAGCACGTCCACTCCTCCGGCCGGCGGCTGCTGGCGCTGATCAACGACATCCTGGACCTGACGAAGGTCGAGGCGGGCCGGCTGGAGCTGCGGCTCGAACCGGTCGAGCTGCCCGCGCTCGTCCACGAGGCGGTCAGCGCGCTCGGACCAGTCGCCGACCGCAAGAACCTGGACCTGGACTACGACGTCCCGGCGATCGCGGTCACCGCGGACCGGATCCGGCTGCGCCAGTGCCTGGACAACCTGCTCTCCAACGCGATCAAGTTCACCCCCGACGGCGGCCGGATCCTCGTCACCGCGCGCGCCGAGCCCACCACGGTCGTCGTCACCGTGGCCGACAGCGGTGCCGGGATCGCCCTGGCCGACCAGGAGCGCGTCTTCGAGGAGTTCCAGCAGGTCGGGGACCCCACCGTCCGCACCTCGGGGACCGGCCTCGGGCTGGCGCTCACCCGGCGGCTGGTCCAGGCGCACGGCGGCAAGATCGACCTGCGATCCGAGCTGGGCCAGGGCGCCGAGTTCTCGATGCACCTGCCGCGGGTCAGCGACGAGGGTGCGGTCCCCGCGCCGGCCAAGGTCCGGGCCAGTTCCGCGGCCACGCACACCGAGGGCGGGATCCTCGTGATCGAGGACGAGGCCGGGGCAGTCCGGCTACTGCGGACCTACCTCGAAGAGGCCGGCTACACCGTCACGGTCGCCCCGGACGGCGAGAGCGGGCTGGAGCTCGCCGCGCGGATCCAGCCCGAGGCCATCATCCTCGACGTGCTGCTGCCGGGCGTGGGGGGCTGGGAGGTGCTGCGCCGGCTCAAGTCCGATCCGGCGAGCGCGGCGATCCCGGTGATCATCGCGACCGTCGTCGACGAGCAGGAGACCGGCCGGTCCCTGGGCGCGGCCGACTACTTCGTCAAGCCGATCGAGCGCGAGCGGCTGATCCGCTGCGTGTCCCAGTACGTGACTCCCGCGCCCGAGCTGGCCGCCGCCGAGAAGGTCCTCGTCATCGACGACGACTCCAGCACCCTGCGCGTGGTGGACACCGCCCTCAAGCAGCAGGGATATCACGTGGTCACGGCCGCCAGCGGGGCCGAGGGCCTGCGGATCGCCCGCAACCAGGACTTCGGCCTCATCATCTGCGACCTGCTCATGCCGGACATGGACGGCTTCGCGGTCATCGCGGCGCTGGAGGCCGATCCGGCGCGCGAGCACCCGCCGATCGTCGTGTTCACCGGCAAGGACCTCACCGCCACAGACCGCGAGCGGCTCGCCGGGCGCACGGCCGGCGTCATCCGCAAGGGCGACGACGGGCCGACCGCGCTGCGCCAGTGGCTCGACTGGGCCTACACCCGCCCGATCCCGGTGGGTGGACCCGAACCAGCGGTATCCGCACACTCTCAGGGAGCATCGACGTGACCGCACCGGAGCAAGACCGAGTCCGCCTTCTCCTGGTCGAGGACGAGGAGTTCAACCGGGATCTCGTCCGGGCCGTCCTCTCCCGCGCCCAGGACGCGGCGATCGCCGGTGCGGAGCTCACCGAGGCGCCCACACTCGGGGACGCCAGGGCGGCGCTCGCCGCGGCCGAGTTCGACATCGTGCTGCTCGACGTCCAGCTGCCCGACGGCACGGGGCTCACGCTCGCGGCCGAACTCGCCGAGCGGCCCGAGGATCAGCGGCCCGCGATCGTGATCCTCACCGCCGGGGTGCTACCCGAACAGCGCGCGGCCGCACTCGCCGCCGGGTGCTCGACGTTCCTGGAGAAGCCGTACTCGCCGTCCAAGCTGATCGAGGTGCTGCGGTCCCAGCTGCCCGACCGAGTTCCGCGCTGACCGCGGTCCGGTAGCTTCCCCGTGTGGCGTATCGCGGGAGGACGTGGGCGGCTCGGCGGGCGCTGGTCCGGCGATCCGCATATGTGCTGGTAGCGACCCTGTTATGCACGGCGGGCAGCGGATCGTTCGACACGCCCGTCAGCCCGCTGGGCGCCTCGCTGGCCGCCTCCGTCCTCCCGGCGCCCGAGCACGTGAGCACCAGCACGGACCGCTTCCCGCTCACGGCGGCGACCCGGATCAGCGCCCCGGCCGGGGCCACGGCCGTCGGCGAGTACCTGGCCGCGGCGATCCGCCGGGCGACCGGGCTGCCGGTGCGGACCGGCGAGCGGGGATCCATCGCACTCACCCTCGACGGCAAGGCGAGCCTCGGGCCCGAGGGCTACCACCTCGCGATCACGACCGCCGGCGTCCGGATCGACGCGCACGACCCGGCCGGCCTCTTCCACGGCGTGCAGACCCTGCGCCAGGTGATCCCCGAGCGTTCCGGCGCGGTCACCCTGCCCGGCGGGACCGTCACCGACACGCCCCGGTTCGCGTGGCGAGGCGCGTCCCTCGACGTGGCCAGGCACTTCTTTTCCGTCGCCGAGGTCGAGCGGTACATCGACGCGCTCGCGCTCTACAAGATCAACACGCTGCACCTGCACCTGACCGACGACCAGGGCTGGCGGATCGAGATCCGCAGCCGCCCTCGCCTCACCCAGATCGGCGCGGCCACCGAGATCGGCGGCGGCCACGGCGGCTTCTACACCCAGGACGAGTACCGCGCGCTGGTGAAGTACGCCCAGGACCGGTTCATCACGGTGGTCCCCGAGATCGAGCTGCCCGGGCACACCAACGCCGCGCTCGCCTCGTACGCGGAGCTCAACTGTGACGGCAAGGCCCGGCGCCCGTACCTGTCCAGCGGCGTGGGCTTCAGCTCGGTCTGCCCCGGCCGCCAGGCGACCGAGTACTTCATCGCGGACGTCTTCGCCGAGGTCGCCGCGCTCACCCCCGGGCCGTTCGTGCACATCGGCGGCGACGAGGTGAAGTCGCTGACCCCGCGCGAGTACGCCTCGGTCGTCGAGTCCGCCCAGCGGGCTGTCCAGGCCCAGCACAAGACCGCGATCGGGTGGCAGGAGATCACCGCCGCCGCCCTCGATCCGGGGACCGTCGTGCAGTACTGGCAGCGCAACGATCCGCCGGGGCCGCTCGTCGCCGCCGCCGGGAAGGCCAAGTTCGTGCTCTCGCCGGCCGACAAGACCTACCTGGACATGAAGTACAACCCGCAGACCGAATTGGGACTGAGCTGGGCGGGGTTCGTGGAGGTCCGCGACGCCTATGACTGGGATCCGGCGACGCTGCTCCCCGGGGTGGGCGAGGCCCGGGTGCTCGGCGTCGAGGCGCCGATCTGGACCGAGACGCTGGAGAACGCCAGCGACGTGCTGTTCATGGCGTTCCCCCGGCTGCCCGCGATCGCCGAGCTCGGCTGGTCACCCCGCTCCTCTCACGACTGGGACTCGTTCCGCCGCCGCCTCGCGATCCAGGCCCCGCACTGGGACGCCATGCACCTGTCCTACTACCGCAGCCCCCAAATCCCCTGGCCCCGCTGACCCCCCTCGGCGAAGTGCGGTAACTGCGGCCGGTCAGGAGCGGCCGTGGTTACCGCACTTCGCGGGTGAATCGGATCGAGGGGTCGCGTTCGGGTCAACAATTGATGACTGTTTTGCCCGGTTAGTCGTATTGTGGTGACGAGCTTTGGGCGGCATCTGGGAGGCCATCAATAGTGAGTACCGTGCTGATCGCGGACGACGATCCGGACATTCTGGATCTCATCCAGTTCA
>JAOPVE010000290.1 GCA_025963185.1 Actinomycetes bacterium
GCCGGCCACAGCGCGCAGGCCGACGCCACGCTTATCAACAGCCCGCCCGCAGCGCTCGTCTGCTCGAATTCGCAATTCGGCTGGCTCACTGTGGTGTGGTTCCTGCCAGTTCGTGTCGGAAGCGACAGTCAGCCGAAATCGGCCAGTCGAGCGACGAAGCTGACGGCCGGCGCAACGGTCCCCAGACAGAACGAAGGGCCCGGAATCAACGATCCCGGGCCCTTCGGCTGTCTCAACCAGCGCGCGCTCGGCAGGACTCGAACCTGCAACCTCTTGATCCGTAGTCAAGTGCTCTATCCGTTGAGCTACGAGCGCAAGGTGGTGCTATTTCTACCAGCGGAGGCTCCGGGATTTGAACCCGGGATGGGGGGTAACCCCAAACCGCATTAGCAGTGCGGCGCCATAGACCAGACTAGGCGAAGCCTCCCAGGGCCCAGAAGGCCACCGACGACGAGGGTACAGGGCTGCCTGGTGCAGGAGCAAAGCGGGTTAAGCCCCCGCGCGCCGGCCGGACCGCAGCGCAGCCCGCCAGCCCAACCGGCAGGCGCGACGCGGCTCAGGTGTCGACACGCTCCACGGCGTGCTGGCCGTAGCCGAGCGGCTTGCGTCCGGCCAGCACCTGGAACGGGTGCGGACGGCGCCAGAACGCCTCGGCCTCCATGGCGGCGACGGCGATCCGGGCGAGGGACCACGGGGCCGCGTAGCAGATGTAGCGGGGTGCCCAGGTCGCGCCGAACTTGGCGTTGAAGCGGTACAGCGACTCGATCTGCCACCAGCGGGAGGCGAAGACGAGCAGGCGGCCCCAGCCTTTGGAGACCGGTCCGGCGCCGAGTTTTTCGCCCCGCTCGATCGCCGCGCGGAACATGGCGAAGTTGAGCGAGACTCGCTTCACGCCGAGCCGCTCGCAGGCGGCGAGCAGTTCGGTGATGAGGAACTCGTTGAGGCCGTTGTCGGCGGTCCGGTCGCGGCGCATGAGGTCGAGGGAGAGGCCGTCGGGGCCCCACGGGACGAAGTTGAGCAGCGCTCGCAGTTGGCCGTCGAGGTGGGCGGTGACGACGACACAGTCCGCGTCGCCGGGGTCGCCGAACCGGCCGAGCGCCATCGAGAAGCCGCGCTCGGTGCTGCCGCCGCGCCAGGCGTCCGCGGTGCGGGCGATCTCGCCGAGTTCCTCGTCGGGCACCTCACTCTGCCGGCGGACCGCCGCGGTGTACCCCGCCCGCTCGACGCGCTTGACGGCCTGGCGGACGTTGCGCATGTTCCGCCCGGCGAGGCTGAAGGTCGCGGCGTCGACGATGGCCTCGTCGCCGATCTCCAGGACGTGCAGGCCGTGGCGGCGGTACACGATCCCGGCCTGCTCGGAGCAGCCGACGACGGCCGGGACCCACGCGTGCTGGCGGCACAGTTCGAGCCAGGGCTCGATGGCGCCGGGCCAGGCTTCGGGGTCGCCGAGCGGATCCCCGCTGGCGAGCCCCACCCCGGCGACGACCCGGTAGGACACTCCGGCCTTGCCGCTGGGCGACCACACGACGCTCTTGTCGGGCCGGAGGGCGAAGTAGCCGAGCGAGTCGCGGTGGCCGTGCTTGGTGAGCAGCGCGCGGATCCGCGTCTCGTCCTCGCTGGTCAGCCATGGCCGCGGTTCCTGGGGCCTGAGCAGCAGGTACAGGGTGACGACGGCGGCGAGGATCCCGTACCCGAACAGCACGGATCCGACGACCCAGGCGGTTCGGGCGTTGGTGAAGCGGACCGGCCCGTCCATGCCAACCATGCCGACCAGCACCGTGACGGCCTTGGCCCCGAACGAGTGGCCCGACACGAGCCGGTTCTCGTAGAGCTCGAGCATGAGTTCGCCGGACAGGAACCCGGCCCCGGTGATCGCGACGAAGGCCCCGCCGGCGAACCAGCGAGTCGTCGGATCGCCCTGGGCGTAGAACTCCTTGCGCGCGACGGCGAGCACGATGACCAGCACGAGCGCGGCCGCGGCCGCGCGGATGTGGAAGCTCTTCACGACGTGGGCCGCCACGAGGATCACGCTCAGCCCCATCGCGAGCCGCCACGCCCTGCGCTTTCGCCGATACAGACCGTGAGCGATGAAGATCATCAGCAGGCCGGACACCGCCGTGGCGGCCGTGGCGAACGCGGACGCCTGAGTCGGGATGAACGACTGCAGGCTGTGCCAGCGTTCGCGTTGCGCGGGCCGGAGGGCAGCGGTGATGCTGACCAGCCCATATGCGGCTGCGAGCGCCGCGATGACCGCCGGGACGCGGCGGCTCTGCATGCGCCAGCCCCGTGGATGCGTTGCGCGCTCATCGACCACGCCCCCATAGTGCCCGGGCCAGGCCACCCAGCGTGAATCGAACCCGCCATCTGCCCCATTGGTCCGCTCGATCGGCCCGGCCGGTTGATAGCCGGACCGCCGATGAATGCCCCCATACCCGCCCCCGCCCGGGCCCGGCGGCTAGCGCCGGTAAAACACGAACTGCTCAAACCCGGTGGCGGATCTGTCGGGGCGCTCGCGCTGGCCCTCGCCCGGATGGCGGGCACGCGGGCGGCCCGGCGGCTGGTCATGAAGGTGGTGCCGTTCGCGCGAACGCCTACTACACCCGCCGCCGGCGCTCGCGGGACGGGCGCTAGTTGCGCCAGTCGAGCATGGCCTCTTCGAGGTCGAGTTCGTAGACGATCTGGCGGAGCACGTCGTCGTCGAGGCGGCCCTCGTCGCGGAGGGCGAGAAAGACGTCCCGTTCGGCGCTGATGAGGTTCTGGCGGACCCGCCGGAACGCAGCCGAGGGGGTCTCGCCGCCGTCCGGGCCGGACGCCCCACCGAGGCGCTCCCAGGCCCCGTTGCGGCGGAACTCGGTCATCGCGCGGAGCCGGTCCACGACCTCGGGCGGCGGACCGGGCTCTTCCTCGGCGACGATCGAGTCGAGCCGCTCGATGGCGGCGTTCGCGGCCCTGTGCTGGGCGGACGCCTCGGAGAGCCGGTCCTTGTACTCCTCGTCGCCGGCCTTCACGTCCAGGGTCCGGATCAGCCACGGCAGCGTGAAGCCCTGCAGGACCAGCGTGCCGAGGACCACCGCGAACGTGATGAACAGGATCAGCGGTCGCCCCGGGAACGACTCGGGCAGCGCGAACGCGGCGGCCAGGGAGACCACGCCGCGCATTCCGGCCCACGACACGACGGCCACGCCCTGCCAGGTCGGCGGCGGTTCGTGGCTGCGGATCCGCGGCGACAGCCACCGCGGGCCGTAGGTGAACGGGTACACCCAGACGATCCGGATAAGGATCACGATCGCCAGCACCACCCCGGTGGTCCACAGGACGGTCGAGACCGAGTACTTCGACAGCCCCCGGATCACCGTGGGTAGCTGGAGGCCGATCAGCAGGAACACGACGGATTCGAGCAGGAAGTCGGCCATCCGCCAGAGCGCGCGGGCTTCGAGGCGGGCCGCGTAGCTGGTCTTCGCCTCGTGATGGCCCAGGTAGAGGCCCGTGATGACCACGGCGAGCACGCCCGAGGCGTGGATCTGCTCGGCGACGAAGTACGCGGCGAACGGCGTGATCAGGCTGAAGGCGTTCTCGATGACGGACTCGCCGATCCGCTCCCGGACGAACTGGAAGGCGTACCCGGCGACCAGCCCGACGCCGACTCCGCCGATCGCCGCGAGCAGGAACATGCCGACCCCGCCGAGGAGCGTGACGCCGGATCCGGTGGCCGCGGCGAGCGCGACCCGGTACACGGTCAGCGCGGTGGCGTCGTTGACGAGGCTCTCGCCCCCGAGGATCCGCAGCAGGCGTCTGGGCAGTCCCAGTTCGCGGCCGATCGCGGCGGCGGCGACGGCGTCCGGTGGGGCGACGATGGCGCCGAGCGCGAACGCGGCGGGCAGCGGCAGGGCCGGGAAGACCAGGTGGGTAGCGAAGCCGACGGCGACCGTGGTGGCGAGCACGAGCCCGACCGACAGCGACCCGATCGCCCGCAGGTTCTGCCGGAAGCCGATGAGCGAGCTTTCCAGCGACGCCGAGTACAGCAGCGGCGGCAGGAACAGCGCGAGCACGATGTCCGGGCGGAGGGTGTAGTTCGGCAGGTGCGGCACGAACGAGACCACGATCCCGGCGACCACGAGGACGACCGGGGCGGACACCCGCAGCTTGCGGGAGAGCCCGGCCAGCGCCAGTGCCGCGATCAGCAGCCCGAATGCCGCCACTCCCGTGTTCGCGTGTCCCATCGACCCCTCCTCCGCCGAGTGCAGCTTGGCAGGCCCGGCTGCCGCGCCCCGGTGGGCCCGCCGGGTAGCGTCCGGCATGCGCGGCAACCCCGATGTCGCGGGCAGAATTCCGGCCGGGGACGGGAGGGCATCCGATGGGAACGTGCGAACACCTGGCCGCGGCGGGCGAGGCCAAGCCGGAGCGGCTCGACGGGTGCACCGAGTGCGAGAAGCTGGGCACCAACTGGGTCCATCTCAGGGTATGCCTGACCTGCGGGAATGTGGCCTGCTGCGATTCCTCGCCGTGGCGGCACGCGACGAAGCACTTCGAGGACACCGGGCACCCGGTCATGCAGTCCGCGCAGCCGGGCGAGGCGTGGCGCTGGTGCTACGTTGACGAGCTACTCGGGTAGCGCCTGCGCTGTCGTCAGGCAGACGCGGACTCCCTCGCCAGGCGAGGGCGCCGAGTCCAGCGGCACCGAGCACTCGATCGGCGGGCCGGACTCCGGCGTGAGGTGCAGCGTCACCTGATCGCCACGGAAGGTGCGGGCGGCGACGGTGGCGTCGATCGGGCCGTCCGGATCGAGGCGCACGTCCCCGGGCCGGATCAGCACCGGGTACTCGCCGTCCGCCGGGTGCTCGCCGTCTGGCGGGTGCTCGCCGTCTGGCGCCCCGGGTACGGCGACCGGCCCCCACGGGGTGTGGGCGACTCCGGCCGTGATCTTCGCGCGCGCCACGTTCGCGAAGCCGAGGAAGCGCGCGACGAACTCGGATCCGGGGTGTTGCCAGACGTCCTGAGGGGATCCGTCCTGGGCGATCCGGCCGTCACGCATGATGACGACCCGGTCCGCCAGCGCGAACGCCTCGCCCTGGTCGTGGGTCACGGCGAGCACGGTCGTGCCGAGCCGGACGAACAGCTGCCGCAGCTCGGTGACGAGCCGCTCGCGGAGAGTCCGGTCGAGCTGGCCCAGTGGCTCGTCGAGCATCAGCAGGCGGGGTTCGGGGGCCAGTGCGCGGGCGAGCGCGATCCGCTGTTGCTCGCCGCCGGACAGCTCGGCGATCGGGCGTGGCCCGGCGTCCGGGAGGCCGACGAGGGAGAGTAGTCCGGCCACTTTCCCGGCGATCCGGTGCCTGGGTTCGCGGCGCATCCGCAGTCCGAAGGCCACGTTTCCGGCGACGTCCTTCTGCGGGAACAGCGCGTGATCCTGGAACATCAGCCCCACGCCGCGCCGGTGCGGGGGCACGCCGTGCTGGTTTCGATCGGCCAGGAAAACCGATCCGGCGGACGGGTTTTGCAGCCCCGCCACCACTCGGAGCAGGGTGCTCTTGCCGCTGCCACTCGGTCCGAGAACGGACACGATCTCGTGGTCGGCGACGGCGAGGCTGACGTCGTCGAGCGCCCGGTGCGCACCGAAGGAGACGGTGACGTGCTCGATCCGCAGCATCAGAACTCCGCCGAGCGGCCGAGGCGCACCCGTTCCAGTGCGAGGAGCGACCCCGCGCACAGCACCATGAGGATCGTGCTCAGCGCCATCGCCTGCCCATAGTTGAGTTCGCCGGGCCGCCCGAGCAGCCGGAAGATCGCCACCGGCACCGTCGGGGTGTCCGGGCGGGCGATGAACACGGTCGCGCCGAACTCGCCGAGCGAGATCGCGAACGCGAACCCGGCCGCCACCAGCAGTGCGCGCCAGGCGATCGGCAGGTCCACCTCGCGCCACACCCGCCACGGGGACGCGCCGAGCACCGCCGCGGCCTCCCGCAGGCGCGCGTCGACGGCCCTGAGCACGGGCAGGACCGTCCGGACCACGAACGGCACCGCGACGAGCGCCTGCGCCAGCGGCACGAGCAGCGGGGACGAACGCAGGTCGAGCGGCGGGGTGTCGAGGGTGACGAGGAATCCGAAGCCGACGGTCACGGCCGAGACGCCGAGCGGCAGCATGAGCAGCCCGTCGATCGCCCTGGTCAGGCGGCCGGCCCGGCGCGTCATGGCGGCCGCGGCGAGCCCGCCGACGACGAGCGCGATGACGGTCGCGGCGGATCCGTAGGCCAGCGACCAGCCGATCGCGTCTCGCGCGGGGACGAACAGCGTGCTGCGGACGTCGTTCTGGCCGAGCGCCCGGTACGCGCCGAGGCCGTCCGCGAACGACCGGACGACGAGCACCGCGAGGGGGGTCACGAGCAGCACGAGCATGACCACGAGGTTCGCGGCGAGCACGAACCAGCCCTTTCCGCGCGGCCGCCGGACCGCCGACGACGCCGCGACCAGCGACAACATCGACTCCCGCCGCCGCCCCAGCCACGCCTGGCCGAGCAGCAGCACGCTGACGACCGCGAACTGCAGCATCGACAGCGCGGCCGCCGCACGCAGGTCGAGTAGCTGGGCGGTCTGCCGGTAGATCTCGACCTCGACCGTGGCGAACCGCGGCCCGCCGAGGATCTGCACGATGCCGAACGACGTGAACGTGAACAGGAACACCAGCAGCGCGGCCGCGCCGATCGCCGGGGCGAGGGCGGGCAGGGTCACGGCGATCCAGGCGCGGACGCGGCTCGCGCCGAGCAACTGCGCGGCCTCCTCCTGGCGCGGATCCAGGTGCGACCACAGTCCGCCGACCACCCGCACCACGACGGCGTAGTTGAAGAACACGTGCGCCACGAGGATCGCCGGGACGCTGCGGTCCAGCCGGATCCCGAGCAGCCCGTCCGGACCCACGAGCGCCAGGAATGCCGCCCCGACGACCACCGTGGGCAGCACGAACGGCACGGTCACGATCGCCCGGAGCAGCGACTTGCCGGGGAAGTCGAGGCGCGCGAACACGTACGCGCCGGGCAGCGCGAGCGCGAGGGTCAGCGCGGTCGAGACGGCGGCCTGCCACACCGTGAACCAGAGGATTCCGCGGAACTGGCCGAGATCCGGGACCCCGTGCGCGAGGCCGAGCCCGACGATCGAGGCGACGGGGTAGGCGAAGAACACGCCGAGGAACCCGACGGGAAGCGCGAGGAGCGCCGCCCGCCGGATCGCCCCAGCGGGATCGGAGATCACATCACCGGACCATGGCCTGCGTCCACGCCTTGATCCACTGGTCACGGTTCGCCGCGATGTCGTCCGCCGAGACGGTCTTGGGCTCGCCGACCTTCACCGAGAACGTCGAGAACACCTCGGGGACCTTCGTGCCCGGCTGGACCGGCGAGACGAACATCTGCATCGGCATGTCCTGCTGGAACGGCGGACTGATCAGGAAGTCGATCAGCTTCTTGCCGTTCTCGCTGTTCCTGGCCCCGCTGAGCAGCCCGGCGAACTCGACCTGGCGGAAGCAGGTGCCCGTGGCGACGCCGGTAGGGGCCTCGGTCAGCTTCTTCTTCGAGTACGCGACCTCGGCGACCGGGCTCGTCGCGTACGACACGACGAGCGGCTTGTCCCCCTTGCCCGAGGAGGCTCCGGAGAACCGGCTGTTGTAGGCCTCCTCCCAGCCGTCGACCACCTCGGCGCCGTTGGCCTGGAGCTGCTTCCAGTACGCCGGGGCGGCGTCCTTGCCGAGGTTCGCGACGGATCCGAGGAGGAAGGCAAGTCCGGGCGAGGAGGTGGCGGCGTTCTCGGTGACCAGCAGGTTCTTGTAGGCCGGCTTGGCGAGATCCGCGAAGGTCTGCGGCGGATCCAGCTTCTTCTCGGTGAAGTACTTCTTGTCGTAGTTCACGCACACGTCGCCGTAGTCGATCGGGGTGACGCGGTGCTGCGGATCCAGCACGAACTGCGCCGGGATCGTCCCCGCGCCCTTCGCGTCGTACGCCGTGAACAGCTTCTCCTTGAGCGCGCGCGATAGGAACGTGTTGTCGACGCCGAAGAAGACATCGCCCTGAGGCTTGCCCTTGGTGAGGATCGCCTGGTTGACCGCCGCGCCCGCGTCTCCCGAGCGCAGCACCTTGACGCTGATGCCGGTCTGCTTGCGGAAGGCGGCGAGCACGCTGTCGGAGACAGCAAACGACTCGTGGGTAACGAGGACGACGTTCTTGCTGGTCCCGCTGCCGCTGTTGGTGCTGCTGGCGCTGGTCGAGCAGGCCGCGAGTGCGGCGAGGGGCAGGACCGCGGCGGCCGCAGCCCAGTGCTTGAGGGTCATGGGTGGTCGGAGCCTCCGGAGAACGGGGCGCCAGGGGGTACTGCAGGTCCCTCCGCTGGCATTACCCAGTGCAGGTTCTACGGGTCGGCGGCGCGGCTGGCCACCCTCTCAGCCCGGCTGACCCGAGCTCCCCGACGGGCCGCGGACGGCTCGCGTGAACATCGTATCCGCTGGTCTGGCGGCTGTTCGGGGGCCCTGGGTGACTGGGTCCAGCGGAGGTTGGACAAGGTCCCTGGCCCGCGGCCCGGGCGGGGCCGGCGGTTGAGCGTCGGCGGGCGGGCCCGGGCGGGGGTCGGGGTCAGCTGTCGACGCGGATCACCGTCGCGCCCGTCGCCGTGCCGCCGTCGGTGAACGCCACCCGGCCGAGCCAGCGCCGGGCCGGATCGAGCCCCGACCAGCGCACCTTCACCGTGGTCGAGCCCCCGGCCAGCACGGGCTGGACAGCCGGATCGACGATGACGTTCCCGGCCGCGTCCCCGCCGAGCGACCAGACGTGCAGCGTGAGATCGAGTGAGGTGCGGTCGCCGCCGATCGAATACAGCTCGGCGTACACGTCGTACGAGCCGGACGCGTTCGCCAGGTCGATCCGCTCCTCGGCGGACTTGCCGGTGCTGGCCCCGACGGAGGCCTTCGTGCCGGCCCGGTAGGCGAACAGGTCCACGTCGGATCCGGCCGGGTGGTCTCCGTCGAACAGCGCGAACCTCTCCAGCTTCGTGCCGGCGGGGACGCTGATCGTGAACTTGGCGGTGTGCGCGGTCTGGACCGGGGCGGTGGTGGGGAACGGCGCGCCCACGGGATCGCTGAGCGTGGCGGCGTAGGTCGCGGACGGCACCAGGCCGGTGATCGACGCGTGCAGGTCGCCGTCGTAGCCGGTGGCGACCGGGAGGTCCACGGATCCGTCGGCGCCCGACCCGGCGAGCTGCTGCGGAACGGCGATCGCGACCGGGCGCACGGCGATCGGGCTCCGCACGCTATGGCCCTTGGTCTTCCACGTCAGGGATCCGAACGCGTACTCCTCGAACGGCGCGGACACCCGGTTGATCGTCACCGTGAAGCTCGCCCGCTCGCCGGGCCGGACCGTGAGATGCGGCGGGCTGACCGTCACGTCCACGCCCGGCGGCTCGTCGACGTCGGCGGTGTAGGTGCGGATGTGCGCGTCGACGCCGGTCACCGTGCGGGTGACGGTCTGGACCCCGGGCAGCGCTCCAATCGCGATTGACGGCCCGTTGAGATCACTCGGATCGCCCGCCGGACCACACTCGGCAGCGCCGACCGGACGCTCGCCCAGCGCGCACAGGTACCGGTTCCAGTCGGTCGGGGCGCTGTCGTAGACCAGCCCGGGGTTGAACGCGCGGGACGGATTCACCTCCCCGGCGCCGTAGTCTCGCGCGGTGGCGAGGCCGCCGGCGTCGGTGGTGATCGGCTGACCGGTGTTGTCCGTCGTGACCGCGGAGGTCATCAGCGCGGACTTGATCGCCATCGGGGACCACCTCGGCCGCTTCCCGGCGATCAGCGCGGCGAGGCCGGCGACGTGCGGGGCAGCCATCGAGGATCCGGACTCCAGGTCCCAGTTGCGGCCCTTGTCCTCGGGCGGCGTGACCGCGGACAGCACGTCGGCGCCGGGCGCCATCAGGTCGGGCTTGAGCAGGTCACCGGAGCCGGCCAGCGCCGGGCCACGGGAGGAGAACGCGGCCACCTTGGGCGCGGGTGCCCCGCCTCCCACCACGGCGGGCGCGAACTGGGCCGTCGCGCTGGCCGTACCCGTCACGTACGCCTTGATCGCCGCGCCCGCGGTCTGGTCGACGTGGATCGTCGGGACGTAGTGGATGTCCGCGTTGAGCGACGCCGAGGACACGTTGGCGAGGATCATGCCGACGCCGCCCTCGTCGCGGACCTCCCGGCTCTTGTCGGGGCGATCGTTGGTGCCGCGGTCGCACACGACGATCTTCCCGGCGACCTTGGCCGGATCGAGCCGCCCGAGGAAGCACAGCGCGACTTCGTTCGCGGGAGCCCCGTCTCGCCCGGCATCCTTCGCGAGGATCAGGGGAGAGCTCGGCACGGCCGCCCCGATGCCCACGCCCGTGTAGCTCTGGCCGTTGCCCAGCGAGAGCGACGCACTCGCGGATCGATCGTGGGTCCCCGCCGCCACGGTCGTCACCCACGGGCTGTTGTGGCCGACCGTGGTGACACTCGGCCCGTTGTTGCCCGCGGAGGCGGCGACGAAGACGCCGGCCTGGGCTGCCCGGAAGAACGCCAGCTCGACCGGATCGGCCGCCGAGGTGCGGGATCCGCTGATCGAGTAGTTGATGACGTCCGCGCCGTCCGCGACGGCCTGGTCGATCGCGGCGACGCTGTCGGAGGTCGCGCACCGGTCGTCGCCCTTGTCGTCGACGATCCAGCAGACCTTGTAGACGGCGATGCGGGCCGCGGGGGCCATGCCGGACAGGCTGCCCAGGTCGTGGCCCTCGACGACCGCTGGGACGTCGTGGTTGCCCGCCGCGATGCCGGCCGTGTGCGATCCGTGGCTGCTGTAGCCGCGGGGCGAGAGGTACTCGGCGCGGACGATGTTGTCCGGCCCGACGCCGCGCACGTAGTACCGGCCGCCGACGACCTTGTTGTTGCACGTGAACGACGGCGCTTCGAGGCCGGCGTCGCAGGTGCCACGGAAGTGCTTGCGCACCTTGGCGTCGCTGCCGGTCACCGGGTGTGCGGCGAAGCTGGGATTCTCGGGCCACAGTCCGGAGTCGATCGAGGCGATCACGACGCCGTCGCCCGCACCGGCCGGACCGCCGGTCTGCCGCTCCCAGACACCCGTCGGACCGGTCAGCCCGAGGAACGACGGCGTACTGATCGTGTCCAGATGGCGGATCTCGTCCTTGGTAACCGTCGCGACCCCCGGCGCGCGAGCGAGCGCGGCGGCCTGGGTGCCCGTCAGGTGAGCGGCGAACCCCGCGAACGCGTAGTTGTAGTCGTAGAGCTTCCTGGCGCCCGGCACGGCCCGCAGGACCGCGTCGCGGCGGCTCGTCAGGTGCCCGAGGTACCTGCGCACGTTCGGCGCGGCCGGATCCACTTTGGCGCCCGCCGAGGGACGAGTGGACACCAGCCCGGGGATCGAGCCCTGGTAGCTCGCCACCGGCTCGTCGGCCAGCTGGACCAGGTACGTGCCATCGCCGGTACCGGATCGCGGGACCAGCGCCGCCACCTCGGCGCTCGCGCCAACCGGGGCGATCACCGCCGCGCCGAGCACCCCGCAGGTCACGGCGAGCATCGCCAGGTGACCTTGCACCCGGCGGCGCGGCACGCGGATCAACGGCACGGTTCCCCCCGACTCGGCTCGTCCTCGGACTATCCCGTGCGGACCGGACAGCACGCAAGGAGCCCACGCGAGCCTGTGGACAGCACCGGGCGAGATATCCACAGGGCGGGCGATGGCCCTTGCCGCGCGGAGTTCGGTGGATGACAGTGGATCGCACAGAGCGTTCACCGGTGACACATCGAGGAGCTGGCATGACCGTCCAGAGCCTGATCGACCAGCACCGCCCGACCCTCGACCGTGCGCTCGAGGCGATCCGGACGAGAGAGTTCTGGAGCCACTTCCCCGAGTCGATCAAGGAACAGCCCGAGGAAGCCGCGGAGCAGGGCCGCCGCGCCTTCGAAGCCCGCCTGACCAGCACAGATGCACAGGGCAGCCAGGGCACCGAACGCTCCCCGTACGGCCTCCCGCTGGGCGTGACCTACCCACACCACAGCCCCGACGAGTTGATCGCCGCCGCCCAGCCCGGCCAGCGCGCGTGGCGCGACGCAGGGCCCGAGGCACGCGCCGCGATCTCCATCGAGATCCTCGAACGGCTGCACCGGCGCAGCATCGAGATCGCGCACGCGGTCATGCACACCAGCGGCCAGGCGTTCGGCATGGCGTTCCAGGCCGGCGGACCGCACGCGCAGGACAGGGCGCTGGAGGCCGTCGCCTACGCCTACGCCGAGATGACCCGGCACGCCGAGCGCGCCCGCTGGGAGAAGCCCGCCGGGCGGCGCGGGCCGCTGGTGATGGAGAAGCGGTTCACGGTGGTCCCGCGCGGGATCGCGCTGGTCATCGGCTGTAACACCTTCCCCACCTGGAACAGCTACCCCGGGCTGTTCGCCAGCCTCGCGACCGGCAACTCCGTGATCGTCAAGCCGCACCCGAGGGCCGTCCTGCCCCTCGCGATCAGCGTCGAAGTGGCCCGTGAGGTACTCGCCGAGTACGGCTTCGATCCCGACCTCGTCCAGCTCGCCGCCGAGCGGGAGGGCGAGAAGCTGGCAGCGGATCTGGCGCTGCGGCCCGAGATCCGGATCATCGACTTCACCGGGTCCACGGGGTTCGGCGAGTGGCTGGAGGCCAGCGCGCGACAGGCCCAGGTGTACACGGAGAAGGCCGGGGTGAACGCGGTCGTCGTCGACTCCACCAGCGACTACGCGGGCATGCTCGCCAACCTCGCGTTCTCGCTGTCCCTCTACTCCGGGCAGATGTGTACGGCGCCGCAGAACCTGCTGATCCCGCGCGACGGCATCGCCACCGACGCGGGCCCGAAGACGTTCGACGAGGTCACCGCGGATCTGGCGGCGGCGGTCGGCCAGTTGCTCGGCGACGACAAGCGGGCCGTGGAGATCCTCGGGGCGATCGTCAGCGACGACGTGGTGGCAAGGCTCGACCGGGCGCCGTCCCTGGGGGATCCGGTACTGGCCTCGCATGCGATCACACACCCGGCGTTCCCGAACGCCGTGATCCGTACCCCCGCGATCGTCGCCGTCGACGCCAAACGCCGCGAGGTGTTCGGGGCCGAGTGCTTCGGGCCGGTCGCGTTCGCGGTCCAGACCGCCTCGACGGCCCACAGCATCGAGCTGTTCCGGGAGGTCACGGGCCAGCGAGGGGCGATCACCGCCTCGGTGTACTCGGCCGATCCGGCGGTGCTCGCCGAGATGGAGGAGGCCGCGCAGGACGCCGGGGTCGCGCTGTCGGAAAACCTGACCGGGGCGGTGTACGTCAATCAGTCCGCCGCGTTCTCCGACTTCCACGCCACTGGGGCGAACGCGGCCGCCAACTCGTCGCTCACGGATGGCGCGTACGTGGCGGGCCGGTTCCGCATCGTCCAGGTCCGGAAACACGCCTGACCGGCCCACCCGCGGGCCTACTCGCAGCCGCGCGCACCCCGGACCCCCGAAGACCCGAGGCCGCGAGAGGACCCGAAGTGTGTGCCGATAGACCGGCCCTGACCGGCGCCAAGGCACACACTTCGGCCGGAGCGCGCCACAGGCCAATCAGGACCCGGGCAGCCGGGCGAGCCTGGGCCGTGGATGCAGGAGCGGTCAGTACAGCGAGTCGGTGAAGACGTCGTAGCGGATCCGGTCGGCGGACACTCCTAGCTCGCGGAAGCGGGCCACGGTGGCCCGCATCATGTCCGGGGATCCGCTGACGAAGACGTCGTGGTTCTGCCAGTCGCCGTGGCGGGCCACCACGTCCGGGAGGCTGCCCTGCTCTCCCGGGTACTCCGGATCGTGGGAGACCGCGGTCGTCAGCGTCAGCCACGGATACCGCACGGTCAGCGCCTGCAGTGCCTGTACGTCGTAGAGGTCCTCGCGGCGCCGCACCCCGAAGAACAGGTGCAGGCGGCGCGCCGAGTTCCACCGCCGCGCGTCGTCCACCAGGGCTTTCATAGGGCTGAGCCCGGTCCCGCCGCCGACGCACACGACGTCCCTCGTGGACTCGCGGTCGAGCACGGTCGCACCCCGGGCCGGACCGAGCCGCACCTGGTCACCGGGCTGGTGGTGGCGGACCAGTGCCCCGCTCACCCAGCCCGCGCCGACCTGCCGGACATGGATCTCCAGCAGCCCGTCCCGGCGCGGCGCGTTCGCGATCGAGTACGACCGCCACACCCGGGGCACCCGCGGCGATTCCAGCGTCGTGTACTGCCCGGCCTCGTAGGGATACGGCTGGTCGGGCCGCAGTTGCAGGACCGCGATGTCGTCGGTCCGCCGCTCGTGGGAGACGACGGTGGCGGTCCAGAAGGGAGGCTGGGCGGACGCCTCGTCGGCGGCGGCGATCATCGTGTGGGCGATCAGCGTGAAGGTGCGATGCCAGGCGGCCTCGGTCTCGGCGGTCCACTCGCCCCAGGAGTAGGCCTTGATCGCCCCGATCATCGCGCGCGCTACGGCGGCGAAGTGCTCGGGCCGGACCCCGTACTTGCGGTGGTCTCGCGCTAACTGCTGGAGCATCGGAACGAGGACCTCGGGCCGGTCCATGCCCTGGACGGCGCTGGTCAGGGCGCGGAAGAGCCGGTCGCGCTGGAGGTCCATGGTGAGCGGGAACATGCCGCGCACACCCGGGTTCTCGACGAAGAGCTTCGCGTAGAAGTAGCCGACGACTTTGTCGTGCGCCGGTTCGATCAGAGCCAGACTTTCCTTGAGCAATTGGACATCGCTCGACATCACAAACCTCGTCCCGCCAGCTTCGGCACCGCCCCGGCCCCAGCGCTGTGGTCGCTTTGTGTGTGCGTCATCTGATGCATGGTGATCCGCCAACCTACAACGCCACGGCGCGCGGTTCGGGGACACGGCCACTCGCCTGGGACAACACGATCCACCATTCGGGATCGCCGTCCCATCGCCATGTCACCTCGCTCTGCCGTAGCCGGCGTCCGTCAGGAACGTTCTCGCCGTCACCACTCGTGACGTGCGGCCGTCTTGCGGAGGAGACCGAAGCCGGAAGATATCGCGAACCGGCGGGGCGCCGAGGGCGAACGCGATACCCGGTGCAACGACGTGGACCCGGGAAGCGTGACGGGATCAGGATCCGGCGCGGGCGTGCGGGACCGGCAACTCCATCGGCAGCGGATCGGCACCGGCCGACGCCGAGTCCACCGCGACCGGAACGACGGCGTCGAGCGGCGCGACGAGTACGCGCACCCCGCGCGCCCGCAGCGAGTCGACCACCTCGCCGGGCGCCTCGGCGTCGGTGATCACCGCGCTGACTCCGGAGACCTCGCACACCCGCCGCAGCGCGACCCGCCCCAGTTTCGAGGAGTCCGCCAGTACGTACCGCTCGGTGCTGCGCTGGAGCATGTGCCGCCGCACCGCGATCTCGCGCGGGTAGAAGTCGGTGATCCCGGCCTGCGGGTGGACGCCGCCGGCGCACAGGAACGCGATGTCGGCGAAGAACCCGCCGAGGAACTCCTCGGTCTCGGGTCCGCTGCACGCCAGGTCGTCGGCCCGCACCTCCCCGCCGGCCAGGTGCACATGCAGGCTCGGGCGCCGGGCGAGTTCCATCGCCACGTACCCAGAGTTCGTCAGCGCCTGGCCCGCCAGATCCCGGGGCAGCGCCCGAGCGAGTTCGAGCACCGTGGTGCCGACGTCGAAGATCAGTGTCTGTCCTGGACGGACCAGCGACGCCGCGAGCCGCGCGATCGCCCGCTTGGCCAGCGGATTCGCGACGTCCCGGCGGCCCTGCCCCGGCTCGCGGGCGCCGGGGTTGCGGGTGGCGCCGCCGTAGACGCGGGTGAGCTCGCCGCGATCCTCCAGGGCGATGAGGTCGCGGCGGATCGTCTCGGCGGACACGCCAAGCTCGGGGACCAGGTCGTCGACGCGCACGAGGCCGCTTTCGCCGAGCGACTCGACGATCCGCTGACGTCGCTCTTCGGGCAGCACGCGAACTCCTGGGGCACTTGGGGGCGTGAACAGAGTTCCACGCCGTACACCCGCACAAAAGCAGGCACGCCGCCTCAGGCTCCGGATACCCGTTCGTCCGCCGTCGCGAATCCCCCGGTCAGCGCGGGGCGGAGCCCGGCCAGCGGACCGCCACGGGGATCCGCGAGGCCCGGTCGGCCTGGTCTGCCCACAGCCGGGGCTGGCACGGCCAGTCGACGTGACAGAAGGCGCAACGGCGCTCGTTGGGGAACGCGTCCTGGTGATGGCGGCGGAGGACGGGTTGCGCGTCCTGCCAGAGCCTGATGTCCGTGACGTCCGCTGGTGGTTGCTCGTCGTACATGCGCGGCACTCCCCTTCGATCAAGCCGGCGGTGCGGCGCCGGGCCATCGGGGCTGGTCAGAGCCCCTATTCCTGGTACGCACCACGACCTGGGAAAGTTCACTGCGCGTGACCGGGCCGCCCCGATGTCCGGCAAGCCCGAAAATCGCCGCCACAAAACGCGAGAAAAATTCACAGAAGTCTCGACTCGTCGGTTAACAGCTGGTTACGCTCCGGACCGCGATCCACATCATGTGCGCCAGATCACATTTCCCCACCCTCCTGGCAGGAGAGCGTCATGATCCAGCCTGCGTCTCGCATCGCCGGTTTTGCCGCCGCGGCCCTCGTCGCCGGCGGACTCGCGACAGCCTCCATCCCGAGCCCAGCCGGGGCCGCCCCCCAAGCCACCGGCTACCTCGTCGGTACCGGGATCGGCGACATGACCGGCGAGGCCGCCGAGGTCGGGATGATGGGGTACGCCTCGTTATCGCAGAAGACCGCGGGGATCCAGCAGCGGCAGCGCGCCCGTGCCTTCATCGTCGCCGACCAGGCCTCGGGCAAGCGCGTCGCCATCGTCAACATCGACAGCCAGGGCACCATGCAGGCCGTCCAGCAGGCGGTCATCAAGAAGCTCGCCGCGAAGTTCGGCAGCACGTACGACGACCGCAACCTGCTCATCACGGCGACCCACACGCACGCCGTCCCCGGCGGGTTCTCCCACTACGCGATGTACAACATCACGGTCCTTGGCTTCCAGGAGAAGACGTTCAACGCCGAGGTCGACGGCATCGTCGACGCGGTCACCCAGGCCAACGGCAACCTCAAGCCGGGCACGGTCTCGCTGGGCCGCAGCCAGCTCACCAACGCCAGCGCCCAGCGATCGCGGCCGGCCTTCGACAAGGATCCGGCGGCGGACAAGGCCAACTTCCCCCTCGGGATCGACCCGGCCATGACTGTCATGCGGCTCAAGCAGGGCGGCACGGACGTCGGGCTGATCAGCTGGTTCGCCACCCACGGCACCTCGATGTCGAACACCAACACCCTGATCAGCGGCGACAACAAGGGCTACGCCGAGTACGCCTGGGAGCACGACCGCGAGGGGGTCCGGTACCGGGATCCGTCGTCGCCGAAGTTCGTCGCGGCGTTCGCCCAGACCAACGCCGGTGACATGAGCCCGAACCTCAACCTCAAGCCGACCGACGGACCCACCAAGAACGAGTTCGACAACACCCGGATCATCGGCGAGCGCCAGGACGCGGCCGCGGCGACGGCGTACAACTCGGCCACCGACATCGGATCCGGCGTGGACTACCGCATGCGGTACGCCGACATGTCGAAGGTCACGGTCGCCCCGCAGTACACCGGCGACGGCCAGCAGCACACGACTTGCCCCGCGGCGCTCGGCACCGGGTTCGCGGCCGGCAGCACCGAGGACGGCGCCGCGCTCGACTTCGTCCACGAGGGCGAGTCGAACCCGTTCCTCGCGGCGATCGGCGGGTTCGTGTTCAACGTCTCCGACCAGCTGAAGAAGTGCCAGGCGCCCAAGGAGATTGTCTTGGCGGTCGGCACGACGAAGCCCTACCCGTGGTCGCCGGAGCTGCTTCCGGTCCAGCTCGTCCGGATCGGGTCCCTCTACCTCGCCGCTCTCCCGGGCGAGGCGACGATCGTGAGCGGGCTGCGGATCCGCAAGACGATCGCCGCGGCCGTCGGCACCTCGGTCGACAACGTGCTGATCGCGGGCTACTCCAACGCCTACGCCGGCTACGTGGCGACGCCGGAGGAGTACGACGTCAACGACTACGAGGGCGGCGCCACGCACTTCGGCCGCTGGACCCTGCCGGCCTACCAGGAGGAGTTCGCCGGGCTGGCGTCGGCGATGAAGTCGGGCACTCCGGCCGCCGCGGACGACGGCACCCCGCGTGACCTCAGCGACAAGCAGCTCAACTTCCAGACCGGCGTCGTCTTCGACACCACCCCGGGCGGCGTTCCGTTCGGCACGGTGAAGACCCAGCCGGACCTCACCTACCAGCGCGGCCAGACCGCGAAGGCCGAGTTCTGGACCGGTCACCCGAAGAACAACCTGCACCGCGGCGGCACGTTCCTGGAGGTCCAGCAGCAGGTCAACGGCCAGTGGGTCTCCGTAGCGGACGACGGCGACTGGTCCACGATCTATCGGTGGGCGCGGTCCAGCGTGGCTGACTCGATCGCGACGATCACCTGGGCGATCCCCGCGGACACCCCGCCGGGTACGTACCGGATCGTCCACTACGGCGACTCGAAGAGCTTGTTGGGCACGATCACCCCGTTCACCGGCGCGAGCCGCACCTTCACGGTGAGCTGACCCGACAGCGAGCCCCCGCACAACCGCACCGAAGTGTGTGCCGCCAGGCCGGTCATAGCCGGTTCGACGGCACACACTTCGGTGTTGGCGGTGACACGGCGACAAGGCGAGGGCGGGACCCCCGCATGGAGTCCCGCCCTCGAATTCAGCTCGCTATTCAGCTCCAGGTACGACCGCGCATGATGGGTCCCCTTTCGTGGGTGCTGGCAATTGTCTTTCGTTCAGTGAATTCAGCTCCAGGTACGACCGCGCATGTTGGGCCCCTTTCTTTCCGATCCGGAGAATTACTTATCGCTTCTGCTTGCTTCAGCTCCAGGTACGGCCACGCATAGTGGTACCCCCGTTCGGCACTGTTTTCCCTGCTCAGAAGGCATGGCAAGGGAACCGGCGCATTGCCGGAGCGGTCAGATGGTGAATTCGTGCAGCGTTCCCGCTAGGGGGAATCAGGCCCAGCTGTGCTGACGCATGGGAACTCCTCTTGGCCGGTGTATCGGCCCGCTGTGTGTCACGGACGGGTACAAGACCCACGAGTACGCCAGCAAATACCGGGCAATTCAAGAACTTTGTGTGAGGGACTGATTACGGAGCGGAAGTGCGCTCCACGGCGTCCGCGACCACGTCCTCCAGCCGGGCGGACCGCTCGAACACCGACCGCTGGCGCACCGCCCCGCTCCCCCGCCGCAGCACCTCGGCGACCTGGTCGCGCACCGCGTCGAGATCCCCCGCGTCGGCGAGCGCCGGACCGGCGTGGTCGAGCAGCGCCCCGGCGACCTCGGCGGCCGGCGCGGCGAGCCCGGTCAACGGGTGGACCAGCGTGTCGGCGAGGCCGTACCGGCTGGCCCGCCAGGTCGCCCCGCGCAGCACCTCGGTACGCCACGGCCCGGGGGCGATCCCGTCGGCCCACTCCCGGGCGGCCGTCTCGGCGAGTGCCCTGGCCAGGCCGCCGATCATCACGGTGTCCGCCGCGTCCAGGCACACGTCCGCGACCCGGATCTCGACCGTGGGATACGCCTCCGAGCGGCGGGCGTCGAAGTAGATCATTCCCGGATCCATCGCCGCGCCCGACCGGATCAGCGCCTCGACGGTCCCGTCGTAGGCCTCGACGGATCCGAACAGCTCGTACGGACCGGCCGTCGGCCACTGCCAGGCCATCTGCGCGCGATAGCTCGCGTACCCGGTGTCACGGCCCTGGGCGAACGGCGAGTTCGCGCTCAGCGCCAGGAGGACGGGCAGCCACGGCCGGATCCGGTCCAGCACCCCCACGGCCTCCTCGGGCGAGTTCATCCCGACGTGCACGTGGCAGCCGCAGGTGAGGTAGTCCCATTCGAGGATCCCGAAGAACTGGGCCATCCGGGCGTACCGCTGCTTCGCGGTGGTGTGCAGCGCGCTGGGCAGCGGTGTCAGCGCGAGCGCGGCCACCTCGGCCCCGACCGCGGCGGCCGCGGAGATCGCGCGCTTGCGGGCCAGCAGGATCTCGGCGCGCAGATCCTCCAGCGACTCGCACGGGACCGTGTCGACCTCGATCTGCTCCTGCTTGAGCTCGGATTCGACCGTTCCCCCAGGCTGGTCCCCCGTCGGATCCGGCGAGTGCCGCACCACAGCCGCGGCCACCGCGGACGGCCGCCGGGTCACCGGATCGACCAGCAGCAGCTCTTCCTCGACTCCCACGGATCGCACGGTCATGGCGAAGTCCTGCCCAACGGCGCGCTTCGCTACACCTTGAGCACGGTCAGCTGATGCTGGCGCGGCCGTCCGCGAACCGCGCGTGCCGCTCGTGGTCCTCCTGGCCGGTGAAGGCGCGGAACTCGCCGATCCGGTAGGCGGGGCCGTCCTCGGTGTCCTTCTCGTCGATCACGAAGTCGCGGGCGAGGTGGCGCAGCCGGGCGCGGACCACCAGCCCGCTCTCGCCCGACCGCGCGCCGATCTCCTCCGCCGTGGCGAACCCGGCGATCGCCCGCAGCGCCGAGTACACCCGGTCGTGGTGGACCGCGCCGATCTCGGCGCCCGAGGCGAGCCCCTCCCGCCGCAATGCGATCCGGATCGACTCGCCGACCGCCCTGGCCACCGGCGGCGGGAACGCGTTGCCGATCTGGCGATACCGGCTCGTCTTGCGCCCGGTGAAGTGCCAGGCGTACTGAGGATCGTCGTGCCAGCCCTGGATCCGCTGCACCATTTCGCAGGTCAGCCGGGGTGTGTACCCGGCCGGGGTGGTGCGGTCCGGTGCCTCGTCGGCGATGCCCAGGCCGTCCACGCCGAGTGCCGCCCAGGCCCGTTTGGCGCGGGTCGGCCCGAGATCCGCGCCGCCGTGCTTCTTCGATCCGCCGACGACCGTGGGCGCGACCCCGGCGGCCCCGCTGGCCCACCGTGGCGCGCCCGGCCAGCCGTTCGCCGCCATCAGTCCGGCGAGCGTGCTGCCGACGGTCTCGGTGAGCGGCCGCGGATCCGGCCAGCGGAACCAGCGGGCGTCCTCGGGATCCAGTGCGACCAGCACGAACCGGGGGCGGAGTTGCGGGACGCCGAAGTCCGACGCATGCAGCAGCCGCCACTGCGACCAGTAGCCCAGCTCGGCCAGCCGCTCGGCCACGTGCTGGCGGTACGCGGCGAACCGGGGCGCCGACAGCCCCCGCACGTTCTCCAGCAGGAGCGCCCGGGGCCGGATCCGCCCGGCCAGCTCGACCGCCCAGGCGAACAGGTCGCGTTCGTCGGTGGCCCCGAGTTGCTTGCCCGCGAACGAGAACGGCGGGCACGGGACCCCGCCGGCCAGCAGGTCGACGCCGGCGTAGTCGTCCGGGCACCACACCTGCGGATCCGCCACGTCCCCCACCGCGACCCTCCATTGCGGACGGTTCGCCACCAGCGTGTTCGCGGCGTTGGAGTCCAGCTCGACGGCCAGCGCGTGACCGAACCCGGCGAGCTCCAGCCCGAGCGCCTGACCGCCCGCCCCGGCGCAGATCTCGACGGCGTTCAGCTCGCTCACGGCGGGCACCTCCGGCAGACGGGATCGGCGGGTCGCAGCGAGTATCGCAGTGCGCGGCAGAATGGCCGGGTGCCCGATCCCGCCGCGCCGGTCAGCTCAGCCCAGCCGCCGGTGACCCCACCGCCGGTGACCCTGCCGACTGTGGTGCCCAAGTCGCCGCCTGCCGTGACGCCCGGGCGGTCGCGGAACATGGCCGGGATCCGCCGGCGGGACACCGGGCCCGAGCGGGCACTCCGCTCGCTGCTGCACGCCGCCGGCCGCCGGTACCGGGTGGATATGCGGCTCGACCTGCCCGGCGGACGGGTCCGCCCCGACCTCGCGTTCACCAGGGCCAAGGTGGCCGTGTTCGTCGACGGCTGCTTCTGGCACTGCTGCCCCGAGCACGGCCGCGCACCCGGAGTGAACGGCGAGTACTGGGGCCCGAAGCTCACCCGCAACGTCGAGCGCGACCACCGAGCCAACCAGATCCTCGCCGAAGCGGGCTGGACAGTCCTCCGCATCTGGGAACACGAAGACCCCACCACAGCGGTAACCCGAGTAACAACAGCCCTCACCCCACCACCCCCTCGCGAACTGCGGTAACTGAGACCGCCCAGAACCGGCCAGAGTTACCGCACTTCGGCGGGAGGCTCGGGCCCTCCCACGGCGCGGTCGTCACACGTTGCGAAGTGCGGTAACTGAGACCGGCCAGGACCGGCCGGAGTTGCCGCACTTCGCGGAGGGGGACTTGGTTTTCGCGTTTTGCTCAGTCTGGGGGTGGGCGGGCCGAACAGGTTTCTCGTGCCGCCATTCGAGGACTCCGTGCCAGCCGTTCCGCGGACCTCGCGCCGGGGACTGCTCGCCGCGGCCGCCGGGGTCGTCGCCGGAGCCGCCGCAGGCACCACAGTCGCGGGCACCAGGGCGAGCGCGGCGGCCGGGACGGATCCGCTGTTGCACCTGCTCCGGCGGGCCAGTTACGGACCGACGGCCGAGTCGGAGGCCGAGATCCGGAGCCTGGGCGCGCACGCGTGGCTGGACCGCCAGCTCAGCCCCGGGACCATCGACGACAGCGCCTGCGCGACGGTTCTCAAGCGCTACCCGCTGATCTACGCGAGCGTCCCGACGATCCGCCGCAGGGTTTCCTCCGGACTGATGAAGGCCCATGGGTGGGACGCGATGATGCAGGTCGCGCACGCCGCGATCGTCCGGGCGGCGTGGAGCGAGCGGCAACTGTTCGAGGTGATGACCGACTTCTGGTCGAACCACCTCAACGTGGCGAACCCGTCGGACGGCACCTGGGACAACCGGCAGGACTACGACCTGCATGTGATCCGGCCGCACACGTTCGGGCGGTTCGCCGACATGCTCAAGGCCTCGGCGCGGCACCCGGCGATGCTGAACTACCTCGACAACCGGTCCTCGACCAAGACCCACCCGAACGAGAACTACGCCCGTGAGCTGCTCGAACTGCACACGGTCGGGCTCGTGTACTCCGAGGCGGACGTCAAGAACGCGGCTCGGCTGCTCACCGGTCTGACCACCACGAACGGAGGCGTCTACGCCTACGACGGCAGGCGGCACGCGACCGGGGCGGTCCGGGTGCTGACGTTCACGCACGCCAACAGGACCGCCGCCGGGGGCCAGGCCGCCTCGCTGAACCTGCTCGACTACCTCGCGATGCACCCGGCGACCGCCCGGCAGATCGCGCGGAAGCTGTGCCTGCGGTTCGTGTCGGACGATCCGCCGCCCGCGCTCGTGCAGAAGCTCGCCGCGGTGTACCTGACCAGTAAGACGGCGATCGTGCCGGTGCTGCGGGCGCTGTTCGGCTCCGCGGAGTTCGCCGCCTCGGAGGGGCAGAAGGTCCGGCGGCCGTTCGAGGATCTGGTCGCGACGATCCGGGTGCTGGGGATCGGCCCGGAGCAGGTCACCACCGACAACCCGGCCGGCACCAAGGGGGTTCAGGCGCTGTTCTGGATCCTCCAGGGGTCGGGCCACGCGCCGCTGAACTGGGCCCCGCCGAACGGCTACCCGGACGTGGCTGCCGCCTGGGCGTCCTCGAACGGGTACCTGAGCCGCTGGAACTCGCACATGCAGCTCGCCGGGAACTGGTACCCCAAGCAGCTCACCAGGCCGGCGTCCCTTCTGGACCACCTTGTCCCGGCGATCCCCACGACGTTCGGCGGGCTGGTCGACGCGCTCACCACGCGGATCACCGGATCGGTCTTCAGCGACGAGCACCGATCCGCCCTGACCGGGTTCTTCGGCAAGACCCCGTCGTCCTCGCTGGCCCGCAACCACGCCGCCCTGAACTGGAAGTTCCCGTACCTGGTCGCGCTCGTCCTCAGCTCCCCCGAGTTCATGGTCCGGTGACGCGAATGACCTGCTCCTGCCCCGAGTACCAGTCCGGGATGACCCGTCGCGGGTTCCTCCGCCGGGCCGCCGCTGCCGGAGCCGCCGGTGCGGTCGCCGCGTTCGCCGGGGACTCGCTCGCCGGATCCCTCGCGTACGCCTCACCCGGGTACACCGGGGACGTGCTGGTCGTCGTCTCGCTGCGGGGCGGCTTCGACGGGCTGTCGGCCGTGGTGCCGCACGGGGATCCGTCGTACTACAAGGCGCGGCCGACGATCGGGGTGCCGAAGGCCCGGCTGATCGGCGGGAACTCGATGTTCGGCCTGCACCCGGCGCTCGCGCCGCTGCTGCCGTGGTGGAACGCGGGGAAGCTCGCGGCGGTCCACGCGGTGGGGCAGAAGACGCCGACCCGATCGCATTTCGCGGCCATGGAGGCGATGGAACGGGCGGCGCCGGGGACGTCGATCCGGACCGGGTGGATCGACCGGATGCTCGGCGTCCAGGGCGCCAGCTCGCCCCTGAACGGCGTCTCGATCGGATCGCTCCAGCCGCAGTCCCTCAACGGTCCGGCTCCGAAGCTGGGACTGCGCACGGTGGACGGCTTCGAGATGTCCGGCGACACGCCCTCGACCCCGATGGCGGCCACTCTGCGTCAGCTCTACGCGGACGCGCCGCCGCTGCTCGCCACCCCCGCGGCGAACACGCTCACGGCCCTGACGACGACCGCCGAGGTCTCGGCCACCGCGTACACCCCGGCCAACGGCGCCGCGTACCCCAACACCGAGCTGGGGAACGGCCTGTCCTCGATCGCCCAGCTCATCAAGGCCGACGTCGGGCTGATGACCGCCGCGGTCGACTACGGCGACTGGGACATGCACGAGAATCTCGGGACCGCGACCACCGGCCAGCGCATGCACACCCACCTCGCCGACTTCGCCGCCACCCTGGCCGCGTTCGCCAAGGATCTCGGCTCGGCCGGGCTCGCGAAGGTCACGCTCATCACGCTGAGCGAGTTCGGTCGGCGGGTCGGCGAGAACGCCTCCCGTGGCCTCGACCACGGGAACGGCAACGCCATGTTCGTGCTCGGCGGCGGGGTCCGGGGAAAGAAGGTCTACGGATCGTGGCCCGGCCTCGGTCCGGCCAAGCTCGTCGACGGCGACCTGCGGGGCACCACCGACTACCGCTCGGTGATCGGCGAGATCCTCCAGAAGCGCTGCGGTCACGGCAGTCTCGCCCCCGTATTTCCCGGCGTGAAGCCCACGTCGTTCGGCCTGGTCACGGCACGTACGGGCTGATCGAGTGGTGCGGGTCGGCTACCTTCCGGCGGGAGCCACTCGCACTGGAGGACAGCATGACCACGGGACCCGACGGCACGGCGCCGGATCCGCCATCGCCGTGGGCGCGGCCCGAGGCAGTGAGCGACCCCGCCGCGCCGAGCTACCCCGCTGCACCGTACGCCGGGCCGCCGGTGGCTGGGCCGCCTGCGCCGAGCGCGCCGCCGCAGTACACGCAGCCGTACGGCGGTTACCCCGGGTACCCGGGAGGGCAGTTCCAGGGCTACGGCCCGGTGCCGCCCCCGCCGCTCGCCGCGCCGAAGAAGTCGTACACCGCCCTGTTCGTCGTGCTCGGGGTCGCGGGGCTGGCGCTGGTGGTGCTGGTCTGCGGATCCATCGTCGCGCTCGGCATGCGCGGCGCGTCCCGTAGCACGGGCGGCACCGCGAGCGGACCGGCGCCCGATCCGTCGTTCAGCATGCCCGCGATCCCGGACCTGCCCTCGCTGCCCAACCGCTCTCGGCCGCCCGCCACCGGCAAGGTCGGCCAGCCCGTCCTGTACGACAGCCTGGAGTTCACCGTGACCGCGGCTCCCACCTGCACCACGGGCGCGATCGGCCGGACCGGCGAGAAGAAGGTCTCGCCCAAGAACGGCAAGTTCTGCATGGTCAACCTCGCGGTCGTGAACCGCGGATCCGCGACGCGCTTCTGGCTCATCTCCAACGCCACGACGTGGACCACCGAGAACCGCGACTTCCCCACGCTCGTCGACACGGACGGCACCTTCGCCTACAGCGACATCGTCGAGCACAGCAGCCTGAAGCCGAACGTCAAGGTCCTCACCACGGCCGTGTTCGACCTCACCGCGAACGACAAGATCGAGGCCGTCGAGATCGGCGACCTGCTCAGTTCGATGAAACCGGTCGTCGTCGCGGTGTGACTCACCGTCCCCGGGGCTGCGGAACGGGCGTTCACTGCGTCAGCCTGCGAGGATGCGAAAGTCCGATACCCGGTCCGCGGACCAGGCCGTGCCCGCCCCGCTGCCGAAACGGCGGCCGAGCCGGGTGGTCCGCCGCCCCGGATCCGACGACACCGGTGGCTGGCGCCCGCCGACTCCCGCCCAGCTCACCGCGATCGCCACGGCACTGCACAGTCTCTAGCCGTCAGAGCGGCTGCGGCTCTACCGAAAGGTAGGCACGGGATCGTCCGGCGGCGCGATCCGTGGGTGGACCGGGCGCCCTATCGTCGAGCTGCCATGGAATACGTGCGCGCGTGGACCCTGCCGGCCGTCCTGGCCGTCGCGCAGCTCGCCCTGCTTCCGCAACTGGCCCGCTGGACCGGCCATCCGCTGGACACCGCGGGGCTGATCGCCGATGCCGTGGCGACGGTCCTCGTCGGGATCGCGCTCGGGTACCGCCGTCGCTACCCGGTCGCCGCGTACGCCGGGACCGTGGCCGCGATCGCCCTCGGATCCCTGGCCACGCACCCGGACGTCCTCGCCATCGCCGGGTTCGCCGACATGATCGCGCTCTACTCGGTGAGCGCCCGCCGGGGCACCCGGATCGTGTTCGCCACCGCCGGGGCGGGTCTCCTGCTCCAGATCGCGGTGACCCTGCGCCTGTACGGCGGGGGCCGCGAGTTCGGCGCCACGATCACCAGCGCCGCGGTGGTGTACCTGCTGGTCGCGGCCCTGGGACACAGCCGCCGCAAGTGGACGGCCGCCCGGGCCGCCGTCGCCGGGAAGCTCGCGGACGCCGAGGCCGAACGCCGGGACGCGGCAGTGACCGAGCGCCGGCGACTCGCGCGAGAACTGCACGACGTCAGCGCGCACCTGCTCACCTCGATCGTCGTGACCGGCAGCGCCGCGCAGCGCCTCGCGGATCGCCAGCCCAGCCTCACCGCCGAGGCCCTCGACTTCGCGGCCCGGACCGGCAAGGAAACGCTCGACACCCTGCGGACACTGGTCGCGGTCCTGCGCGAGCCGGATCCGTCCACTCCCGCCGACCAGAGCGCCGTCTCCCCAACGGGCTTCGCGAGTCTCGCGACCGGCTTCGCCGACCTGGGCCAGCGCGTCACCGTCTCGGCGGATCCGGTACCCGAGCGCGTCGAGAAGGTGCTCGGCATGATTGCCCGTGAGGCGCTGACGAACACGGTCCGGTACGCGCCGGGGGCGAACGTCGAGGTGCTGGTCGAGGCCGCGGACGGGCACGCGGTCCTGACCGTGACCGACGACGGATCCGCGCCGGGGGTCGCCGGGCTCGGGTCCGGGCACGGGCTCGCGGGCGCGCGGGAACGGGCCGAGGCGGCCGGGGGCACGCTCACCGCCGGTCCTCGGATGGGTGGCGGTTGGAGGGTCACGGCCGCGGTCCCGGTCGCTGGAGCGCGCGCCGCTGGCCGGCGCGGACCCGGCGAGCCCCGGGTGCGGTTCGCCGACGTCGCGCTGTCCGTCGCGCTCGGACTGCTGCCGGTCACGTTCGCGATCTTCGCCGACGAATCGGATCCGGCCTGGAACCTCGACACCGCGGACGCCGCGCTGTATGCCCTGGTCCTGATCCTGCACGCCCTGCCGGTGATGTGGCGGCGAGCCGCCCCGTGGGCCGCGTTCGGCGCGGTACTGGCCACCTCGTGGCTGTGGCCCGCGGTCGCCGGGCAGGCCGTTCCGCAGTCGCCGTGGCTGTTCGCGGCCGGGGCGGGCACCGAACTGGCGGCGGTGTACGCGGTCGCGGCCTATGCCCGCCGCGGCTGGACCACCTGGCTCGCCGCCCCGCTCGCGGCCGGGTCGCTGAGCGGAGTGCTCGTGAGGATCGCGGCCAGCGACGGATCCCTCGACGGCCACCCCGCTACCACCGCGGCCATCGCCGGTGCCTGGGCGTTCCTGGGCGTGCTCGGCTCGATGATCCTGTTCGCCGGGTGGGGGATCGGGTTCACGGCGCGGATCCGCCGTCGCCGGGTCGCCGAGCGGGACCGATCCGCCCTCAGTGCGGCCACAGCGGACGCAGTGGCAGTGGCGCACGCCGAGCGGATCCGCATCGCGGCCGGGCTCCGTGAGGACGTCCTCGCCAGGACCGGGGCCGTCGTCGAGGCCGCGGAACGAGGGCAACTCGACGCGGTGATCGGCCAGGCCAGGGCCGGTCTGGCCGCGATGCGCGACCTGCTGGGCAGCCTGCGCGGCGACGGCGACGGGGCCCGCCGGGATCCGCAGGCCGCCGCCGCCGCGATCGCCGGGCTGTGCGCCGAGTACCGGTCGGACGGGCGCGAGGTCGCCCTGGACGCGCCCGCCGAGTTCCCCTCGCTCGCCCCCGACGCCGACGTCTCCGCGTTCCGGCTGGTCGACGCGGTGCTCGCCGGGGGCGACACGGGCCCGGCGCAGGTCAGCATGCACGGCGACGGCCGCTACCTGCGGATCACTGTGGAGGGTGTGCCGGTCGCGGCGAAACGGCCCACGGTCGCGGGACTGCGGGCCCGGCTGGCGGCGATCGGCGGCGGCCTGTCGGTGGATCCGGCCGGTACGGTGCGGGCGTGGCTTCCGACCAGGACCGTCCCGGAGGTGACGCCGTGGCGATCCGCGTGATCGTGGCCGACGACCAGCCGGTGGTGCGGGCGGGCTTCGCGGCGATCGTGGCCGCCGAGCCGGACATGACAGTGACCGGTGAGGCCGCCGACGGGGCAGCGGCCGTGCGGCTGGCGACGAGCGAGGGCGCGGACGTCGTCGTGATGGACATCCGCATGCCCGGCATGGATGGACTGACCGCGACCGCCCTGCTCACGGCCCGGACCGGCGGCCCGCGCGTGCTCGTGCTCACCACGTTCGACCTCGATGAGTACGTGTTCGAGGCCTTGCGCGCGGGCGCGTCCGGGTTCCTGCTCAAGGACGCCGAGCCCGCGGACCTGCTCCGCGCGATCCGGATCGTCGCCGCCGGGGAGTGCATGCTGGCGCCCACGGTGACCCGCCGCCTGATCCAGGCCTACGCCCGGGACGCGACCGGCGATCCGGCAACCCCCTCCGGCGGGGCGGTCGATGTCGGGGCGGGCGGTGTCGGGGCGCTCGACGGGGCGGTGCTCGGCGTGCTGACCAGGCGCGAGCGCGAGGTGCTGACCCAGATCGCGTCCGGGCTGTCCAACCAGGAGATCGGCGAGCACCTCGGGGTCGCCACCGGAACGGTGAAAACGCACGTCAACGCGGTCCTGGCGAAGCTCGGGGTCCGGGACCGGGTGCAGGCGACGATCCTCGCGTACGACACCGGTTTGGCTCGGCCGCGGCGGCGCTGACCTGGCGTTTCCCCGTCCCTGAACCGATTAATTACCAGTATTAGCGGCATGGTGACTATTGACCGCTATGGTCTAGACCTCTTATGTTCCGTGAGACCCAGTTCACATTGCGCGAGTGCGGACACGCGGCCTCGGGAGCCGCCCTCGTCTGCGCGGGCTCAGAATCCCCACATCCTGAGGAGCACGATGAACACTCGCAGAAGCAGGCTCTTAGTTTCGGGGGCAATGCTTGCCGCAGCGCTGATCGGCGCCGGCATGCTCATCCCCTCCGCGGCCGCGCAGGCGGCGAAGCCCGCGGCCGCCCCGGCTGCCGCCCCCGCCTTGGCCCCCAACGGCAAGGTCATGGGCTACTTCGTGGAGTGGGGCGTCTACGGCCGCAACTACCACGTCAAGAACATCCAGACGTCCGGCGCGGCCAACAAGCTCACCCACATCAACTACGCGTTCGGCAACGTCACCAACGGCCAGTGCGCGATCGGTGACTCCTACGCCGACTACGACAAGTTCTACGACGCGGGCAGCAGCGTCGACGGCGTCTCCGACACCTGGGACGCGGGCGCGCTGCGCGGCAACTTCAACCAGCTCAAGAAGCTGAAGAAGCTGCACCCGAACCTCAAGATCCTGTGGTCGTTCGGCGGCTGGACCTGGTCCAGCGGCTTCGCCCAGGCCGCGGCGAACCCGGCCGCCTTCGCGCAGTCCTGCTACAACCTGGTCAACGACCCGCGCTGGGCCGGTGTCTTCGACGGCATCGACATCGACTGGGAGTACCCGAACGCCTGCGGCCTGACCTGCAACACCAGCGGCAAGGACTCGTTCGGCAGCGTGCTCTCGGCACTGCGGTCGAAGTTCGGCAGCAAGCTGGTCACCGCGGCGATCACGGCCGACGGATCCGACGGCGGCAAGATGGACCTCGCCAACTACGGCGGCGCCGCGGTCAACGCCGTGAACTGGTACAACGTCATGACGTACGACTTCTTCGGCGCCTGGGACCCGACCGGCCCGACGAACCCGCACTCGCCGCTGAACACGTGGCCGGCGATCCCCCACCAGCGGTTCACCACCGCCGGAGCGATCTACAAGCTCGAAACCAAGGGCATCCCCGACAGCAAACTCTGGATGGGTATCGGCTTCTACGGTCGCGGCTGGACGGGTGTGACCCAGGCCGCGCCCGGTGGCAAGGCGACTGGCCCGGCACCGGGTACGTACGAGGCCGGCGTCGACGACTACAAGGTCCTCAAGACCAAGTGCCCGTCGAACGGCACCTTCGCCGGAACCGCGTACGCGTTCTGCGGTAACCAGTGGTGGAGCTACGACACCCCGGCGACGATCCGCGGCAAGATGAGCTGGGCCAGCAGCAAGGGCCTCGGCGGATCCTTCTTCTGGTCCCTCGACGGCGACACCTCGAACGGCGAGCTGATCTCGGCTATGTAGTACCCGCTCCACCGCTCGACCACGAAGTGCGGTAACCGCGACCGGCTCCCACCGGCCACGGTTACCGCACTTCCGTGTGTGGGGAATCGTCGGGGGGCGTCGTTAGGGTCGGTGGCATGGCTGA